>JADJJT010000003.1:782500-1039771 GCA_016706405.1 Sphingobacteriales bacterium
AAAACATAAAAGATGCTTCGAAAAAAATGAAAGAAGAATTTGAAGAGTTTCGGACTTCTGCCCAAGGTTTGGTAAAAACTATTGTGGAGGCTGGTATGGAATTGGTAAGTTTGGCCAAAAACAGAGTTGAAGATTCGGTTAGTACTTTTGGTGGTAAGGCTAAGGCCTTTGGTGCCAAAGCTAAAGAAGCTGCCGATAACCCCGAAGAAGCCGTTGCCGAACTTAAAGAGGAAGCCGCCACCGCCAAAGAACGCTTGCAAAAAAAGATTCAGAAAGTTGCCTCCGAAATTCGGGCGCGCTTTGACACCCCCAGCCGTAAAGAGTATAAAAAACTGTTGAAACGTGTTAAAAAACTTGAAAAAAAGATAGACAAACTTAATAATGGCGAAGCGACTAAAAGCGAGAATGTAGTGACTGAATAGTTTGATGCCCTAATTTTTAAAGATGTTTACCGTTATCTGGTGGAATATTTTATATTTTCCGGATAACGGTATTTTTTTCTCAAAGGTGTTGGGTATTTCTGATATCTAATATCCGGAGGAAAAAAAATTATGTTAGAATCAATTTTGCTCTTGTGGTCATTTAGTTCCGGATAACAGAGACAAAAAAACGAAGTTCTAAAATCATGTTTGTCTTCAATTATACTCAAACAACCACTAACTAACAAGTATTAACACAATACCCGCATACAGTACAAGTTCTGTATGCGGGCATTTTTATTTATTCAATTATGGATTTATCCTATTCAGCGCAAATAAGTATTAAATTATTTCGACAAGTCCATAAAGGGTTTTTCGCTGTCGGGGGTATGATCCGGATTGGGTGGGGTTACTAACATTTTATAAAAAAAGTAAACGGTAGCAACCGTAACCAAACCCATTGAAAACAGCATCATTAATAAAGCAGATGTATTCATATAATTTATATTATTGTTATTTTATTCTTTTTATTCTGTTGTAATAGGTCTTCCTTGTTTTAGTCGTTTATAATAAGCAACGCGCACTAAATAAGCTACACCAACAAATACGGCCAGCAATAATAAGCGCGAAGCTACTACGTAGGGGCTTGAGAAGTCGGTTATTTTTTTAAAAAGATCGGGCAAGCTAAATACAAATACAGCCAATAAAAATAGTGGTGTAATATATTTTATGACAATTTTAAAAACTTCGGGAATTTTTATGTCGGCTCCGCGGTTAAGTTCGTCCCAACCTTTATTGATGCCAAATATCCAGGCAAATAAAATGATTTCGAAGAGCGCAAATACTACCAACGAAACAGTTCCGGCCCAATAGTCGAACTCGTCAAAAACGCCTTCGTTAAAAAACAATACGGTGGGCAAGCCCAATACAAGCACTACCGCCCCAAACGCCCAGGCAGATGGTTCGCGTTTCCAGCCAAACTCGTCTTGCATAAATCCCATACACGGTGTACCCATAGCCAAAGAGGAAGTTATGCCGGCAAAAAACAGCAATCCAAACCACATAACACTTGATATTAAGGCTAAAAATGGCCCCCATTGCTGGAACAAATAAGGCAAAGTGCGAAAACCAAGACCTAAGCCGCCGTTTTGTGTTAATTCAATTACTTTATCAATACCCAAATAACCTACCGATATAGGGATAATAATTGCGCTGCCCAATACAACTTCTACAAACTCGTTCATCCATCCGGCACTCATTGAGTTTAAGGCAATATCGTCGTTAGCGCGCACATACGAGGCATAACATTGGATACTTCCCATGCCTACTGATAAAGTAAAAAATATTTGCCCGGCTGCAGCCAACCAAACTTTTGGACTCCAAATACTACTAAGGTCGGGTGTCCATAAAAAGTTAAGCCCCATGGTGCCGGGGTTAACAGCGCCATCTACGCCGGGTGTAAGCATAACGGCCTTAATGGCCAAAAATATGCCAAATATAATGAGCAAAGGCATTCCAATGCGGGCTACCACCTCAACACCACCACTTAACCCGCGCGACAAAATATAGGTATTAAGTAACAGGCAAAGAAGCCAAAAGATAATAGGCATCATATTGTGCAAACTTACATAGCCATCAAACATAGTGCCTACCTGCTCGGCTGTTTTGCCGCCAAACTCGCCCATAACTGATTGGTAAATATAGCCAAGTGTCCAGCTTTCGAGGTAGCAGTAGTAAGCTGCCACGGCCAAATTGGTAAAAATGCCAAAAACACCTATATATTTCCATAAGCGTTGTTTGCCCCCCATAGCGGCTAAAATAAATGGGGTACTGTGGTGACCATGTTTACCGCCGTAACGCCCCATACTCCATTCGACAAATAAAAGCGGGATGCCCATTAGTAAAAAACACACTAAATAGGGAATAATAAAAGAGCCGCCGCCGTTTTGTATGGCCTGTACCGGAAACCGTAAAAAATTACCTAAACCTACGGCATTGCCCGCCATGGCCAGCACCAGCCCTACCCTGCTGCCCCATGCTTCGTTGTTTGTACTGTTTGTTGTCATTGATATATTTATGGTTACTAACTTATTTTTTCCCTGTATAGCGTACTTGCCAATATGGGGTTTTACATTAAGGCCTAAAAGTAGTAACTTTAATTTGTTCGGTTGAGTTTTTTTTTGTAATAGTTATTTTTTTTTACAAAATAATTAAAAAATAATATTTTTAACTAATGGGCTTAAAGTGCATTTATGGCTATTTAAAACTGCTATTTTTGAAGCGCGGATTTCATAGATGGCGCATTCAAATCACGAAATACATTAAAATATTATCCGGATTGTTTGAAAGTTTTTAGACAGCCGTACGTCAGGTCATCTCCTAAGCGTGTTAATTTTCGACAAATTTAGGCAATTAACTTTAAACAGCGGCGATTTATGGCCTTGTTTTTTTGCGGTTAATAAATCCGGAGTAAATATATTTTGAAGTGGGTTGTCTTAATTTTATCCGGAGAAAGGACAGGGCGTCAATTTATCCGGAAAATGCCTTATTCAGTGCGCTCGGTCATTGCATCTGTTTTTTCACCTAAAAACTCTACCCATGCTTCCTTTAAGCATGGGTAATGTTTAGCTGCTTCAACCAAGTTCATAAAAGCCAAAAGGTTGGTTTCAAATCGTTGCTGTAAAGTTTCATCGGCAATATTGCCTTCGGGCGTAAATGCTTTATGATTCCATTTTTTATTCTTTTAAAATTTTCTCAATTCTTTTGTCTGGCACTATCCACATTATAGCGACGATTAAATAAAGAGCAAAACTAATTAATGGTTGAAAAAAAGATAATGCTATGCCTAAAATATACAGCACCAATGAGCTATTTATACGTTTGTCGCCACTATATACTTTCCCTAAATTTGAGTTTTTTCCTTCGCTTTTTAGGATAATAAAAATTAGAATTTTGAATGATAAGGCTGCCATAAATAAAACAAAACCATACAATGCTATCGGGTTTGGCTGAAATTCATGTTCTCCCATCCAAGCAGTTGTGAAAGGAAAAAGTGAAAGCCAAAAGAGCAAATTTAGGTTAGCCCATAAAATAGTGCCATTTACTTTATTAACGGCATGTAATAAGAGCCCTTTTACAAAGGTGATGGTTGTTCCAGTAAATACCTACATATATAAAGCTCAAAATGTACGACACAAAAATAGGCATCATTGGTTGTAATGCTTTAAAACTAACTCCTTCCGGTATTTTTAGTTCAAGCACCATAATTGTAATAATAATGGCAAGCACCCCATCGCTAAAAGCTTCTAATCTTCCTGTTTTCATAATTATTCTTCTAAATAGCCAAATTTACCTTTATTAAAATCGTCAAACGCTTGTATCAATTCCTGTCTTGTATTCATTACAAAAGGTCCGTGCGCGGCAATTGGTTCGTTGATTGGTTCTCCACTTAAAATTAATACAATAGCATCTTCTGTTGCCTGAATTGTAAAATCTTCGCCATCATTAGCCATCAATACAAAATTGTTTACCGGTGCTGGTTCTGAGTTGTTTACGGTTATACTTCCTTCAATTACAAGCAAAGCTGTATTGTAGTTTTTAGGGAAGGTAAAATCTTCATTAGCACCTTTTTTTAGTTTTGCATTTAAAAGATGTAAGGGCGTAAAAGTAGCGGCACTACCATTTACATTTTTGTGTTTTCCTGCTATAACTTCAATTTCGCCGAAGTTATTCTCCAAAACATACCTGTTTATTGTAGCATTTTCTAATGATTGATATTTTGGCTTACACTCATTTTGTCTTTGGCTGGTAAGTTTACCCAAAGTTGTACCCATCTGAAAATCGCCTCCTTTTTTACTCCATTCTTTTTCGTGAAATTCTTTGTGCAAAACACCACTTGCGGCGGTCATCCATTGCACATCGCCCTCGCCAATAATACCGCCACCTCCGCTACTATCGTGGTGCTCTACTTTGCCTTTGTAGGCAATAGTTACCGTTTCAAAACCACGATGCGGGTGAACGCCAACACCTCTTGGTATATCGCTTGGTTCAAAATAATATTTGGAATTGTAATCCATCATAATAATTGGATTCATTCGTTGCATATCAAGTCTGTAAGCACTTGGTATAAAATTGTGTACTCTAAATCCATCACCAACAAAATGTGGTTCTCTTGGACTTGCTACTAATTCTACTGATTTTGTTGCCATTATTTAATTATTTTAAAATTATGGTACAAAGGTATGGGCATTTAAAATACTGTGCATTGATGTATGGTAAGAAGTCATTTTTTGAAATATTTTGTTGCCAAATCTTTTCTTACTCTGCTCAAACTTTCTGGTGTAATACCCAAATAAGAAGCAATTAATATTTGTGGCACGCGAAGTGTTAGGTCGGGATAAATTTTTATAAAATCTAAATAGCGTTCTTCGGCACTTGCCCCTAAAAGGCTATTAATTCTCTTTTGTAAATGTCTGATATGATTATGTAATAGCTTGTTGTTAAACTCTAAAAAACTTTGATTTGTCTTTGAAAGTTGCAATATAAGTTGCTCGTCAAGTAGGTAAACCGTTGTCGGTTCAATAGCTTGTATAAAAAAAGAAGATGGCTGCTTGAAATAAACACTCTCTCTGTCTGATACAAACCAACTTTCGGGTGCAAATTGGATGATGTGCTCTTTACCTTTGTCGTCTATTGAATATTGCCGCAATAAACCACTTTCAACAAAAAAACTATGCTTACAAAACTCACCTGCTCTTAAGAGAAATTCATTTTTAGCGAACGTCGAACTTTTACAATTTAAAATAATTTGTCCAATAGTTTCCTTGTCAAGGTCGCTGTTCGAAGTCAAATAATCTATTAATGTAAATCTGTTCATAGTTTACGAAATATTTCTTAGTTCAACAAATTTACAGCATAAGTTTCAAACAGTGGCAATTTGAGGTTTTGCTTTTTTTGTGCTTTAATAAATCCGGATGAATGAATAGGGTTAAAGGCAAAACCTTCCACAAAATTATAATCTTCTTATAAATCCGTATAATACCCTTGTAAAGATTGTTTTGTATGTTCAGTTAAAAATAAATTAACTTTGAAAAAAGAATCGGTTACTAAATCTTAAAAAACTAAAACTTAGTAACCGATTATTATACTTTTTAAAAGTCAGTTCGCAAACATACCACTATATTGCGTCCGGGTGCACTAATGCCCGAGGCAAAATGGCGGTAGCGGGTATCGAGTAGATTTTCAATGCCTACTTGTAATTCTAAGGCTTTTAACAACTGGTATGATGCACGCAAGTTAAACGTCATCCAGGCAGGCATACCCTCGGCGGTGGCAGATTCTTCGTTGTCCTCACCATAGGGATTATAGTCTTCAATATGTTTCCATCCGTTGTAAAGCATATAAAAGGCTGTGTTAAGTTTTTTATCGCGTGTATTCCAGCTAATTTCGGTTTTACCAAATAACGGTGCAACGTGGTCAAGTGGCACAAAATCGGTAGCCTCCTTGCGTTTTACCCGTCCATAGGTGGTGCTAAGCATGGTATTAAACCGCCATTGGTCAGCAAACTGCCAAGCCAAAGCCCAACTGGTACCATACACGTAACCCTTTTGCGCGTTTTGATTGGCGGTTACCACACTCATAACATCATCGTACATAATACTATCTTGCCCATTGAAGGTAAATGGCGCAGTATTAATGGCATTGGTGAGCAAAGTATAAAATCCTACAACTTCGACATCAAATTTGTTGTTGATGGTTTTACGCAAGTTAAGTTCAAAGTTTTTAGTGTATTCGGGTTTAATATCCGGATTAGGAACTACAACTGCACCCGGCTCGCTATCAAAAACTTTGCCCATATCATCAATATTTGGCACTCTAAACCCAGTCGAAAACAGTCCGGCAATATGCCAGCCATTTTGGGTATTATACACCAAACCCAACGAACCACTAAGCGCGCCATTATTTTGTTTTACCTCACCCACATCTAATTTATAAAAAGTGGTATCGTCAAAATTGGCCTTTATTTGGGTAATGGTGTATCTAAGACCGCCTTGTAAACGCCAGTTATCGCTTAAACGCCAATGGTCAAAAGCATAGGCCGCCGCCGAAGTGTATTGGCTGCCGCCCGACGGGTAACGGGTACTTTGTGGCTGTACTTCGCCGGTTTTTACATGCACCTTGTTAGCAGTTGAACGCACATCGTTCCAAGCGGCTTCAAGTCCAAAACTAAGGGTATGTGTGCCTAAAGTTTTTTTAGCATCGGCATCGGCAAAAATTACTTTCACGTTTTCATTTCTGTTATTTTGAAACGACGAGTTAAAATTGCGGTCATGCCTGCTTTCTTTGATGTTTTGGTATGATAAGGTAAATGCAGTTTCATCGGCAAAACCAACCTGCACCGCTCTGAATTGGTAATTAGCCAGCAGCGCTTTTTCGGGTCCGTAATACCAAACAGCACGGCGGGGCAGGCCCCCTTTTCGTTCGCTTAGGCGGTCGTAGCGCGGTATGTTATTAGTGGTGCTATAATAAACCTGAAAATTGTGTGAAATCTGCTCATTGGCCTGTATCCGGAATTTTTGCGTAAAATTATATTGCTTGTATCCGGATGCAATTTGCCGCAAAGGGTCATCGTTAATCAATGTAGTATCCACATCATTAATTCGAGCAGCATAATCATAACAAGCCCAAAGGCTATCGTTGGCATTTTTGTATAAAAAATTGGCATTTTTGCCTTGGCGCAAGTCGTCAAAGCTGCTAACGGTAGCGCTTGTAATGCCTGCCCATTTTTTGGCTCCGTAATTAAAGTTGGCATTTACTGTAAGCTCGTTGGCAGCCGTTCCGTAACGGGCATAGGCCTGGCCATTGAGTTTTAGGCCATCATTTTGGTTTAACGCGGGGCGGCGGGTAATAAAATGCAATACACCACCTAAGGCATCGCTACCGTAGGCTACCGAACTGGGGCCGTAAACCACCTCAATGCGGTCTAATTGATTTTGGTCTATGCGCAATACGTTTTGTAAATGGCCGGCGCGGTAAATGGCATTATTAAGGCGCACACCATCTAAAACCAGTAAAACTCTGCTCGCTTCAAAGCCACGCAAAACAGGGCTTCCGCCCCCAAGTTGGCTTTTTTGCACAAACACCTTGCCCGATGCGGTCAATAGCTCAGCAGCCGTGGGTGCATTGGTATTTTTTACTTCGGTGGCATCTATACGCAAAATCTGCTGGGGCAGGTTGCGGCGTTCCTCGGCAAAACGATTGCCCGAAATGACCACCTCGTTTAGCATCTTTGATGTATCGGATGCGTGCTTGTCAGATGAAGTATTTTGAGCTTTGGTAGGCAAGCAAAAAATAAACAACGTACAAATGATAAATAATTTAATGAAATAATTTTTATTCATTGAAATAAATAATTTTTTTGAATTAGATAAAATAAGATAATACACGTCTATTTCCGGATGTCTTTACATTGCTGTTTGTTAAAACAGATATGCTATTGCATACGGAAAACAAAACGCGAAAGAACTACAACAAACTCGATTAAAGTAAAATAAAGTTTATTTGGCTGTAGTAATACTATTTTAGCTAATATTTTCGGGTGGAGGCGAAGGTGGTGTTTGTGCGCGCGATAATTCCTTTAGGAAAAATCCGGAAAAACAAGTAATTTGGTTTAAATCATCCGGATACTTTATAGGTTTAAAGCAGTTGTATCCGGAAAAAAAGGCATCAACCCAAAGCATATCCGGAAGAAAAACACGGGTTTGCCCTTGGTGTGATAGCGGAGTTTTAGAGGACGATTTAGAAGGAGCAAAAGAATTGGTCTCTTTTTCTAAATAGGCTTGTTCTTCGGCATCGTGCCATAAATGGTAGGTTATGCTATCGCCGGCTTGTTGCCTGTATTCAACATCGTAGAGTTTACCCTGATAATAAATTTCAAAATTTACCGGATACGTAACTGGTAAAGTTAGGCAAATATGCCGGTCGGGGTATTTACTTTTAAGCTGCCTTTTTTTTTCTCTTTTTCTTTGTGGTTGCCAATATCGTAATAGTAAGCCCGTCTTTGCCAACTGTTTTTATACACAGCTATATTGTAATTTATTACGCTATAATAGGCCAAACTGCTGCCCAATACTAATAGTAAACATACAATAGCTAACAAGGGACGGTATGGAAACAATTGCGGCAAACTAAATTAAATGGTTTTATGGAATTGGCGTAGCCCGTTTTGCAAAGCATTTGCCAAGGCATAAACATCGGCAAAAGTATTGTAAAGTGGTACTGGTGCAACCCGAATTACATTTGGTTGTCGCCAATCGGCAATTATGCCTTGTTGGGTTAGGTAATCGAATAGTTGGCGGCCATAGTCAGGTTGTGTTAGTATTGACAGTTGGCAGCCTCGTTGTGCAGTATCATTGGGGGTTATTATTTGTAAAGGCGGCGGCAAATTACTTGGGTACTGGGCGTTAATTTGAGCAATACAAAAGTCTAAATAATTTGTTAGTTGAATACTTTTTGTTCGTAGGTTTTCGATGCCCGCGCGGTCAAAAATTTCGAGGGCGGCGCGGTGAGCAGCCATGGGCAAAACTGGGGCATTGCTTAATTGCCATCCGGCGGCACCGGCTTGGGGTTCAAAGTTTGGGGGCATGGTAAAGCGTTGCTTTTCATCGTTTCCCCACCATCCGGCAAAGCGGGGCAAGGGATTTTGTGTGTTTAAGCCATGTTTTTCGTGAACAAAAACGCCGCTAACGCCTCCGGGTCCACTGTTTAAGTATTTGTAACCACACCAAGCGGCAAAATCTACACCCCATTGGTTTAACAAAAGTGGTACATTTCCTGTAGCGTGGGCGCAATCCCATCCGGCATAAGCCCCTGCTGCGTGGGCAGCCTGCGTAATTTTTTCCATCTCAAACCATTGCCCTGTATAATAATTAACAGCACCAAACAATACTAAGGCCACCGTATCTTTATGTTGATTGATAGTAGCACAAATTTGTTGGGTTGTAAGTGTGTTTTCTCCGGGCAGGGGTTGTATTTCTATAACGGCATCATGGGGGTCAAAACCATGAAAGGCTGCCTGGCTGGCAACGGCATATTTATCGGAAGGGAAGGCGGGCGACTCAATAATAATTTTATATCGCTGGGGTGTTGGGCGGTAAAAACTGGCCATCAACAAATGTAAATTTACGGTTAAGGCGTTCATTACTACCACCTCGTGAGGTTTTGCACCCACTAAGTTTGCAGTAGCCTGGGTTAAAAAATGATGGTAATAAAACCATGGATTTTTACCTTCAAAATGGCCTTCAACACCTAAATTTGCCCAATCAGTAAGCTCATCTGCAATATATTCGCGGGTGGTAACGGGTTGTAATCCTAATGAGTTGCCACAAAAATAATGCACCAAATTGCCATTCGGCTGCTTGGGTATATGAAATAATTTGGCGTAATTGTGCAGTGCGTCGGCTTCGTCTAAGTTTTGGGCGTATTGAGCTGTAAATTTATAAGCTGGCAACATAACAAATAGTGTATGCTTGTTTATTTAGGAAAGGCAAAGGTATGAAATTTGCCTGGTTATTGGTGGGTAGTTTAAATTTATTAATTTCAGTGCGTATTTTGTTCCGGATAAATTGCATGGTTTGTTGTTCGTTTTAAATTCAGTTGCTGTTGTTATTTTTTTAGCCTCAACTAATAAAAAGTATCTAATTTTGGGTTTATGTTGTCTTGTCATTTACAAAAGAATTACCTCAGGTTTGGTTTGGTAGCTTATTTTTCTTTATTTTTAATACTGTGGGCAAAAGCGCAAACACCCAAGATAAATCAATTGAAATACGAGAATTACCGCGAACGATTCTTGCGTTATTTTGTATTTGTTCCCGATAGCACCGACTTAAAAATTTGGCCTTGGGAAGCGGGTGGATATTGTTTGCCAGCCGATGTTCGCAGTTTTGATGGCTATAATACGGCTGTCCGTTGGGCCGATACGGAAGTTAATTTAGGCACTTACTGGGCAGTGTTGGCTACCGAAGCACGTTTATATCAGCAAAATAATAAGGCAAAACAATGTGCGGCTACCCTGCACGAGCTTAATTTAGCCTTAGATGCCTATTATAGATTAGATGAAAAAGCAGAGCAATATTTTGGTGAGCCAAAAGGCGAAATTAACGGTTTTTTTATTCGGGATGACGTATCTTATCTATCCGGAGAAAATGGGCAACCTAACTATTTTACCCAACATTTTTTACCGGATACCGCTCTATCTCTTACAAAATCATCGGGTATATTTATCGTAAGCGACTGCGGGGCATTGTGGGCATCCGCCCTGTGTTTATTTGGACGAACAAAACCCCAGCCAAAACCCTCATTGTGGCCAAGCTCCGTCGTATTGCTTTTACACCTCGCTCGACCAAACCATTCATTTGCTTCATGGTTTAGCTATCATAAAAGCTTGTTTGCCAAACGAAACTCAAATTAGGCACAAAACAAAACAAATTGCCCAGGCACTTCGGCAATATTGGTTAAATGCCTGTCCTGCCGAAGGTTGCGGAATATTAAACCATGGGCCTGCTTATAACCCAGTAACGGGGCAGCAATGCCAACATTGGGGCAATTTTTATGGGTTTGGTTATGCCATAGTAAAAGCTGCCGATTTTATTGTTGGCGACACTACACGCAATATTCCATGTCAAGGGCAATGCGGCTGGCAATTAACAAACAATAGGCTTTGCTTGAGCACCTATAATTGCCACATGAAAACAGCAATAGCTGCGGCAAGTGGTATATCACCACAAATAAACAACCGCAATCCAAAAGCGTTTGTAAAATTTGCCTTTGCCCGTAATTGGCCAGTATATGCGCTTAGTTATTGGTTGGTGCATGGCGAACAAAACGAAAAAAATCACAAAAAAGCCTTTTCAACAAAACAAATTAATGAAATTAAGCAACTATTAAATACCGCCCCTGCACAAGGCCCGTTTAACTTCATGGAAACTCAAAATAATACGATGCAATATTATCTAAGCCCAAGCATAGATACCGACGAAATAGGCCCCAATGGCTGGGCAGCTCCAAGTCGTTGGGGCAGTAGCAAGGCACACCAGTTTGGGCAAATACCGCCCAAAGTACCCGGACAATACAACGGCCTTGATTATATGCTGCTTTATAATTTGACAAACTTGGTTTTGCCACAATCTTTTGAAGATTAAACAGTAATTTTGAATTGAACTTTTTTACCTAAATACTAATTTAACCTCTAAGTCTGTATGATATTTATTTTTCACCAACAATCCTTAATCTCCAACCATACTATGCGCCTTCAATTCCGCCACGTTTTAAGCATTTGTTTAATTGCTCTAAGTTTAATTGCCTGCAACAAGCAGCCCAAAACACCTGCCAATACCAACAACAACGTGGCACCAACCACACCAAACGTCAGTACCAATACTGCCAATAATGCCGACACCAATGCAACACCAGCAAACAAGGCATTGCCCCCGCCTAAACCCGAAACAGTTTTATTACAAAAACCCACCGCGCAACTAACCCCAGCCGAAATAAAACAAGTCATTACCCGCCGTGCCAACGAAGCCCTGTCGTTATTAGTAAAACACGACTACCAAAAATTAGAACCTTATATTCATCCGCAAAAAGGCCTGCGTTTTTCGCCTTATGCTCATGTTGATTTAAAAAACGATATTGTTATTTCGGGGCAACAGTTAGCACGTGCCGCAAGCGAACCTCGTAAATATCAGTGGGGCTACTACGATGGCAGTGGCGAACCTATGAAATTTACTATTAACGACTATTTTTCCAAACACCTTATCCGGAAAGATTTTTACCGTAACGCCACTAAAATTGGTTATAACGAGGTTATTGGCACGGGTAACAGCATCAATAATCGAAATAAAATTTACCCTAACACACTTCAAGTTGAATATTATATGGATGGCTCGGAAAAATATGGCGGCATGGACTGGCAAAGTATTTGTTTGGTTTTTGAACTATATGAAAATCAATATTACTTAGTTGGCATTATTAACAACCAATGGACTTCGTAGTCATTTTTAAGGTGTTTTTAAGCCTAATTCCGGAAAAAATAGCCCGATAATAAATAGTATTTGCTAATTTTCGCACTTCATTTATCCAACTAATCATCTCTAAACGAAAATTATGCCTTCACTTTTACCTAAATCAACTAAAAAGAACTGGTTTTTATTGGCCCTACTTATACCTATTGCCATTTTTGCAGCAACAGGTATAAACTGGTTAGTACAAAACTCAATCTCGTTATCCTCATTAAAACCCAGTACCTACCAAACAACAGGTGCGGCTTTGGGCGTTGGCAACAAAGAAGATAAATTTGCCCGTTTTACTTGGGAACACCGGCGCACTGCCGACCCCAATACCGGAAAAATTCCGACAGGCATACGCACACAAGAAATTGCTTTTGTACAAGCTTTAAAACAAAAACAACAAAATCGTTCTAACAAAACAGCTTCGGGTATTGACACCTTAGAATGGTTGTCGCGCGGGCCGCACAATATAGGTGGGCGCACCCGTGCATTAGCCCTCGATGTAACTGACCCTAATATTATGTTGGCCGGAAGTGTATCGGGTGGGATATGGCGCAGCGAAGACGCGGGCAATTCGTGGACAAAAGTTTACGGCACGGACTCTTATCCGGGAATTACTTGTTTGGTACAAGACACTAGGCCCGGACATACTAATACTTGGTACTGCGGCACCGGCGAAGCCTACGGCAACTCGGCCGGCGATGTAGGTGCTTATTATTTGGGCAATGGTATGTATAAAAGCATCGATGGCGGCATTACCTGGGAGTCGTTAAAAACAACGGCATCGGCCAGTATTGAAACTTTTGACCTTACTTGGGATTTAGTTTGGAGTTTGGCTGTTGACGTATCAGCTCCGGACTCGTTGGACGTGGTTTACGCCTCTACCACCTATGGCGGAATTTACCGGAGTATAAACGGAGGGCAAACCTTTACAAAAGTATTAGGCAAAGGTGCAAGTACTGCCTATTTTGCCGAGGTAATTTGTACGCCGCAAGGGGCTGTTTATGCCACACTTAGCGATGATGCAACCGAAAAAGGTATTTGGCGAAGCCCCGATGGCACTACTTGGACAAAAATTACCCCCACCGATTTTTCGGCAGCTTATAACCGTATTACCATGGCTTATAGCCCTCAAAACCCCAACGATGTTTATTTTTTGGGTGTAACTCCCGGAGGCGGCAAAACAACCTACAATTATAGGTTTGAGCCAGAGCAAAACAGCCTTTGGAAATACACCTATTTATCCGGAAACGGAAGCGGAGCAGGTGGCTCGTGGCAAAACTTATCCGATAATTTATACGTTGGTCCTTACCGATTTGACGATTTTAACGTACAAGGCGGCTATAATTTATTAATTGCTGTTAGCCCCCACGATCCCAATGTGATTGTTATTGGCGGTACTAACCTTTACCGCTCAACTGATGGGTTTACTACCCCAAATAATTCCCGCATTCTGGGCGGCTATGGCGAATCAACTGATTTGCCCCTATTTTTATCGTGGGAGAACCACCACCCCGACCAACACGTGGTATTATTTCATCCAAACGAGCCAAACACACTGATAAATGGCAACGATGGTGGCCTTTATCGCACTAACAACTTTTTTGCCGATACCGTTGAATGGGACAATATTAACAATGGCTATATAACCACTCAATTTTATACTGTAGCTATTAACCATGCCATACCTAACAATATAATTATAGGTGGCTTGCAAGATAACGGCACCCGCTACACCGGCAGCGCCGACCCTACCTTTTATTGGCCTTTGTCGTTTAACTACGACGGCGCCTGGTGTTTTGTTCCAGACAATGGGCAATATTTTTATTTTTCGACCAATGGCGGCAAAATTATTAAAATTAAATTAGATGAAGCCGGCAATATGACCGATTTTGTAAGGGTTGACCCCATTGGCCCCGCAGAAGAGGATTATTTATTTATTAATCCTTTTATGATGGATCCGGTAAAAAATGAAGTTTTATACGTACCTACGGCTCACCGGATTTGGGTAAACTACGGCACTGATGTTATTCCGTTTAACAACAAATTCGACTCAACAGCTTTAAACTGGGGTAATTTGCCCGATACTATTGGTTTTGCCAACACCCGGATATCGGCTATTACTTGCAGCACCAAACCTGCTCACCGTTTATATATTGGCACCGGCGTTGATAGTTTTACGCCGGCATCAGGTGGTAGGCGCGTTTATAGGGTTGATAATGCGCTGTCGGGCTTGCCTAAAATGGTCGAAATTACCGGTACGGCCTTTCCACAAAAGGGCAACGTAAGTTGTGTAGCCACCGACCCCCGCGATGCCGATAAAGTATTTGTAGTTTTCTCGAACTACGGCGTTTATAGCTTGTTTTACTCAGAAAATGGCGGCGAAACATGGGATAAAGTAGCTGGCAATTTAGAGTCGAATAGCGTAGGCACAGGGGCCGGCCCCTCGCTGCGCTGGCTTCATGTTATGCCGCTTGGTGCAGATAGCAGTGCTTATTTTTTGGGCACCAGCGTTGGTTTGTACTACACTAACACGCTTGATGGCCTTAATACCGAATGGCAACACCTGGCCTCTGAAAGTATAGGTCAAACTGTTGTTGAAATGATTGACAGCCGCTCTGTGGACAGCCTGATTGTGGTTGGCACGCATGGCAATGGCGTTTATAGTGCTAATACCCCCGCCGACTGGAATGTGGGTGTAAAACCGCCACTTAATACCCCCGCACCAAATATTGAGTTAAAAGCTTACCCTAATTTGGTTAGCAATAATAACGGGCAGTTTACCCTCTCGATTCGTTTACCCGAAAACAATAAGCAAGCAAAAGTAATTGCAACATCGGGCAATGGCCAGCAACAACAACTATGGCAAACAAGTTCGGGCAGTGGGCAATACAACATACCAATTACCACCTGCGATTGGGCAAAGGGCGTACATTATATAACCTTATACACAAATAAGGCTAAAAAAACGATTCCGGTAACAATATGGTAAGCAAAACTTAGTTCTTATAAAGCAAATTACAAAATAGAAACTTCTGTTTTTCAATGAGTAGTTTTCAGCTCAAGAGCCTTACACCGTATAGGTTTAACGTGTAAACAGGGGCTTGTTTTACGCTATTTTTTGCATTTTTTTTCTTTGGATAAGGTGTGGACGTGAACCTATTTTTGTGTTGTCAATCATTTGTATTATTTCCACTCCCAAAAAACGTAATATGTTTGCACGTAGTAATTTTTTATTGCCCTTATTTTTAATTTGTTTTGCCTTATTTGCCTGCGAAAAAAACAGTACCGACCCCGACGAACCACAACCATCTACAAAACTGCCATTTTTAGGTAAATGGATACTTGAATATAGTTCGGTTGAGTTAAAATTTGCAGATGGCCATGTTCAATCCGGAAAAATTGAAGGAGATGGTCAAATGTTTATCACCTTTAATGAAGGTAGTAAAACAAATGAGGGCAGTTTTACCTCTTCCTCTATTGACGGCAGTACTTTTACTGCAAATGGCAATATGCCACCTTAGAACCAAACGCTTTAGATTTGTACTTTCCAAATTCAGACGGCACACAGGGGGCTTTGTTTCGTTTGGTTACCACCGCAACCGATAAAAGCCTTATTTTAGAATCGTTTGACAAACATTGTAAGCTTATTTACGAAGTAAACGATTTAAACGATGGCAACAACACAGTTTCGGGAGGCCATATAAAAGAGGTTTATAAAAAATAAGAACCACCAAATACAATTTTCAATTATCAATTATCCATAATTTATGAAACATAGTCTGCTTCCAATACTATTACTATTTTCTTTACTTACTTTAGTTGGCATCAATAACCATCAAGCTTTTGGTGCAATATATTACTGCTCGCCATCGGGCAACGACAATACCGGCAATGGCAGTCTTAGTAAACCTTACCGCAACGTTGAACGAGCGCTGCAAGATATGACCGCCGGAGACGAACTGCAATTGCGCGATGGCAATTACGAAAGCGACGAGATTAGAATTGAGCTAAACAATATTACCATAAAAAGTTATCCCGGAGAATGGGCTGTGATTACCGCCCCAACTGATATTGAAGACGCTTCATCGTGTATATGGTACAACGAACCCGATGTGCAAGGCGGATTGCTTGAAAACCTCGAAATTGTAGGTGGTTATTATTATGGTATTAAATTTGAAACCAACTGGGACTGGGGCTTAGGTGTACAATATGGGGTGCGCAATATTACTATCCGGAATTGCGTGATACACGACACAGGGCGCGACTGCCTTAAAATTACCCCCGGCTGCGACCAAATCCACATCTTAAATTGCACCATTTACAACTCGGGGATTGGCCCCAGTAATTTACCGCAAAACGGAGGCCCTAATGCCGAAGGTATAGACAACGTAAACGGCAGCAATATGATTGTACGGAATAGTTATTTTTACAATATTAGCACCAACGGTTTATACGCTAAAGGCGGCGCAAAAAATGCCCTTATTGAAGGTAATTTGTTAATGGATATTGGCGAAGGTGGCATTTTTGTAGGCTTTGATTGCGATGCCGAATGGTTTGATACAAAAACAAACCCTAATTACCACGATTGTATTGATTGCATTGTGCGCAATAATATGGTTGTAAATACCGGTGGCGCCGGATTGGGCTTTTGGGGTTCGCAAAACAGTAGTGCCTATAACAACACAATTATTACAAAATCGGAATTGTACCACGCGCCGCTTTATTTTACAGCAGCAAGTATTTGGGTAAGCGACACCTATACAGCTACCCCTGCCAATAATAACGTAAAGGTGTTTAACAATATTTTTATTGACCAATCGGGAACGGGTGATGAAGATTATACCGCAGAGGTGCGCGAAAATTCTTTATCCGGAAATACTGAAATTAGCAATAACATATATTTCAAAAAAGCCGGAGCTGCCAGTTTTCAGTATAATGGCAATTGGCCGGCCTACACTTTTAATGAATGGAAAACTTTAAACTTCGATACCAACGGCTACGAAACCGACCCTGCCTTAAACGCCCAATACCATTTAAGCAACAGTAGCCCAGCTATTGACAAAGGTTTGGCTGTACCCGGCAGCACCACAAACGACTACGATGGCAATACCCGCGATAATCTTCCGGATATTGGTGCTGACGAGTATGGCGCGGGTGTGCCTTTGCCCATAAAACCGTTGGTAAAAGCGGGCACCGGCTCAAATTTAGAAGTAGGTTATGGCGCTGTTTACCCAAAAACAACAGCAGAAAACATGCTTAAAATTACTCAATTAGCTGATAAGTACGTAAAAATAAACAGCAAACACCCAATAAAAATAGTGCACTTATACAATGCGATGGGGCAATTAGTAGGTAAAGTAAATGCAAACAACCTGCTTGAAATTAATTTGCCGCTAAAACCGAGTGCTAACCAAATTAATATTCAAAGCGGGCAATATGTTGTGGTTTGTAATTTGGCAAACGGGCAAGTAATAAGCAAAAAACAGGTTTTATTGTTTTAAGCGCGGGTCAAGGGCGTCGGTTAGCCCCTCGCCTATGAGATTAAAAATAGTTACCGTAAAAAATATAGCTAATCCGGGGAATAATGCCAACCACCATGCTTTAAAATTGGCTCGGGCTAAATTTAACAACGACCCCCATGTAACTTCTTCGGCGGCAACGCCTATACCCAAAAACGACAAAAATGCTTCGGTTAAAATGGCCGAGGCAATACCAAAAGCAATTGTAATTAATACGGGCGTTAAGGCATTGGGTATAGCATGGCGCAAAATTATGCGCAACTCCGGAAAACCCATTGCCTGCGCCGCTTCTATATACTCTAAACTGCGCACGCGCAGCAATTCGGCACGCATAAAACGGGCAATACTTGTCCACGAAATTAAACCAATAATAATCATAACGTTAAAAATAGAAGGCTTGGTTAAGGCAACGATAGACAAAATGAGCAATAATCCGGGGATGGCATTTAAAACTTCAATGAGGCGCATCACTAAAATATCGATGGCAATAGGTATTTTTTTAGCAAGAACGGGTATTTTTTTTAGCGGAACGACAATCAAATTGGCAAGCGCAATACAAGCAATAAAAATAAAAAATCCGGATAAAATTGCACTAAAAAAACCATCGGTAAAAGCGTTTCCGCGGGCAATAAAGCCATAAAAAAAACCGATGAATATACCCAACAAAGTCAAAATTATACGAACGCGCGAAACAGCAAACCGAGTATCGCCAAAATACCCCGCCATAGCACCTAAAATTACCCCAATTAAAGTTGCGATAGACATAGCAACAATACCTACCATCATTGCAATACGAGTGCCTGCAATCATTCCGGCGGCAACATCGCGCCCAAGTTCGTCGGTGCCTATCCAATGCCGCCAACGCCACGATTTTAGGTCTTGTTTGCCAAACGGACTAACAAAATCGCGGTTTTTTTTGTCTAAAGTGGTAGCCGAATAAGGAATAAGGGCAAACCAAGCCCAGTCATAATTATGTTCGTCCCAGCACTTTACAACAAATTTTTCATCCCAAGCGGTTATGCCCAAATTTACGGCATATTGTTTAAGCACCGGAAAATGTATTTGCCCATCTAATTTGCAAATAATAGGACGCTCGTTGGCAATAAAGTCGGCAAAAATGGCGATACAAATTAACACATAAAAAAACCGCAGTGACCAAACGGCTAATTTATTTTTGCGGAACTGCCTTTTTACATTCGCCCCAAAACTTTGATCAGTAGGTTTTTGTTGCTGCAGGGCTTGCTCGATACGCTTGGTTTGTTTTTTTCCGAAGAACATAATTATACAATATATAAAATAAATTGGGCAATTTTTAAAACTAAAAAACTTATTAGTTCGTCTATTTTCCTTTCCCGCCATACGACACACGCGGGTCGGCAAAAGCATATAAAATATCGGCTACTAAATTTCCTATCATGGTTAAAATGGCGGCAAACATTAAAATGGTAAACACTACTGGCCAGTCGCGGGCACTAATTGAATCGATGGCAAGTTTACCCATGCCCGGAATACTATAGATAACTTCGATGGTTACCGCCCCGGCTATAGCTGCCGGAAAAATATAGGCAAACAAAGTAATGATTGGGAAGAGCGAATTGCGGAAAGCGTGTTTCCACGTTATTGCCTTTTGCTCAAGTCCTTTGGCGTAGGCGGTTCTAATATAATCTTGCCGGATAACAGTTAGCATGCCGCCGCGCATTTGCCTCGATATAAAAGCAAACGAGCCATAGGTAACGCAAAAAATAGGCAGTATAAGGTGGTATAAAATATCGGCAAATCTGGTAAAAAATGGGGTTGATTTAGGTAAATCGGTAATACCTCCGGTCGGAAACCAGTCTAAAAATGGGCTATACTCGGCAGTTGTTAAAAATACAATTAACATTGTGCCAATCCAAAAATTAGGCAACGAATACAACATAAACAAGCTGGTGGTAACTATGCGGTCGTAGGCGGTGTCTTTTTTTATGGCAGTTGTAACGCCAATGGGTATGGCAATAAGATAGGCCAATAAAATAGAAATAACATTAATTAGCAGTGTCCAGCGCAGAGCGTCCCAAATTTTGCTGGCAACGGGTCGGCTATCCATGTACGAGGTGCCAAAATCACCTACAAAAAACGCCGAAATCCATTTATGATATTGATTATTTAACCCGTACCAATGTAAAGCCGGATAATAATGTTTTTGAGGCGTTGTTTTTTGCAACATATTGGTATTGGCTTGTATTACCTCATTTATTGCAGTTTTGGTTTGGGTATCGGTTATTATGGTATCATTAAGCAAGGTTTGTAAACTTTCAATGCCAAGTTTGCGCAAATTATCTTTGTGGGTAATCAACAATTCTTTGGTGTTGCGCAGTAAGGTGTTGCGCTGGGTATATAAGGCACTGTCGGCGGGGTTATTGGGTAGTTGGGCGGCTTTAATTTCTAAGTTTCGAAGCGCATTATAATATTCGGCTATTTGAGGCCAGTTGCCGTACTGCCCAATTAGGTTGCTTAACGTTTCGCGCTCAATCTTTTTGGCAACCTTGTGTAAGGTATCCGGATAAGCGGCGGAAGTTAAGGCACAGTAAAAATTAGGAAGGTCTAAATTTAATCTCTTAGCTACTTCCTCATATCGCCCCGACCTGGCCTCTTGGTTACTTTCGGCACCACCCTGCCCTTTTAGCAATAATTCAACGGGGTCGCCAGGTGCTAATTTACTAAGGGCAAAAGCCACTAACGAAATAACCAACAAGGTGGGTAAAAATAAAAACAGGCGTTTTAAAAGGTATTTAAACATAACAAACTACTGCTGTATAATTAGAGATAAAAATTTTATTCTATTTGAACGCTACTACAATCTTAAGAAATACTTTTTTTAAGTTAATCAAAATTGTATAATTTACTGTGTTGCAGTGGCAAGTTTAAATCCTTTTTCGTCGTAACCAGGGCGGTTCATGGAGGGTTCGGCGTTGGTAAAACGTTTGTGTACTACATTGCGTCCTTTGGGCGAGTAGATAAAAATATAAGGCTGGTCGGCAGCAATTAGCTGTTGAATTTTTTTGTAGAGTTCGTTGCGTTTAGTTTCATCTAAGGTTACCCTTATTTCTTCAATTATTTTATCCGATTCGGCGTTGCCAAATCCTACATGGTTATTTCCATCTGGCGAGTCAGATTCGGTATGCCAAATTTGTTTTAAATCATCTAAGGAAGGTCCTTGAATCCATCCTTGGCAAGCTATCATATAATCGCGGCGTTTAATGTCTTCTAAATAAAGTGTCCATTCGCGGCCTACCACTTCAATTTCAATTCCGGCGCGTTTGGCATTCTCTTTCATTAAAATTCCAATACTTTTTCGGGTATCGTTGCCGTTGTTGTATTTAAATTCCAATTTCATTTCTACTTTTTCGCCGTTAACAATTTTATCGGCTATACCGTTGCCATCAGAGTCTTTCCATCCGGCTTCGGCCAATAGGGCTTTTGCTTTTTCAACATCAAATGGCACATCGGGAATTGACTTGTCGTAATAATCTTTAAACGGGCTAATTGGGCCGGTTACCGGTTGCGCCATACCTTTCATTAAATTATCAATTATTTCTTTTTTATCAACTAAATGGGCTAAAGCTTTCCGCACTTTTGCGTCTGCCAATTGTGGTTTTTTGCGGTTCATAGACAAATACACATACGAAAGCTCATTGGGTTCTTGAATTTGGAAGTGTTGTTTGAATGTTTCGTTGTTTTTCAGCTCTAAAAAGTCGTTGGGCCGTATTGATATTGCCACATCTAACTCATGGCCTTTGAGCGCGGTAACCGCTGTTGTCCAATCCGGAATTGGTTTATACACAATACGTTCGGGGTGGGCATAAACAGCATCGTTTGGCACTTTGTCGCCCCACCAATCTTTTTTGCGTTCTAAAATCAGATATTGCCCGGTTTCCCACTCCACTTTTTTGTAAGGGCCGCAACCTACTACCCCATCTTCGCGCATAAATTTTGGGCTTGTAAATGCAGTTGCAAATTCATTAATTTTGGGGTCATTTTCGAGGGTTTGTTTGCTTTTAGGGTCGTCTAACTGTTTGATGGTATAATTTTTCATAATTCCGGATGGGTCATAAATTTTTTCCGGAAGCACGTAACCGCTGCTAAATTCTTCGGCCAATATATAACGTTGTTTGCTAAAGACGGTAAATTTTTTAGGGTTCTGTGGGTCAATCACAATATCGTTTATAAACTCTAAATATGGGCGCAACGAGGCGCAACTGGTTTTTGGGTTTTTAACAGCTTTAATCGTAAACAAATAATCGCTGGCTAAAACCGGCGAGCCATCATCCCAAGTAGCTTCGGGGCGTATTTCGTAAGTTAACGACATGCCGTTTTTGTATTCGCCGTCATTAATTTCTTTAATTTCGGGGCGGGCAACAGCCAACCAGGGGCGTGGTTTGAGGGTTTTAAAATCAGTGTTTAGCAGTTGGGCAAAAATATTAAGTTCTACATAAGTGGCGTTGGCATCGGAGGTGGCAACGGGGTTTAAGCCTTCAATTTCGCCTAAATGGTGAATGGTAACGGTATTGCCGCCCTTTGTTGCTGACGCGCTGCCAGTATTGCCACCGCCACAAGCAGTTATAAAAATAGCTATCAAACATAAAATGGTAGCTGTAAATAGAGATTGATTTGTTTTGAAGAAAGTATTAATAAACATAAACAATAAATTTGCGTACTAAAACGATATACAATGATTGATAATTGAGAAATTAAGTGGGATTTTATTTTTTATCCGGATGTATTACCTCCGGAGCAGCATTAAAAGTTCGCCCAAAATTAAGTAAAATTTAGGCAATATAGGGCTATTAAAATATAAAATGCTTTGGCAACCATCAAATTACAAATTGTGAAGTATTGCAGACCGGTAATACAACCGGGCAGTTTCCTTTCAATGCTTATCCGGAAAAACGTCAGTTCTTATATCTGGCTACCTATTATTAGATAAAATTATTGTCCAAATTGTAAGTCTTTAGCTAAAATAGTTTGCTCCCATTTTATGTCGCCATTAACAGCTATGGCGGTAATTGTTAGTTGCCGGTTATTTTTGTCGCCACTAACAGTTAGCTTTGTAAAATTATTTTCGACCAATAACGTACCTGGCAGCCTGTTTGGATTATTGCCTTCGATGCCTTTACCTACATCTGCATACACCCCCGACGATAAGGGCGAACTGGTAATATCGTAAAGTGGGTACGCATTAGGCTGGTCTATTTTAATAATTTCGGTAAAATGCCTGTCGCCACTTAAAAATACCACGCCAGTTATTTTTTGGGCGGTTATAAAATTTAGCAGTTCGTTAAGTTCGGGGTATTGCGCCCAACATTCAAATTTATTAAGGGGGTTTAATGCCTGACTTCCGGTGGCAATAAATTTAAAACTAGCTTTCGAGGTAAGTAGTGCATTTTTTAGCCAGTTTAGTTGTTGACTACCTAAATAGGTTTTTGTGGGTCGGTGAAAAGTAGTTTTTCCGAGGCGCGGTGATAGCGGTCATCTATTAGAAAAAAGGCGCAATCGCTCCAGGTAAATTGGCCGTATGCACCTTTGTTATTGGGTTCACCGTAAGTTCTGTTGCCCCAGTAATTGCTGAATGTTTCTAAACTGGTAGCTTTAAACTCGTAGCTTAAATTGCTATCATTTGGGCCAAAATCGTGGTCATCCCATATAGCAAAATGCGGCCTCGATGCCCAAAAAGCTTGTAATTGAGGTATGGCCATATTGTGCCTATAACGGTAATTAATGCCCCATACCGAGCTATAATCAACTTCGCGCAGGTAAACATTATCGCCCAACCACAACATAAAATCGGAAGGCGTTTTTGCCATTGTTTCAAAAATTTCGGTTGTTCGTCCGTAGGGTTTGCCCGGTCTGTCGTAAATACTGTCGTTAATATAGGCGCACGACCCCATTAAAAATGAAAAATCGGGGGCGGGATTACGCCATTCCCATAAAGTTCGGGTTGTAAACTGTGTTGGGTACAAAAAATTTTGCCTTTTGCCATTTAGCCAAATCTCATAATTATAGGTTGTGGCCATGTCCAACCCTTCGAAGGTAATTTTTACCGGGGCATCTTTGCCCTTGTTTGGCCAGTCGGTAAGTATAATTTTTTCATAATTTTTAGCATCACTGTCTTTTTTCCAAAATCTAACTGCAATTTTTTTCGTTTTATCGGTTACACCTATTACTAATTGGGCTTCGCGGTGTTCGGTGTAGCCAAGTTTAGGCCCCATAAACAATAAGGCATTGTTATTTTTAAGCGTATTGTTTTGGGCTGCAAGCGTAAAACAAAGAAAAAAACAGATAAAAACAGAAGATAAAGAACGTAACATACAAAAAACGGTAAATTTTGGCTATCGAAACCGCAAAGTTAAAGTTATTTTTTCCGGATAAAAACAGTTATTCCATCTATTATGATTAGGCTTATAACATCGTCATTATCCGGAATAAAAAAATAGGCTGCCTAAAAATATTTACTAATGGCTTCCCTTAATAAAACAGTTGTACCTTTGCTCGGCAATTATTTAGCTCTTTCGTGTAATCATATTAAATTATACTACTATTTTATGCGTTTATTTTTATTGTCTTTGCTATTTTTGTTTACGCTTTGTACTTTATTTACGGTATCGGCCTGCCATAAAAAGGCAAAATCTATTGTAATTGAAAACATGTCGGCACAAATGAAAGCCGACCAAGACCTGATTGCCAAATACCTAAAAGCCCAGAAATGGAAAAAATACCAACACACGCCCACTGGTATTGTTTACCGCATTGATAAAGAAGGGGTTGGGGCAAATCCAACTATTAACAGCAAAGTTGAGGTTCATTACCGGGGCACCCTGCTTGATGGCAGCGAGTTCGACTCGTCATACGCACGGGGTCAAACCATAACATTTCCGCTTAAAAATTTAATTGTAGGCTGGCAACAAGGCATACCACTTTTAAAACCGGGCGGTAAAGGCACTTTTATTATTCCTTCAGAGCTAGCTTATGGCGGCAAAGCCGTAAACAATATTATTAAACCTAACTCGGTATTGGTTTTTGAGATAGAGCTTTTTTAAGCAGACAGGTAGCGTTTTAGATTAAAAAAAGCATAGTCCAGCTTATTTGCTTTTTATTTAGAGTTAACCTTTTAAAAGCTAAGCGTTTTGTAAAAAAAAGCAGCAGTTTGGTTCACCACTTGCGCCATTTGATGAGGTAAAATTATACTTTCCCAAGGATGTTTGCCCTCAAAAGTATGGTCGCCGTTGGGCAAAATAAACAACTCAAATAATTTGTTTTGTTGCTGTAACCTATATGCAGCACTTACTTCAACGGTTGTATCGGCTTGGCCGTGTATTATTAACGCCGGAATTTGCAAATTTGCAGCCGCCATAGGTATATCATAACGGGTAGGGTTAGCATAAAACGCCTCGTATAACGACCAGTACATGGGCATATTTTGTTTAGTACGCGCATTATAAATATACATTACGCCGTCTTGCCGCCATTTTTCCATCGTCTCTTCATCCCAAAATTCGCCATATTTAGCCACCGATGCCCAGGTTGCTACCGCCTTAACTCTTGGGTCTTCGTGGGCTTTTAGCAATACAGTGCCCCCGCCCCGGCTATGCCCAATGAGCATAATATTGTGGGTTTGGGCTTCGTTAACAGGTAAAATTTTGCTAAGGGCAACGGCATTAATTACTTCGCCCAAATCATCTAACTCAATGCCAAAATTGTTGTGGCCAAAAGCTTCTAGGTCGGCAAATTCGGTGGGTTGTTCGGGGGTTGTACCATTATGCGAAAAGTTAAACTTTACAAAAACAAATCCTAATGCCGCAAAATATTGCGATAACAAGCTAAAATGCCCCCAGTCTTTAAAACCCTTAAACCCGTGCGCAAAAATAATAATAGGCTTGGGTTGCTGTGTGGGCAAATAACAAATATCGGCTAAAATTGGTTTACCGTGTAAGCCCGGCAACAGATGTGTATTGGTTACAAATGGCCCGTTAAAAGGTATAGACGCAGTTAGTTCAACACAGTTTTGGTCGGGGTCAGTTAAATATATAGATTGTAAGTGTTGGTGGTCTTGGTAAGTAAAGGGCAATTTTTTAATTTTGAACCAATTTTGTGCCGCGTAAAAATCTGGTACCGACAAATTAAACGCAAAATGTGCCAATTTTCCGGAGGTATTGGCCAAGTAGTCATTATGTTGCAAATGCTCATCGGCAGCAGTTGAAGGCTTTGAAAACAAGGCTAATCCGGATTTTTGCCCCGGAGGTGTTACAATTATAGGCTCGTGCCCCCATGTGGCAGGGTAAGTTGTAATTTCAAAGCCCAAATATTGTTTATACCACGCTGCTAAACTGGCCGCATTTTGTACCTGCAAGGCAATGTGGTCAATTTGGTTGATAGTGAATGGATGCGTTTTAGTTGAGATCATAAGCATACTACTTATCCGGATAATATAAAAATATCCGGATATTTAACTATGTAATTTAATACTTCTTCATACAAGTATGATGCTAATATTAGGTTTACAGGGTAAAATATCCGGATGAGATGTAAGGAAACAGCAATCGGTCTAAAACAACAAATCACTATCGCTTAAACATGCTATTTGTTTCTTATAGCACGGCATCATTTACCGTATCTAAATACGTTGATACAGGTGTCAATACATTTTTAAGGCAGCCCGCATCAAACGGCGACTGTAAATTAGCATATTCTACTAATTGTAAAAAGGGTTTGCTACCGCCTGCGCTGCAAAGACGAACATAATCGGCAAGGGCTTGAGCTGAATTTTGCCTCGATTTATGCCAAAATTGGAAGGCACAAATTTGCGCCAGCGTATAATCAATATAATAAAACGGCGAGCCAAAAATATGTGCTTGCTTCAGCCAAAATGTTCCGGATTCTAAAAATTCATTACCTTCATAATTAACCCATGGCTGGTATTTTTTTTCAATCTCACGCCATTTCTTGTTGCGTTCGGCGGGTGTAGCGTTAGGGTTTTCATATACATAATGCTGAAACTCATCAACGGTTACTCCGTAAGGCAAAAATAGCAAAGCACCGCTCAGGTGTTCAAATTTGAATTTTTCGGTGTCGGAATCAAAAAATTGCTGCATCCAAGGCCATGCAATAAATTCCATGCTCATCGAGTGTATTTCGCAGGCTTCGTAGGTCGGGAAATGATATTCGGGCAGGCTAAAATGGCGGCTCATATACACCTGAAAAGCGTGGCCGGCCTCGTGCGTTAGTACGTTAATATCATCGCTGGTGCCGTTAAAGTTCGAGAAAATAAACGGTGCTTCATAGTTGGCAATATAGGTGCAATACCCGCCTCCGGCTTTGCCCTTGCGTGTAACCAAATCCATAAGTTCGTTTTTTTTCATAAACTGAAAAAACTCGTTAGTTTGTTCGCAAAGCTGGTTATACATTGACTCGGTATGCGATAGTATCCACTCCGGATTACCTTTGGGCATAGGATTGCCGGTATTAAAATTGCAGGCAATATCGTAGTAAGCTAATTTATCAAGACCAAGTCTATCGGCTTGGCGTTGGCGTAGTTTGGCGGCAATGGGCACTACAACTTCTAAAACCTGTTGCCGATACTGTGCAACCATATTGGCATTGTATTCTGAGCGGCACATCGCTAAATATCCCATCTCGACATAATTATTGAAGCCTAATTTTTGTGCCATTTTGTGGCGCAATTTTACTTGTTGGTCGTAAATTTCTTCGATGCGTGGTGCAATACCGGCAATAAATTGCCAACGGGCTTCGGTGGCTCGTTTGCGGGTTTCGCGGTTGGTGCTCATTTCGTAGGGGCGCAACTGCGACAGGTTTCTTTCTTCGCCTTCAAAATTGATTTTGGCACTGGCTATTAAACGCAGGTATTCGCTGTTTAGGCGGTTTATTTCTTGGGCTTCCTGAACAACGGTGCTGTTAAAGGTACGCGACTTCATTTCGGCCAAATTAAACAACTGCTCGCCCCAAGAAGCCGACAGTTCTTCTCTAAACGGCGAGGCAGCCAATTGACGGTAAAATTGTGCGCATAAATTTTCGTAAATAGGCATATTTTCATCAAAAAAACCTTGTTCGGCTTGGTTTGCTTCGTTTGTGGTATCTTTCGAGTAGTTGATGTAAGCCATATTCATCATGGTGTCGAAATTATTGCGCAAGGTATTAATTTGCTGCATAATCTCATTTTGCCCGTTGGCGGTGCTGGCCTTGTCAAATTGTTGCAATAGGTTTTCAAATTCGGCACTAGTGGCTTCTATATTTGGTCGTTGATAATTAAAATCGCTGTACTTCATAAAACTAACAGTATGAGTGTATTATTTTGTAATGAGAAAAATAATTGAATAAGGGGCGCAAAGTTACCATTATTTTGGCAATTTTCATTAAAAAACAGGATAGTAAATTTGTACAAAAGCCCTACCCAACAAAAAATTGAGCAGGGCTTTGTATGATTATTTTTGTAGCTTTAGCTTAATTATGAATAGCATTAAAAACTATTTTTAGTAGAACGTGAAGCTTTAATTAAGTCCTTGCCGAAAGGTTCATTAAAACTTACTGTTTGCATTACCCGCTAAAATTTTATTACATATTCTAAATTTGCTATAAACCCTCTTGTCAAGCCATCAGGTCGCGCATCTCTTACCACAAAGGGCATGCCCATGTTCATTTGAATTATATTTTTACTGTTAATTTCATAGCCTAAAAAAAGATTACCGTTAAGGGTCAAACCTTTTGAACCGACAATTTCTTTTTCAGCCTTCAATTCGTCTGTGTACTTATCGTTTGCTAAATGGTATATAGGCAAAACACTTGGGGTCAGTTTAAACTTAGAAGTTATAGAAATAGGGTACGACACTCTTAACAATACATCTCCACTTCGCACAAATTGGTTAGTCGTTTGAAAATCTTTCAATTTTGAGCTATCCGGATAGTCAGAAGCTACAAACTTGTTGTCATTTTGAGTTAGTGGTTGTTGCACAGCCGCTACAAATTGTAATTTCTTGGTATTGAATCCAACACCAAATATTAAATCAAGTGTGCCTAAACTGGCTTGGTAGTCCATTGGCAACGGTAAATTGTTTTGCGATTTGTTGGCCTTTGAAAAAGGAATTTTAGCCCCTAAAGTAAGGGTTAATTTTTTGGTTGCTTTATAGTTTGCGTTCAAAAAAGCATCGCCAAGGCCAAAGGTAGAGATTTCGTTTCCGTTTTGCGCCATGGTTGTCAATTTTAAGTCAAGTCCTAATTTATGACCCAACTGTCTATTGTATTCGATATAATTACCATAAACTGAAACGGAGTAGTCTGCCATCCCCAAAAAAATGCCAATTTTAAATTGATTGTTCAAAGTATTGGTACTTTCAGCAGGATTTGGTTTAAAGCTACTAAGCGTACAAAATCCTGCATCACTACACCCTTGACCATAGGAAAAATTTAGACCTAAAGCCCAAAGGCTTACCATTAAAAGAATAGACTTTAATCTCATTTTAGTTAAATATTTTGTTTTAATTAGGTTTTTATAGGAATATAATAGCGTTTAACTTCTATACATCCGGATAAGTTTCAACATCTCAGGTTAAATCCGGAAAATTTATTTTATTGCAAGGTTATTTTACTCGCCAATACGCACGTCAATTTCGGCATCTAACTGTTCAAAAGTTAAATTTTCGCCAACAATTTTACCATCTTGGTCAATCAAAAACAAGGCTGGCAAATATTCAACGTTGTATTTATCTAATAATTTCGACTTCATGGCCTCGGCATCGTTAGCATTAATTGACCAACTAAGTTTGTCTTTTTCAATGGCAGCTGCGGCGCGTTTGGGGTCTTTGTCAAGTGAAACGCCAAAGATTTCAAGTCCTTTTTTATTGTATTTTTTGTAAATTTTATTTAAATCTTCGTGGTTATTGCGCGAGGGGCCGCTCCAGCTTGCCCAAAAATAAATCAAGGTTAATTTTTTGCGGGTTGCGCTTAGTACTTGTGTGTTGCCGTTTACGTCGGGCAGTTTAATATCGGGGGCAATTTTGCCAACCATCGAAGCCTTAACTTCTGGAAACTCTAAATCGCGGACGTTTATAATATCTGGTGCATCGGGTTTTGCGGGTTCGTAACGCTGGCCAAATTGTGTGGGGGCAAAAGCAGTAATCAACTCATATTCATCGCGGGCAACGGTAAACCCCTGAAAACCTTTCGATTTTACTTGATTGAGGGCAAGTTCGGCATCATTTTTTTTCTCGAAACTGCCTAATAATACTCGTTTTGCACCATTAGGGGCTTCTTCTGTGTCAAATTTACCAATATTTGCTAAGGTAGAGAACTTACTAAGGTCGGGTTTGGCAAAAACGCCTAACTGTATTTTAAATACTTTGCGCAATACTTTCGACTCAGTAGTTTGGCCTTGTGTAGGCGAGTTTGGTGTGGTAGTTTTACCGCCATCTGCCGGAGGTGTAGTTGATACATCTACGTTTTCTTTTCGCGCAACTTTTATGACCGAAGCATAGCCGCGTTGTTTTACTATGGCTAATTTAGCATCTACGGTGGCTTCGGTATAGGTGCCTAATAATATGCGTTTTAAGTTTTTGCCTTCTACGGCTTCGGTTGTCAGTTTGCCCAAGTCGGTTAAATTGCTGAAAGCGGCCAAATTTGGATTGCCCGATGCGCCTAACTGTATTTTATAAACCGTAATTTGTTGCTGTTGAGGAGTATTGGGTTTGGTTTGATTATTATTATTGTTGTTGTTGTTACCACCTGTTCCACTACCACTGCCGGTATTTCCGGAATTGGGCTTGGTACTGCTGTCATCCGGATTACTATTCGGTTTTTTCGATTTTTTCCGGCTATCTAAAAACTTGTCTATTTCGGCAAAACTTAAATTAACACCTACAACTACGCCTTTTTCGTCAATTAAATAGTTATAGGGTATATGGGGCAAATTGTACTCGAACCACAGCGAAGAGTAATACGATTCTTTGTCCACCACATGGTAAGGCCAATTTAGGCCGTCGCTGGCAATAGTTTGTTTCCATTTGGCAATATCTTCGTCTAAGGCCACACTAAATATGGTAAACTCGCTGGCTTTTTCAAAGCTATAATCTTTGTATTTTGCCCAAAGGCGTACATATTCGGGGTTTTTAATCACTTTGCAAGCCACACACCAAGTTGACCAAAAACTAAGTAAAACGTATTTACCCTTCAAGGAAGATAGTTTAAGATTTGTACCTTTTGTATTGGGTAATTCAATCTCTGAAGCGGGTTTGTTAAGGGTTTGGGCTGGCAATTTGAAGGCAATTAGAAAAAACATTGCCAAACCGAGCAGTATTGATACTTTGCGTGCCATAAATTTTGTTTTAAGTTTTATGTGGGTTAGGTAATTAAAAAACAATTTCCTGTGCAAATATAGGCCAAACTATGTAGTAATTTTACATAGCCAACATATAATTACAAAAAAAATCAAATAAACGCAATTTTATACTTTAAGTTGTAATTTTTCAATGAGTTTGAGCAACGAAGCTCTATTGCCCGATTTTTTTATAAACTCAGGAAGTCTGCTAATTAAAGATGAATTTTTCCGGATGCTATTGCGCGGTTCAATTCCTCGTTCGCGTACTTTTGCTGTAATATACTGCGCTATATAGTTTAAATGCGCCTCGTTGTAGGCCCAAAATAATTCATTCTTAAATCCGGCTTGGTACCATAACGGCAAGCCATAATATGGGTCGAGTTTTAAGCCTTTAGCATAGGCAATTTGCGAGGCAGTTGCTTCGTACAATTGGTGGTGTTTACAGTTGGGGCAAGTTACCGGAATAAGTGGCCATTTTTGTTCGCTTTCAATGGTATGATGCAAAATATGATTACAGTTGGCGCACTTGCGGCACACAAACAATTTATAACGCCCTAACCATTTAGGCTGGCTTTGAGTATAAAAACAATTAGTACAACATAATTTTTTACCGCTATCTATAACTGCCCGCCCATTACATTTTTGGCAATGGACAACAAAAGAGTGCTGAAAATCAAGTAGTTCAAGGCCTAAGTCGGCAAAACGCGCTTGCATTAGCGTTATTTACTAAATTTACTAATATTTTTTACTTATTTAGGTTTTCCCAAATTAAATCTTTCAAGGCTTGGATTCCTTTGCCTGTTACTGACGAAATAAAAACCATGGGAGGCAAATCTACGGTTGTTGTTGTTGCTATATCTTTCCGGATGAGTTGTTCGAGTTCGTCGTCAATAAGGTCGCATTTTGTTATGGCCAGCAAACGTTTTTTGTCCATTAATTCAAAATTGTACTGCCTACATTCGTTCAACAAAATTTCGTATTGATGCGCTATATTCGGGGCATCGGCCGGAATCATAAAAAGCAATAAAGCGTTGCGTTCAATATGGCGCATAAAGCGGTGCCCCAAGCCTTTTCCGGCATGTGCGCCTTCAATAATTCCCGGAATATCGGCCATTACAAACGAGCGGTAATCGCGGTACGAAACAATACCTAAATTTGGCACTAAAGTAGTAAAAGGGTAGTCGGCAATTTTGGGTTTAGCGGCACTAACGGCGGCCAGCAGTGTTGATTTTCCGGCATTAGGGAAACCTACCAAACCAACATCGGCCAAAAGTTTTAGTTCTAAAATTTTCCATTCTTCGCGGCCTGGTTCGCCGGGTTGCGCATACATTGGCGCTTGGTTGGTAGCGGTAGCAAAATTAGAATTACCCAAGCCGCCACGGCCTCCGGATACTAAAATGATTTCTTGCCCATGCTCTAAAATTTCTACTTCTTGTTCCATTGAATCGGCATTTTTGGCAACAGTACCAAGCGGAACATCTAAAATTACATCGTTACCACTGGCGCCGGTACAATTGCTGGTACCACCGTTTTGGCCGTTTTCGGCCAATACATGCTTTCTAAATTTAAGGTGTATAAGTGTCCAATATTGGCTATTGCCACGCAAAATAATATGGCCACCGCGCCCGCCGTCTCCGCCGTCGGGGCCACCTTTGGGTACAAATTTTTCGCGCCTGAAATGCGATGCCCCTGCACCGCCCTTCCCCGATCGGCAACAAATTTTTACGTAATCAATAAAATTACCTTTTTCCACAAATAGTTTGTTTTAATATATATTTTAATTAAGCCGTTTTGATTATTGCTTAATATTCCGGATAAAATATTCGTTATTAAGCCGCAAAATTACGTTATTTTATAAAATTAGCGGTAAATACTTGTTTGTTTTGCCGCTCATCGGTTACTTCAAGGGTAAAACTGTGTTCTCCGGGCAGCAGGTTGGGGTCGAGGTAGTGGCGCACAATACTTGTTTTGGCATCGTAACTCATTAGCACCCATTGACCATCTAAATAGCCGTTATAAGTATCAATGCCCGACAAATTGTCGCTAATACCAAATGATATATGTTTTGCCTTGCTCATTCGTTTGCCATTGCTTATATTAATAGGGTTTATAGTTGGGGCTTTTATATCTAAGGCAATATAAAAATCGCCAAAGGCTTTGGCTTTGCCGCGCAGCCAGCCATTATCCCATTTGCCGCCACAACTTTTTTTGCCGCTTCGGTTTACCATTACTATTAGTGCTTTATCCATTAGTTCGGGAATAATATTTGCATTGGGTTTAATAGCTACATCAAAAGCGCTGTGCACGGGCGTACTTTGCTGGTGTACCGTATGTACGGGCGATAATGGTTCAATTTCTTTAGCACTTGGGTACCTCATTTTGTATTGAAAAGGTATATCGGTATAAAACACGCCTTTCGGAAAAATCAATTCTATTAAATCGGTTGTAAATTTATTTAAGGTATCGTAAGCAAAAAACTGCTGATAGTTGTTAGGTGGTACAATTGGGGGAGGAAGTGCGGGGTTGTATTGCAAGGCGCAGGTTAAGGTGCTGGTGTTTCCGGCAACATCTTTAACTAAAAACAATAAATTGTGTACTTGTAAGTCGCTTAAATCAATAAAACCTTTGTTGTGCGTATTTTGGTAAACCGACAAATTATTTCCGGGGTCTAAAAAGCATTTTTGAAATAAGCCATCACCATCTTTTTGAGCCTCGTAATCAACTAAAGAGTTAATGTATCTTGACTCTTCAAATGGAATCCGGCTAAACGTATAACCAAAAACGTATTGGTTGTTTTCAAACATTTCTACACTGTAAACACCGTTCCAGTTGTGGGCTTCGTCTAATTTATCATAAGCTTTTATTGCCATTGCAGCCGTTGGGGTATTTAGGAAAATAACCGGTTGCGAAGCTATATATGACCCTGTAACAACTTGTTTAAAGCGTTGAATTTTCAAATCTAAGGGTTGGTTGCCATTAATTACCGGATAAACGCCGAAACCTGTAACAAGTGGCTGGCTCGAGTCGGGCACATAAAACCCAAATAATAAAGGATTTAAGGCGTGCTCAGTTTTTGTATCGCGGATTTCAAAATGTAGATGTGGCGAGGTTGAAGAACCGGTATTTCCGGATAAAGCCACCATTTGCCCAGCTTGTACGGGCAGTTCATTAGGGTTTGGTTTTACATCAATGGCAAATTTCTGCAAACTGTATTGTTTGTTTTTTACCCAGTCGCCAATTTGCCCGGCATACTCGTTTAAATGGGCGTAAACACTGGTGTAGCCATTAGGGTGGTCAATATACAAAGCAAGGCCGTACCCGTTGCCCGAGACGGCAATGCGCGAAACAAATCCATCGGCAATGGCGTAAATGGGTTTGTTCTCCTGATTATTAGTTTTAATATCAATACCTGCGTGAAAATGGTTAGGGCGTAGCTCGCCAAAAGTACCAGCTAAGACAATAGGGCCATCAACGGGCGACCTAAATGTAATGGATTGGGCATCGGGTTGGCAAACAAAATCAGGTGAACTATTATTGTTGTTGCTGTTTAAATTTGAGCTATATGGCTGATGTATAAAACAAACATGTTCACTATTATTTATGCTGGGCTGTAAAGTTGGCCAAAGCGTATAGATTAATGCCGGAAAAAAACTAACCAATATTTTTTTGAACATGAGCAAATACATGGCACTACAATGGAGAGCAGAAAAAGATATGTTAAGGATGAATGGTGGCAAAAATACAAATTTTGCGCATACGATAGGTGTAAATTAAGCTTTTTTAGCACTTACATAAGGATAACCTCTTAGAACACCACACCTCGTTCAACTATTTTTCCGGATAAATTCAGCCAAATAAAAAAACTGCTTATGGCAAACAACCTGCTTGCAAAACAATATCCGGAAGTTATATAAACAAACAAGCAAACACTCAGCAAACACTCAAACACTCACGCGCAAAAAAACTTCAAAAAAGTCTGCTTGCAAAAACTAACATAATCGTTATTAAAACAAACAACCCAATCACTACACAAACTCAAGCACCTCAATCACTCCACTCAAACAAAAAAACTAAAATATCCTGCTTGCAAAAACTAACATAATCGTTATTAAAACAAACGACCCAATCACTACACAAACTCAAGCACCTCAATCACTCCACTCAAACAAAAAAACTAAAATATCCGGCTTGCAAAAACTAACTCAATCGTTATTAAAACAAACAACTCAATCACTACACAAACTCAGCTCAATAAAATATCCAATCACAACACTCATTACTTTATTTCTTTTTTTTAAAAACATATTTTTCTCACACTCAAACACATTTTTTATCATGACTACACGTAACTTTTTATTCGTTTTAGCACTTCTTGCTTTCGGTTTTTTAACCAACAATTTATTTGCCCAATGGACAGACGGCGGCGCAAAAGTTTACCTTACCAATGGAGGCGACAAGGTTGGTATTGGCACCAGTGCCCCAAGCACAAATCTGCATGTTGTTGGCGCCGAAAATAACGGGTCAACTGCAGCAGTTAAAATTGAGAGCGGCACACAAATAATGTTAATAGATGGCAACGAAATTGACGCAACTACCGACGTATTGGGTTTAAACTACAATTCTTCAAAAAATGTTATTATAGCCAATGGAGGTGGCTCGGTAGGTATTGGAAAAAGTAGCCCCGCTTACAAACTTGATGTCGCCGGCAGTATTGGTTTAACAGGCTCGCTCAGATACAGCAACGCTTCTACCCCCATGGCCTATATATACGCAAGCGGCACTATCAACAGCGAACGCGCCATTGTCGCCCACTCGCCAAGTTATGCTAACTATGGTTTATTTTACCGCGACTCTGACGACCGAATGTTTTTCAAAAGCAATGGCACTACCCGTGTAGCTGTTGATTTACATAATGGCCGCCTTGGTGTTGGCACCGATGCCCCAACTAAAACCCTTGATGTTGTAGGAACAGCACGCATTACAGGCCAAGTTACCGTAGCTACTAATCAAGCCAGTGATAAATTTGGAGTTGGTTTTAACACCCCGCTATATAAACTAGATGTAAATGGCAACACCTATTGCTCAGGTGGCGTTTGGACAGCCTCAGACGCAAGATTTAAAGAAAATGTACAACAAATAGGCAGCGCCTTAGATAAAGTAAAAGCCCTAAGCGGTGTGTCTTACCAATACAAAACCAACGAGTTTGCTGGTCGTATCGAATTCCAAGAAGGCAACACATTGGGTTTCATAGCTCAAGACTTGCAAAAAGTATTGCCCGAAGCCGTTATGAACGATGGACGTGGTTATTTGGCCGTAAATTACAGCACCGTAATACCCGTACTTGTTGAAGCCATCAAAGAGAGCGAAACCCAAAAACAAGCCCTCGAAAACAAAGTTACTGCCCTTGAGCAACAAATAGCTGCCATTAATGCAAAATTAGGTATTACCCCCGCCGCACCTGTTGCCAACCCAACAAAAGCAGAAAACAGCAAAACCACAGTAGCCCCAGTTGCTAAAATTGTCAAAGGTTCGGTAGCCCAAAACCACCCAAACCCTGCCAAAGATGTAACCAGCATTAGCTACGCAATTGACAAAAATACTGCCAATGCCCAAATAGTTATTACCGATATGGCAGGCCGCACTTTACAACAAATAAATATTACCGACGGTGCTGGCAATGTAAACATAAACACCAATAATTTTGCTAACGGCGCTTATATTTATAGCTTAGTTATTGACGGCCAAACTGTTGAAAGCAAACAAATGGTAGTAAACAAATAACCTAAACTAACAAACTAAGCAATCAAAATACAAACTAAACAAACGTTGATTCTGGTTTAACACCCAACCTCGCTCTTTTATAGGGCGAGGTTTTTGTTAGCTACAAAAATGCGTTGAAAAAATAAAAAAACATCCGGATATATTTAACTAATCAACAAGCAAATCAACTATTTAGGTAAAAAAATGTTAGTTTAGCAATCAAATTTAATTTTCGCTGTTAATATATTTGTCAAACAGCACTCTTTTTCATTATTGACATGATTCGAACCTCATTTTTTGAACTTTTTAAAATTGGCCCCGGACCTTCAAGCTCACATACAGTTGGCCCAATGCGGGCTGCCAATATGTTCAGACTTGAGGTTGAGAACTACTTACAACAACAAACCTCGCCCGAAGCTATACAACAACTACAAATTCGGGTTAATTTATTTGGCTCGTTAGCACATACCGGCATTGGGCACGGCACGCATCGGGCTGTTTTGGCCGGTTTACTGGGCGATACACCGCAATACGTAAATATTGACCGACTAAATACCTGTTTTGACCATCCGGATACTGTTTTTCAATTGCCTTTTTCCGGATTTTTTATCCCGTTTGTAGCCTCCAACATTTATTTCGACTATTTAACTCCTACCTCAAAACACCCTAATACGCTTTCGTTTAATTTGTTACATAACAACGAAATACTTTTTACCAGCACCTATTATTCCGTAGGTGGCGGTTTTATTGAAAAAGAGGAGTCTGGCAGTACAAAATCAACCTCAAACGTTGCTGCCGTGCCAAAATATGCCTACAATCATTTTTGGGAATTGTTGCGCCACCACGAGCAAACAAATATTCCGGTTGAAACCATTTTGCTTGAAAATGAAATAGCTGTGTCGGGGCTTACCGAAGCGGAGATATTTGAAAAAATAGATCAAATTATGGCGGTAATGCACCAAAGTGTACAACGCGGTTTGCTTCGCGAAGGGGTGCTTCCCGGAGGGTTAAATGTAAAACGCCGCGCCAAAAACATGTATGCCGATGCCTTGGCTTGCGAGGCGCAACAACAATACGGCGAAGCACTTTTTGCCCGCCTCAATGCTTACGCTTTGGCCACCTCCGAAGAAAATGCTGCCGGACAAATGGTTGTAACTGCTCCAACAAATGGCGCAGCGGGTATTTTACCTGCCGCCTTAGAGTACTTGCGCCTTGATTGTAAAATTGCCGAAAAAACCTTACAGCGTGGCTTATTTATGGCCGCTATGATTGGGTTTATTATTAAAGACAATGCCTCTATTTCGGGTGCCGAATTGGGCTGCCAGGCCGAAGTTGGCTCGGCGGCAGCTATGGCGGCGGGCTTGTTTAGCTATTGTTTAGGGGGCGATATTCACCAAATTGCCACCGCTGCCGAAATTGCCATGGAACACCATTTAGGCATGACCTGCGACCCTGTTAACGGCTTAGTACAAGTACCCTGTATTGAGCGCAATGCAAACGGCGTTGTTAAAGCGTTTAATGCTTATTTATTGGCAAAACGGCAGGCAGCTAATGCCGTCATTACCTTAGATGAGGTAATTGAAACGATGCGCCGAACCGGAGAAGACTTGTCGGACAAATACAAGGAAACAGCGCAAGGGGGCTTGGCAAAATTGCACAAATGGACTTCTAATATGGGCAGCTAACGGCTGTTTGCAAGCTTAGTGCTTTTTTAACTTAATACTGTGTTTAAATAGCTGAAAACACCGTACAAATTATAACAGGCCTCGCGCTTCGCTTTTTAACTGTTCAATAGCAAACTGATTGGGCATAGCTTGTGGGTTTTGTACATAATGCTCAAGCAAGGCGCGGCAAAGTGCCATGCCGTTGGCCTCGTTTGGCAGGTTTACGCCAATGCGGTTTATAATGCCAATGGTATCTTCGGTTACGGCGCGTATCATGTTCCAAGCCTCGCTTGACACGTAAAGTTGTTGTGTAAGGTTATGTTCGTACTCGCTGCGCAATCCGGCAACCAACATCATTTGCATTTCGGGCACGGTGTCTTGCTGGGTTTGCCTCGATACCAAATTAGGTATGGTGTTTCGCTCTAAAAATAAAATTAAGCGCTCGTATGCTTGCAGGCGCAGCGGCAAAGTTTGTTGTTTTTGTTGAAGACTTAGCTCAATGGCCTTTTGTTGCAACTGACTTCTTAAATAAGTTGATAACACCAAATAAGCTGTTACAATTACGGCAATTGCCGGTAAAATAAATTTTATAATGTCAAGAATGGTTTCGCCCATACAAATAAGTATTAAAAATGTTATCAACAATATTTAGAGGCGTAAAATTAACGCCCAAATAAATAATATTTTTATTGTTCATGTAGTTTAAAAGTGCCAACAGGTTTTTGCAAGACTTGCCGCACCGAGTCGGGTATTGGGTGTTCTTTTTCCCAGTTTAAATACGGCGTTGAAGTAAAAAAGGCATCGTAGCCATCGGCAAGTAAAAACTCGGCAGGGTTAATATTAAACTGGGTTTGCATTGGGGCAAATAAATTTACTGTTTGCTCAAATTGTTTTTGACGCAGGCGCAGTTCAATTAAATCCCACCATGGTTCTTCGTTATCGGGTTCTTGTGCTATAGCTTTTGTTAATAGGCTGTCGGCAATAGTATAATTATTTTGTTTGGTGTATATAGTTGCGCGTAAAATATTTAAGTAAGGGTCGTTTCCAATTTTTGCTTCAATATTATCAATGGCGGTTAGCTGTGTTTTTGACGGTTTGTTTGTTTCAAAATAATAGTCGAGCACCACTAAATCCACAATTGGGTCATCCGGAAAAATTTGATTAAATTTAACAATAGTTTCGTTTAATTGTTTACCGCCTAAATACTGAGCAGCACTTAACTCCATCAAAAGTACCAATTTATCGTTGCGCAACGGTTGCGGTAAATCGTTTAGGTTTTTAAGGGCTATGGTTTGCTGTTTCTTTTTGTTGGGTTTATATTTGTTTTCGTTTAACGATTTTTCAATCAGGGCAATTTGAGGTTGATATTGTAGCCATTGTTTTTCAAAATCGGTCATTTGATTTTCAATAGTCGAGTCTAAATGTTCGGTTAATCCGGATAAATATAAGCGCAAAATAAGGTCGCTAAAAGCTACGCCACCTCGTACAATCGTAAAATCAGAAATAATGATACTATCCTTGTTTTGCTTTTTTTGAAGGCTAAAAATATGATAATCTAAACCAGCGGCGTTCACCATCCGGAAAAGTGCTTTTGCACCCGTTGTATTTTTTGGTGCAGCGGTATCAATTTTAACCCACAACAATTTATAATAACCTTCCATGCCCATAGCGCTTACAATTTGTTCGCCCACGGCTATTTGCTCTTTCATTCCCGCCATAAAACCGGCCTGAAAATCGTGTGGGGCCGAAAAACGCGAAATAGTGGGCGAAATAAGGCTGTCTAACAAAAAGTGGTCGTTGAAAAAGCTTGGGTCGCCTTGGTTTAGGCTAAGTTCAATTTGTCGGGCAAATGTATCAAAAAGGGCAATATCGGGCTGTTGGGTTGCATCTCTTGTTTCGTTCGTTTTTGGTTTGCAATTTGTTATGTTAACAAGAATAAATGCTATTAAAATAGGCCAAAACAGCCTAAAACAATTAAAATGGCAATAAAACTTGTTAGAAAAAAAAAGGTGGTTTTTCAAAGCAAAAGAACATTTAAAATGAATTTATTTTCATCCGGAAAGACAAATTGGCGAGCAACACTATATATAATTTGTGTAGTAGCTATATATTTGGCGGGGCAAAGGGGGTTATTTTCCGGAGAAATTAGCTTTGCGTTTTTCAATAAAGGCGGTTGTTCCTTCTTTAAAGTCTTGGTCGTCAAAACACTCGCCAAACAAGTACACTTCGGTGGCAAAACCATTAACGCCTTCATCGTAATAAGCATTTACCGCGCTAATAACACGTGCGATGGCTCGCGGTGCTTTGGTAGCAATTTTTTGTAGCAGTTCGTAGCATTTTGGCAGCAGTTGGTCGGGTTCAACTACATAATTTACTAGTCCTAACTGTAAGGCTTCGTCTGCTTTTATAGGTTCGGCAGTCATAATTAGCTCTAAGGCTTTGGCGCGGCCAATTAATTGCGGTAGCCGTTGTGTTCCGCCGTATCCGGGTATAAGGCCCAAGTTTACTTCGGGCTGCCCAAACCGGGCGTTAGTGGCTGCTACTCTTAAATGGCAGGCCATTGCCAACTCGCATCCACCGCCAAGGGCAAAGCCATTAACGGCTGCAATTATGGGTTTGGGGTAGGTTTCAATGGCTCTAAACATGGGCATTCCTTTTGCGGCCATTTGCCTGCCTTCGTCGCTGTTGTACTGCGCAAACTCGGCAATATCGGCACCGGCGGCAAAGGCTTTACTTCCGGATCCGGTAATAATTAGGCCAAATATACTTGAATCGTCTCTATATTGTTGAAGTACTTCTTCAAATTCGGCAATTAAAGCGGTGTTTAAGGCGTTCAGTTTGGATTCGCGGTTAATGGTTATTTGCAAAATACCGTTTTGGGCTTGTAAAAGTAACTGGCTCATTTATTTTTTTCGGTTTAACTGTGTTAAGTTAAGTTTATTCTATTATTGGCAATTTTAGCAGATTATGCGGCAATACAAGCAAAACCAATAATAAAACTTCCGGCAAAAATACCATTTTAATTCGGTTTTACCTCCAGAAATGTAACGAGGGAAGAACGAAGAACTCAATTCAACTACAAAGCAAGTTTGTTACTTCAAAAGTAGAGGTTAAAAAATAAAAAGAGACGCAATAGCAACTATCGCGTCTCTTTTTATCAATTAACTAAGTTTTGGCTCAAGCTACCAATTATATTAAATATCTTATTGTATTATTAATTGGCGGGTAATATTGCCTTTGGGTGTGCTGGTTACAACCAAATAATTTCCGGCGGGTAAGCCCTTGCGGTTAATGGTTATTTGGTGGTTTCCGGGGTTTAATTGGTTCGATAGTGTTTGCACAAAAGTGCCTTTAACATCGTAGAGTGCAATTTTTTCAATCCTTTCGTCGGGGGTGGTAATGGTAAGCGTAGCTGCTTGGCTCATTGGGTTAGGCGCTAAGGTAATATTTGCAGTTGTGCTAGGGACATTTTCAACGCCATCAATAGTAGTGGGCATACTTACATCGCAAAACGATGAGGTAAGCGAGGTGCTGCGGTATATGCCTTTACCGTGCGTGCCGGCATAGGTAACATAACAACTTGCCGAGGCAAATTTTATATCTTTGGTATCGCTAAGCGTTGTTTCTTGTTTTACCGAATAAACGGGTGTATTGCCTATTTGTTTCGATTGCCACGACCAAGTCGCAGTAGTTCCGGATATTTCACCTGCCCAAACGCCACGGTCGTTACCTAAAATAATTTTTTTGCTATTACTGCGATCTATTACAATATCATATACCGGCATTTTAGGCAATTCGCCTTGTATGCTGGCAAAAACTGGGCTGCTGGCATCAGAGTTCGTTGAGCGCAAAACATAATCATTATTGCCGTAGTTTCCTAAGCTAACTACTACTTCTTTGGGGTTTGATTGGCTAATGCTAATGGCGGTAATATAACGCCCTTCTGAACCGGCCGGTGCAACATCTTTTAAGTTAAATATTTTGTATTCGGTAATACCAGTTGGATTTACTTTTTTAAATACTTTGTTGTGGATAGCATTTAAATCGAGGGTGTTAAAATTGTTAAACCGGATAAGTTTGCCATCGGCGGTACCTGCATAAATTAAATTGCCATCTTTTGACGAAGCAATGGCGGTAATTTCGCTGGGGCTTGCCGTAGCAATATTATACCATTTTGGTGTTTTGCTAAATACCAAAGGTTCGTCGGTAACCCATAAGTCGCCGCTTCCTTGCCCTTGACCTGTTCCTACAAAAAAGCGAGATTTTACAACAGGGTCATTAGGAGTTATAAATAAAGATTGAACATAGGCGTCAAAATCTTCCCACAACATAAAAGGAATTATAAAACCACCTCCGCCGTCTAATTTATCATCTCCATTGCAAGACCCATCTGAACTTAGTGGTTCGCAGTCAATTCGTTCATCAAAAAAGGTGCTAAAAGATTGGCCATGGTTTGATGATCTATAAAATTTTTCTTCCGGATTGGCTGCAAACATGGTTCCGGACCTAAGTTTTGACATTTCGGCGTTACCTCCATCTCCACCTATTAATTCATCTGCATCAAATTTTGAGTTGTTAAAAAAGTTAATGTACTGCGTGCCGTTATCTTGAGTACCGCCTAATATTGCACCGTGCAACGAGCCGGCAATACCGTAAAATTGTGTGATGCGAAGGTTTTTATTTAATGGTTTAAAATTGGGGAATTTAGCATTGGCATTGCCCGACCAAAATATGCCACCATCGCAAACAATATACATTTGATTAGGGTCTGTTGGATGAAAAACAATATCGTGTTTGTCGGCATGAACATATTTATTGTTTTGTGGGCTGTCGAAGGTGTTATCAACTTGCAGCCAGCCATCGCCATCAGTCCAAGTCCATAAAGTAATACCCCCTACAAAAATGCGGTTAGGGTTGGCGGGGTCAACGGCGAAAGCTAAATCGTAGCTACCCTGGCATTGAACTGAGTTATCAAAAGGATCAAAAAAATCTCCTCCTCCGGCGCCAATTTCAACCCAAAGTTTACCTCCATCTTCTGAGCGATACACTCCTTGCAAACAACTGCTATTAGCATTAATAAAAATAGAATAAATAATATTATTGTTAGAAGGTGCCACGGCCATACGTTTGCGGCCACCTGTTGCTAAAAAGTCGCCAGGTAAATTATCCGGAGAGTTTAGCAGTTCAAAGTTTTCACCATCATTGGCGCGAAAATATCGGTTGCCAATAGCGGCATATACAGTTCCGTTTGCGGCAACTACAACATCCCAGCCAATTTTATCGTTATTGTTAATGCCATTGGGCACTTTCCAGGTTTGGCCGTCGTCATCGCTATAAAATAACCCCGACCCGCTGCCAGCAGCTTCGTTGTTACCAATGGCTGCATAAATAATATTTTTAGTGGGGTGTGCGGCTAATTTATTTACCGAAGCCCAGCCAAAGTTAATATTGGGGGTTGCACCGGGGTCGGTACTTGCCAATAGTTCAAATGTTTTGCCGCCATCTTTTGACACAATGACACCGCGGCCAGGCGTTCCCCCAGCACCAAATCCAAAATAATAATAAAATCCTTCGCCTGTACCAAAATAAATATAGCCGTTAGTCGCTTGTACGCCATACGATATAGCTTTTGAAGGTAAATCGGGGTTTTGCGGGTGCTCAGCCCAGTTTAAACCGCCGTCTGTGCTTGTCCACAACCCACCCGATACCGAGCCAAGTATCATACTTTTAGGATTGTTCCGGTCAATAACTACCGTACGCGAGCGACCACCTACATTGTTTGGGCCAATAAAATCCCAAGTCATATCAATTTCTTTTGCAGGCGCAGTTTGTTGCAGTTTATCGGCTTGTTTTTCAGCCTTATAAACATCGGCAAGGTCAATTTTTCCGGTAATTTGGTTAGCCTTTATAGCGTAAAAATATTTAGCCGACATTACTCGGCCACCTTCTTTTTCTTCTTCGCCATGCTCACGCTCTTTTTCGGCAACAGATTGGTTCGTTTTTTTTACCATCAGTTGCCCCGCATAAAAAGTAGTTGCTATGGCTGTAAAAGCTAAAACAAAAAGTATAATTTTTTTCATTGTGCTGGATATTGAGATTTTTAAATTAATTTATCTGTGGTGTTTTGTTTTTTACTAATTCTTACCAAATCGGTTTAAGCCTTTAAATTGGTTGGCGCTGCAAATTTATTGAATTTACTTGTTTTGTGCTAACATTTATTAACATCCTCAAAATTAGTTTTTTTAAAATTAACTGCTTGATTTGCTGTTACTATTACAAATGTCTTTCGGCATGGTATGAGGAGCGTACTAAGGGGCCGCTTTCTACAAACGGTAACCCCATTGCCAAACCCATATCGCGGTATTTTGCAAATGTATCGGGGTGAACATAATTATCTATGGGCAAATGGTTTTTGGTAGGCTGTAAATATTGGCCTATGGTAACTACATCGCAGCCATTTTTGCGCAAGTCTGTTAATATTTCGTAAACTTCTTCTTCGGTTTCGCCAAGCCCTACCATAAATCCCGATTTGGTTCTGAGGCCATAGTCTTTAATGCGGGCAATTTCTTCGAGGCTGCGCTCGTAGCGGGCTTGTGGGCGCACTAAGCGATACAAGCGTTTTACGGTTTCCATATTGTGCGACACCACTTCGGGGCGGGTTTCTAAAACGCGGTAGAGGTTGTCCCATTTACCTTTAAAATCCGGAATTAAAGTTTCCAAAGTGGTTTGTGGGCTAAGTCGGCGAATTTCGCGGACGGTTTCAGCCCAAATAGTCGAGCCGCCATCGGGTAGCTCATCTCGGTTTACCGAAGTAATAACACAATGTTTAACCCCCATTAAAGTAACAGCTTCGGCCACGCGGCGGGGTTCGTCGGTATCGTATTCGTTGGGGCGACCAGTTGCAACAGCACAAAACGAGCACGAGCGGGTACAAACATTGCCCAATATCATAAAAGTAGCTGTTCCGGCTCCCCAACATTCGCCCATATTAGGGCAGTTACCACTTTCGCAAATAGTATGTAATTTATGCTCATCAACCAAATTGCGCACCCTTCGATAATTTTCTCCGATAGGTAGTTTTACCCTAAGCCAGTCGGGTTTTCGGGGGCGTTGTTCGGCAACTTGGTTAACTAAGGTAAGTTCAATCATATAACTAAACAATATAAAAATTGTAATTCAACGCTAAAATTACGACTTTTGCGGCAAGTTTTAATAGTTTTATGCGTCAAATGGTTGAGGCACGGCAATATTTAGCAAAATTAAGCGAAATAGACCGTCATAAAAAATACAAAAATCAAAGTTTGCCGGCTTAAACTATAGCCCTAAAACGAGCTACAGCCCTTTATTTACAAAGGTTTCCGGATAAAAAGTATCGCGCTATATTCTGCTCTGACAAATTGGTGTACTTCGGTAGCACAAAATTGGGCTACTTGCTTAGTATTTTATTTGGCGGCGTATATTTGTGTTCTTTTTAAACGAGTTTGCTTGTTTTATTTTATCAACATTAAGTAAATATCAATTAATATAATGCACCGCCGTAAATTTTTACAATTTTTAGGAGGCCTTGGCCTAACTGCTACTTTTTCGGGGTATGGGTGTGTTTACACCTATAAAACTGCCAAGCAACAGCATATCTCTAAACTGTCGCAAATTGAATATACAGGCATTGCCCCTAACAGTTTGGACGATGTTGTGCTTAGTCCTGAATTAAAATACGATTTGCTGATTAGTTGGAATGACCCTATCTCAAAAGCCGATAAATTTGGCTTCGACAATGACTATTTATGTATCTTTAAAATAAATGATGCTGCCAACGATTTATTACTTTGGGTAAACCACGAGTATTGCGACCGTTTTATTATGAAAACTCAAGCTGCCACTAAACTTGATATTGAACAAGAAATGTACGCTGTTGGGGGTACAATTATCCGGATTAAACAAAATCCGGAATCTAAAAAATGGTCGCTTGTAAAAAACGATGCCTATAACCGGCGAATTACCGCTTTAACGCCCATCCCATTTGCCGATAATATTGCAATTAAAGGCAACAAAACAGCCATTGGTACTTTGGCAAACTGTGCCGGCGGCAAAACACCTTGGAACACCTTACTTACCTGCGAAGAAAATTATTATCTTTTTGTTGGCGAAACCAACTATACTACCCAACCCGCAACACATATTGATAGCGATTTAGGTTGGGAAAAATTTTACCCCGCACACCTACCCGAACATTATGGCTGGGTGGTTGAAATTGACCCCTACACAGGAAAGGCACAAAAACATACCGCTATGGGGCGTTTTGCCCACGAATGTGCTACCACCGTTTTAACCAAAGATGGCCGTTGCGTGGTATATACCGGAGATGATAATTATTTTGAATGTTTGTACAAATTTATTGCCGACAAACCCGGCTCGCTGGCAACCGGCACTTTATATGTTGCCAACTTAGAAAAAGGAGAATGGATTCCGTTGGACTATAAAAATAATCCTGATTTACGCGCAAAATTTAAAACCAAACTCGACATGTTGGTGCGTACCCGCGAGGCCGCGCATTTGGTAGGTGGCTCAAAACTTGACCGCCCCGAAGATATTGAAATTCACCCCTTTACTAACGAGGTTTTTGTTTCTTTAACCAATAACTCCAAAAATAATAATTACCACGGTGCTATTTTAAAAATTGTTGAACAAAATAATGACCATGCAGCATTACACTTTAAACACGAATATTTTTTAACCGGAGGTGAAGAAACGGGGTTTTCAAGTCCGGATAATTTAATTTTTGACGACCATGGCAATTTATGGTTTACCTCTGATATTAGTGGTTCGGCCATGAAAAATAGCGAATATTTGCCGTTTAAAAATAACGGACTTTTTATGGTTCCTGCCTCCGGAAAAAATGCCGGAAAAGTACTACAAATTGCTTCGGCACCTAATAACGCCGAGTTTACCGGCCCTATGTTTTCGCCTAATTACGATACATTGTTTTTAAGTGTACAACACCCCGGCGAAAATGCCAACACCCAAACCGGCTATCTAAGCCATTGGCCGCGGGGCAAATCTGCCGCCCCAAAGCCCAGCGTTATTGCTATTTCTTTGGTATAATCAAACCAATTAAACCATTAATTAGACGAAATAGTTTATTTTATTCGGCAGGCTTATTTTGCGTAAAAATGGCAACAATTTGTAGGCCAAAACCAACTAAAATTAAAAACGGAGCAATTAAAGTGCGTTGGGTGCCATACAAAGTGGCTTCGGGATAGGTTTTAGTTAAGTCGGGGGCATTGCCACCACCCAGCATTAGCACCATACCTATAACAATACAAACAAGTCCGGCCAAAACGAAGGTAAAGTTTTTTTTCCCGAACAATAATTGAGGTTTGTTATCCATAACTATTAGATAATATTTTTGTTTTCCGTAGGTAATTGTACTCTTAATTAATTAATTAAGCCGCTAAGGTACAAAAAATAAGTGTTTATAGTTTATTCGCTGGTAATTTAACATAAAATAAAGCGCAAAAGAGTTATCCAAGAACTGCACACCCCAATAAGGTCAAATTTTACTCCTATTTTTGTGCCTTCGTCTTTTACTTTACAATATCTGGTAAACATTTTATTAACTTTTACACAAACCTGTGGTAAACTTGGCTTCGTTGCAATTAACAGTTATTAAATGGTTGATAATAATATTGGTATTTTTATTGGCTTTAGTAGCAAGTAATTATGCTTGGTGGTTAAGTTTTTTGGTTGTTTTGTTGCCATTATTAACCTTATCAATACTTGGGGCCTATTACAATTACATCAGCAATACCGTATTAAGCCAATACGATTGGTTAAACCTTGAACTGGGTTTAAAAGTAATAATCAAACCCCGAAACCGCTTTACGCCACAAGCACTTATAGGCTATATTATTGGCATGGAGTGGCCAGGGCATTCGTTTTCTTTAAAACCGCAGTTTCCAATTTTACAAGGGCAGTACTTAAACCGCAACCTGCTCATAAAAACAAAGGTCGAGCCCAATAAATCAGGGCGATTAACTTATCATACGTTTCTTGGCATTAATGCCGTATATTATGGCGTTAGTTTTACTCTTACCCCTAAAAATTATAACCTATTGCGCAGTTTGGCAAAAGTTGCCACCCAAACCCACCACGACTATTACCGCTATTTTGATGCAACCGGCGCAACTGATTTCGTCCGTTTAATAATGAACGACGAACCTATCCAGCAACTGTTAATAGAAACCGCCTACCCTATGCGAGCTACCATCACACTATCGCACGAGCAATTACAATACCAATATGAAGGCGTGTTAAACTCGCTCGAAAAAACTCATCAAATTAAAAAAATCATTATCTTACTGCTCATGATGGTCAAAAAAATGGATGCTTTACGCCAATAAATCCTGTATGTAATTCATTATTCTTTTTGTTGCCCCTTGCTGCTCGGCAATATAATTTTTTCCGGATGCCCCAGCTACCTCCCCATTTTCCGGATGCTGCTGCCATTCCTTAATTTTATCAGTCAAAGTTTGCCAAGTTGTTATACTAAACGCAGCTCCTTTATTTATAAGTTCAACTGCTTCGTTAAATTTTTTATAATTAGGGCCAAAACAAACCGGTATTCCCCAGGCTGCCGCCTCTAAGGTATTATGAATACCTGCACCAAATCCACCGCCAATCCATGTAACCTGCCCTAAACGGTATAAGTTTGCTAACAAGCCAATGGTATCTATTATTAATATTTTAGGAGGTTGTTTATGCGACTGAAAATTAACTTTTCCCGAAACTAAATCGGAGTAGCGAACTATGTCTTGGTCAGAGAAAGCCTGCTCAATATGTTGTAAATGACTCCATGTAATCTCGTGCGGTACAACTACCATTTTCCAATTATCCGGAAATTGCCTAAACGCCATTGCTAACAATTTTTCATCATCAGGCCAGGTACTGCCGGCAATCAAAACTTTTGTAGTTTGGGAATGGTCGTTTTCATCAGATTTAAAAAAGGGCAAAATAAGGTTTGGCAACGCTGGTGGCAATTGTGTAAATTGCCAAACACGGTCAAAGCGGGTATCGCCGGCTAAGGTGCAGCGCTGCTCTAAGCCAATTTGCTGTAAAAGTTGTACCGATTGTGTATTTTGTACAAAAATATGGTTAAAACAGGCCAAGCCGCGCCGGGCAAAGCCTCCCCACCAAGCAAAAAAGGGCTGGTTGGGCCTAAATATAGCCGATATACTAAGCACTTGAATTTGTTTTTTCTTTAACTGTTGCAACACATAAAACCAAAACTCGTATTTTACAAAGATCACCAAATTGGGGCGCAGTGCCTTTAACCAAGGGTCAATATATTTGGGCAAATCGAACGGAAGGTAGCCAACGGCATCGGCCAACGGCGTATTTTTTTTTACGTTGTACCCCGATGGCGAAAAAAACGACAAGTAAATCCAACAATCCGGATACTGCTGCCTGATGGCTTCTAAAACAGGTCGGCCTTGTTCAAACTCGCCTAACGAAGCGCAGTGCATCCAAATAACCATTTTTCCGGATGGTGGCATTGGCAATTGTGTGAATGCTTTTCGCCTGCTTTGCAAAAAATAGGCAATTTTTGGGTTAAACCATCTGATAATAGCCAAAAAAAACAAAGCTATCTTAAAAAAAACTAAATATAAAAACAAAGCAAAACCAAGTTAGAATTTATTGCGGGACAAAAAAGCCATTAGCCATCAGCCATTAGCCATTAGCCATCAGCCATTAGCCATCAGCCTAAACTAAAAGCCAATCAAATCATCGAGTATAATATCGTTTTTGTTGTTCTGTGCGGTAAAGGGGTAAAATTAAAGCGGCTTTGAAGCCTACAAGCCAATCTTTTCGGTTTTTTACTAAGTCGGGATGTTGGGTATCAAAATTAAATGCGCGTTGAGGTTGGGTAAAACCTTCGTACAAATGCGCTCCTACATAAATATTTTTAAGACGTTTGGGATCTAAATATAAAAAGCCAACAGACTGCCCCACAAAAAAGCCTTTTGTTAGCCGGTCGTATCCTTTGTTAAAATTGCCTTCTAAGGCCGGTACTTGGTGATAGCGGTCAAAAATTCTGATCCGGTGCTCAAAATACCCTCCTTCAAGGCTTACCATAATGCCCATGTTAGGATTTTTAACCGGATTTAATGGAAATAGTTTGCCCAGCCGCATACCCCCCATATAGCCACGTTGGGCAAAAACAACATCGGCAGGCAGGCCGTCTCGTCCCCAAATTTGCCCATTTTCTGCGAATAAGTTCCAAGCCAACGAGTCTTCACGCAATTTAAAACCAAATAAAAATTGGCCATTTATGCCATAAAACCAATTTTTACCTGTTTTTTGCAAAATCGTTAAGCCAATATTTGAGTTGTTGCCAAACCGTTTGCCCATATCCATAATGGGCAGTTGGTAGGCGTATTCGAACTGAATGAGGGTGCCAACACTAATTTTAGGGACATAAGAGTTTGCCTTGCCTGTAACAACAATACTATTATTTATAGGCAGCGTATCGGCAGGGGTTTGCGCTTTAGCTGTTTTTAAACAGATAGCTACCAAAACAAGTAGCTTTAAGGCCAAAAATAAAAAGTTATTTTGCATGAAATTAAGTAGTTAAGATTAGGCGTTCAGAAAAATTTGGCTTCGTTTAATTTAGGAAGCTTTGCAATTTTTATTGAGTTGCCAAAGTCGCAAAAAAATTATCCGGAAGAAAAAGTAGCGACCTGGCTTATTCAAATTTATATAAATTATTTAACAAATTCAAAATCAATGATTTAGGCATTTTACTACATCCAACACCTACAATCGACTTGAAACGTATATTGTTGACCTTTTATCCACTTCATTTACTGCCCATGTGCCGGGTTTTGTTTTTGGGGTAAAACTGCTTGTGGTTTAAATGGTTTGCCTTCAACGGTAATATTCCATCCGGTTTCGCGGGCGGCAAAGGTAAGCATATCTAACATTTGAACCGATTGTTGACTGGCTTTTTCTAAAAGTCCGCCTTGCCGGGCTTTAAGTTCTATGGTGTCGCGTGCTGATTTTTGCAATTTGGTCAAATCTTCCGGAGAAAATGAATTAAACAAGCCATTCGACACATCATAATATTGAATATCGGGGTCAATAGAAAGTATTTTAGGTGCTGGCATCCGGATGATATTAATAGTTTTGGTAGTATGGTCATAGTTCATAGCTACACTGTCTAAATCGTAGCCCACTGTTACTTTAGCTTTTACTTTTAGCAAGGCACTTTTTCTAAATCCGGGTAAATCGTAACTATAAAAATCGCGGTAGGTTACCACATCGGCAAACTCGCCCTCGACCAATATTACTTTAAAAACGTTTTGTATGCGTTCAAGTATTACTTCGTGGTTATCTTTCACTACTACCGTTTCGCCTTTAAGCAAATTATCGCGCAGTTTAGAGTATCCCCAATAAATTGCCCCGCATATTATAGTAAAAAACAATAGGTTGAGTAGTACCTTAAACAGCATGTCTATAAAGCGGGTAGATGATGGCGGCTGATTGGTCATAAATAACAAACTACAATATTACTTTTTATAAAGGTTCGTTTATTTTTTAAGAATTGAATCGAATGAAAATTTATTGATGGCATTTAAAATTGGTTCTAAATAAGTTTTCATCCAATTAAAAAAACTTGTACGTTGCTTATCCGGAATTTTTTTAGTGAACTCCATAATTTGCCAGCAATTTTCGCGCAATTCATTAACAATATTCTCTGACAAACTGTAATCGTTTAAGGTTTGTTGTGCCGGCGTTGATAAATTAACATTTAACACCACATTAAAACTTTTATTTTGAAGTTCGCGAGCGCTGTTCCACCAAGCAGTAAATTGTGCCGACTTTTTTGCTATGGTTATTGGGTTCAGGTTAGTATCTGTTGCCTTTTGAAAAAGTTGTTGCCAATTTGCATTTAATAAATTGCCCGATGCCCCCTCGAATAAATTGTAAATTGCCCGCAAGTACAAACCTGCAAACATGGCAAGGGGCGAAACCTGCCAGCCCGAGTCGGTTTGGCTAAACAAGCCCGCAATGCGTTTAAATTGCTCAACGGGTAAACCCCAACCAACAAAATGAACTGACAAGCCTTGTAAATAGTTTTCGGCTGCCATAACCAAATGACCATTCGCCATACCGTAATGCTCATTTTGAGCCAACAATTTTGCGATTTGCCTGTGGTAGTCGGCATTTTCAAACAAGTGGCGATAAATGAGTTGCGCCTCTTGCATGGTTAGGTTAGCATAGGGGTTATCGGTATGGGCTTTGTTAGTTTTACTCACAATACAACACAAGAAAATAAATAATAGAATAGCAGCAATTAAATTGCCCCGAAAGTTAAAGCAATTTAATTAAAAATTAAACCAACAAGTAGTCAAAGACAAAATTTATTGCTCAATTATAGGCCAAAAGCCTTGGCAATAGGTTTCACGTAATCTAAACGTTCCCAGGCAAATGTTTCGTGTTTGCCATTTTTGCCCGGCGTGCGCCCCATGTGGCCATAGGCGGCGGTGGCCTCGTAAATTGGTGCTTTTAATTGTAAGCGTTTAACGATGGCATAAGGGCGTAAATCAAAAATTTTACTTAAAGTAGTGGCAATTTCGCTGTCAGATAAATTTATTTTAGCTGTACCGTAGGTGTTTACATATAAGCCAACGGGTTCGGCAACACCAATAGCATAGGCTACCTGCACTAAGGCTTGGTCGGCAACGCCGGCGGCTACCAAATTTTTAGCTATATGGCGCATTGCATAAGCCGCCGAGCGGTCAACTTTTGAAGGGTCTTTGCCCGAAAAAGCGCCGCCACCATGTGCGCCGCGGCCACCATAGGTATCAACAATAATTTTACGACCTGTTAAGCCGGTATCGCCATGCGGGCCACCAATTACAAATTTGCCGGTTGGATTTACGTAGTAGCGCACTTTATTAGTAAACAATTTTTGAACCCGTTCGGGCAGCAATGCTTTTACACGCGGAATAAGGTGTGTTTTCACATCGGCAGTAATTTGTTTAAGCATTGCGGTATCGGCTGCGGCTTGGGTGCGGCTATTTCCGATTTAATAAAATCGTCGTGCTGGGTTGAAATTACAATCGTATCGAGGCGTATGGGCTGGTGTTGGTCATTATACTCAACGGTAACTTGCGATTTTGCATCGGGGCGCAAATACGTCATAACTTTTCCTTCGCGGCGTATAGCGGCTAACTCGCGCAGTAATAAATGCGACAGTTCAACGGTAAGGGGCATATAATGGTCGGTTTCGTTACAAGCGTAGCCAAACATCATGCCTTGGTCGCCGGCACCTTGAGCTTCCTCGTTACTGCGTTCTACCCCACGGTTAATATCGGCTGATTGTTCGTGGAGGGCGCTTATTATACCACACGAAACTGCATCGAACTGGTACTCCGATTTTGTGTAGCCTATGCGGTTAATAGTACGGCGGGCAATACTTTGTATATCAACGTAGGCTTTACTTTTTACCTCGCCGGCAATAACCACTAATCCGGTAGTAACTAAAACTTCGCAGGCCACCTTCGATTCGGGGTCTTGTCGTAAAAATTCATCTAAAATTGCATCCGAAATTTGATCGGCAACTTTGTCGGGGTGTCCTTCCGATACTGACTCGGATGTAAAAACGTAGGCCATGTAGGGTGATATTTATAAAAAAGATTAATAAATTGAGAACAAAAAAAATATACTACCACTATGGTATAACCAAAATGGCGCACAAAGATACAACACGCGCGGTTTAATCCGGATGCTAAATTAGTTTTGTTCACTAACTTAGTATCTCTAATACCTAATAGCTTTAACGCCTATTAAACTCGAGTTTGGTGCGTAGGCGTTGTAGTCGGCAATTGTTACGTTTTTATCCAAATTAATATCTCCGGATAAATATTGATTTACAGCCGAGCTTTGCTGTGCATAAATATTAAAATCGGCAATAGTTATTACGCCATCTGCATTAATATCGCCGCAAAACATAAGGCCTTTACCACCCGTAATAAATAATTGGTTTACTCCCATTACGTTGTTGGCAACTGTTAAGTCTATTGGCGCTATTAAAGGCACCGAGTAGGCATTTTTACTAATAACAGCTAAATGATTTCGGGATCTGACCGCTACAAAATACTCATTTCCGGATATTAGGTTATTGAATACCGCGCCTTCTTGTCCATCTGTATCTATCACTACGCCGTCATTTCGCAAAAATGCGGCTCTTCTTTCGACAGATACTGTATCACTTTTTCTAAAAACTTCTAACAAAACCCAATCGGTTACATTAGCAGGAATAGTGGCCACATTTTCGGTTCCGGTATAATCCCACGGGGTTTTATTAAAAGGTTGCGCCAATGGTATTAAGTTTGCATTGTTTAGCAGCGTTGACATAGTGCCTGCCCCTGTGTTGTAGGGGCCTTGCAGCAAAGCGTTTACTTTTATAGTAAAAGGTTGTGGTATAGGTAAAACTACAAAATCCCAAATACCGCGACCGTAAGTGCCAAAACGTACGGTTTTAATAGCGGGTATATACTCAACCGTCCAGTAAGTTTGAAGGGGTGCGCCAAGTCCACTCATATCATACCATTCGTTTTCGGCTACTACATATACATAGGGGCCGGCTTCGGTGGCGGCAAATAGCAAGGTTTCGTCATCATTGCCTGTTAGCTGAAAGACGAGGGTTGATGGCAAGCCCGAGCTAATATCGGTAAAGGTTTCGCCATTGTTATAACTAACCCATGCGGGGGCATTGCTGTAACCGCTTCCGCCAATATACACAGTGCCCAAAGTAGTTTTTGAGGGATAAATGGTGGCTCCATAAAAATAATGTGCGCCCAGCCCCGTTAAAGTAGTGCTTTCCGTCCAGGTAACGCCTTTATTGGTCGAGTAAAAAAAGTGACCGTTATCGGTTAATACATACCAATGGTTTTTGTTTATTGTTGAATAAGACATTGCCGATATATGACCCCCTTCGCTTTGATCCTCAAAATCGTAGCCTAACTCGGTGGGATTAATACTGCCGCCGGTAGCATCTAATTTTATCATACGCGAGCCGCCGCCGCCTAAGTTCCCACCTGCCAAATAGGCAATGGCCGGGTTAAATGGGTCGGCCATAAGAGGTGGAATCCAAAAATAATTGGCCCCGTTAAAATCCCATCCGGCTGTTGAGTTGCTGTTGTGGGGCGAGGCGTAATAATCGGTAAATCCGGGGTAATTCATCCAAATACTGTTGCCATTGTTTGACGATACAATATGGCCATAATCGCCCGAAATAACTTGTTCAAACGGTTCAGTTCCAATACCGTCGTCAGTAATAGTGCGTTGAAAGCCTTGGTCTTGCGTACCTACATATACGCGGGATGGGAAAACTTTGTTAGTGTAAACCGAGTAATATTGGCCAACATTTAAACCCAACATACCAATATTAGTAACAGTTTGCAAATTGTCGGAGCTAATATTAAGTCCGCCATGATTACTAATAAGAATAAATTCGCTGTTACCGTTTTTAAAACTTTTAATGTGCATCATGTCGGCATGAAGTTTGCCTTCTACATTGCCGTAGTATTCCCACCACTCGTTTACTAGTGTCCAGTTTGCGCCAGCGTCGTAACTTCTATAACAGTTTACGCCACCTAAATATAAGTAGTCGGCGGTTTTGCTTGATGAAGACATGCCGCACCAGGTACCTACCGGAGCATTGCCTTTAAACGTCCAATTTACGCCAAAGTCGGTAGAGCGGTAAATTTTTTCGTTGCTATATAAATTTAAAATAGTGGTTGCCCCTTGCTGAAAACCTGCTAAATAGACGGTAGCACCCGCGGGTAAACTGCTTCCGGAGGAAAGCACGGTTAAAGTAGAACTTCCGGATATTATTTTTGATAATTTTTGGCTGTTTTCGATAACATACAAAGTCGAGTCGTTGGGTAGCGCATAAATATCGGCGTTGCCTTGCGTTCCGGATATAGCAGCTATTTGGGTATAATTTTGCCCTTGGTCGGTACTTTTGTAAATGGTAGTTATTTCAACCCAATTTACATAATCCCATTCCTGACAAAGCAAATAAATGGTGCGGTTTGCATTGTTAAGTACCAACCCTTTTTTTATAAATCCCCAAGCTTGTGGACCAGCTAAACCAGTTGCTTCAGTAAAAGTAATGCCATTATCGCCCGAGCGGTATGCGTGGGCACCGCGATTGGCAACCATATATTTGGTAGCATTGTGCATAAACACATCAAACAAGCCCCAGTCGAAGCGCAATTTATCGTTTATGGGTGCCCAGTTTGTACCATCTAAATTACCTTTAAAAATAGTGCCGCCTGCTCCTATGGTATAAACTTGACTTGATTGCTGGGGGTCAAGGTCGGTAGGGCCAACGCTTCCGGCATTGTTGCTGCTGCCGCGCTCGTTCCAATTGCCATATAAATTGCCGTTTGCCAATAGCTCGTTGCCCCCTCGCGATTTACCTTCGGTGCGGTTGCGCAGCCATTCGCCATATTTGTTCCATTGTGTTTCGGCTTCAATTGTTTGCCATTTGGTATTTGGGTCGGCGCGGTGCATTTGCTCAAACCACTGCTGGCGCTTTTGTTTGTTGTCGCCATCTTCTTCGGCTTCGGTGCGCACAATGGTGCCACCATCGGTAGGAGGGCGATTTTGGTGCGACAATAATAATGAGGCTGCGTTGTAAAAATGGGTGGCAATAAAAAAGCATCCGGAGGCAAGTAAGGCAACTGCAGAAGCTATTAAAATAGGTGTGAGTATTGGGTTTTTCATAAAAATATTGATTGTAGTTAATTGGCTCGTGAATAAAATGCTAAGGTACGTTATTTTTCTAAAAAGAACTTAAGAAATAATTTGTTCTGTTTTGTTTGATGAATTATGCCAGCATAGTTATGAAAAGTGCAAAAGATATAATAACCATGATTTAAATTGTAAGCTCATAATGTAATTTTGCCTGCCAAATAATGAAAAATATCAAAAACATCAGGTAAAATTTGTCCGGAAACCATATTTGCCCTAACTTTGAGGCGCGGTTTACAAATGAGGGTAATTTTAAAGCCCCATTTCCTCAGTTTTCCTGCCTTAGCTCAGTAGGTAGAGCGTCAGATTGTGGTTCTGAATGTCGCCGGTTCGATCCCTGCAGGCAGGACAAATTTTTTGTGAAAAATTTATTTTAGGTATTACAGGTATTATGTTTTTAAACACATAATGCCTGTTTTTTTATGTACTGTTACTGCTTTTTGACTGGGATGATTTACCCCCACAATAAGGGCAAAAATAGGTTGAGTTTATTTTTAACTGTCAGACAATATCCTTTTAAGAAATTATTGAGCTAATTAGCAGATAATTATTGATTAGTTTGGTTGTAGTTTTGTAATTTTATGCCTTCAAGCAAAAAAGAGCAAATAAAAAAACCAAAATCAATTCCTATGCGCGTTTTTATACTAATTTTATTTCTATTGACTCCGGTAGCAATTAACGCTCAAATATATATTAACGAAATATCTCCTACAAATTTAAATGCCAACCCCGATCAAGATGGAGATTATCCTGATTGGATAGAGTTATACAATGCGGGGGCATCAGCAGTAAATTTATCCGGATATAAAATTAGCGATGACGATGAGCCTAAATGGTCCTTGCCAGGTTATAGTTTGCCGGCAAATAGTCGTGCAACAATATTTTGCTCGGGTAAAAATCGCCCTGCCCCGCCACTCCCCGGCCCAAGTGTAAACCACTGGGAAACTGTTTTTAAAGATAACCACAGTTTTAAATACTTAGTGCCTACAAGCCCGGTGCCGGCAACCTGGAAAACCATAGGCTTTGCCGATGGTAGTTGGCAAACGGGTAACAGCGGCTTTGGCTATGGCGATGGCGATGACAACACAACCGTGCCAAGCGGCACCATCAGTGTTTACCTACGAAAAACATTTAACGTTATAGACAAAACAAAATTAGTACAGGCAATTTTATCTGTCGATTATGACGATGGTTTTGTAGCCTATTTAAACGGCACCGAAATTTATCGGAGCGAAGGTATGAACGGCAATATATCGTACATTACCACCTGCGATATTGACCACGAAGCAGCACTTTATGCCGGCGATTTGCCTTTCCAAATTAATATTGACCCCACAGCATGGGATACTTTGCTGGTAAATGGCACTAACGTAATAGCCATATCTGTGCATAATTTTAACAGCACTTCAACCGATTTAACGATGCGCCCATTTTTACACGTAGGCATTTCGGATGGCAGCACGCTTTATAGTAGTAATCCTACATGGTTTCATGGGCCAGGTATTATACCCACCCAATGGCATACAAATTTTAAACTCGATGCTACCGAAAAATTAGTTCTTTGGGATAATACCGGTACCGTCATAGACTCCATAACTTATGGCAAAATAGAAGCCGGTCATGTAAGGGCAAGAATTCCGGACGGTGGAGGCTGGTGTTACAGCAGTACACCCACTCATTTAGCCAGCAATACTGGCACTTGTTACCCTGGGTATTCGGCTCAACCTACATTTAGCCCCGATGCCGGATTTTACACCTCCGCACAAAACATTAGCATTTCGGCAAATGCAGGGGCAACCATCCGGTACACTACTAATGGCAGTTATCCCTCTGGCTCCTCGTCAATTTATGCCACGCCTATAAACGTAACAACCAATAAAATAATAAAAGCACGTGCCTACGAAACAGGTAAATTGCCCAGCCCAATTAGTTTTGCCTCTATTTTTATAGGCCAAACTACGCAATTACCGGTTATATCTATAAGTGCACCCAATACCGATTTGTTTAACGATGGCGGTGGCGGCCCCGGTATTTACGACAACACCCCTTATGGCGGCGGACTCGAACCTATTCTATGCCATTTAGAATATTTTGGAGCCAATAAAAACCGGATTTTTGCCCACCCTACCGGCATAGCAGTTGCCGGAAACTACTCGACCACCTTTCCACAAAAAGGTCTTCAGTTTACAAACGACGAAGAATTTAATAGTCCTGATAATTTTGATTATCCAGTTTTTGGCCAGGACAAACCCTATATAGAGCGCTACCACTCATTTAGGCTGCGTAACGGCGATAACGACTACTACCGCGCTCGTATGCGCGATGTGATTGTAAACCGGATGGCTTTATACGGACATGCCACCGCCGCCGGATATGTAAACGTATCCTCGTTTATAAATGGTGCCTACTGGGGGCATTATACCGCCCGCGAACGCTTAGACCGCTATTTTTTACGCGATAATTACGGCATGGACCCCGACGAAGTGGACATGGTAAAATGCCACGTTGGTTCTTACTCGGCCGAGGCCGGTAATATGCGCGAATATAATAGCCTATATGAATTTTTGCTGACCAACAATATGGCAAACGCCAGTAACTACGCCCTGGCAAAAGAAAAAATCAATATAGAAAACTGGGTTGATTATATGATAACCGAAATTTATTTTGCTAATCACGACTGGATACCCATGTACCACAATAATATGCGTTGTTTTAGAGAGCGTAAACCTAACGCAAAATGGAATTATTTGCTTTGGGACTGCGCATTCTCGCAAGATAACGGCGGCCAAAGTTGCACCGGTTGCGATGTATTGAATATTGTGCTAACTAATAACAGTACCCGACTTGGGCAAATGTTTAACAGCTTAATAGATAATACCGAGTTTAAAAACTATTTTATTAACCGTTTTGCCGATGTTATGAACTACGTGTACTCGCATCAACGTATTATGACTTGTATTGACGAAAATACCGATGCTATGATTAGCGAAATGGACGCACACGGTGCAAGGTGGAACACCAATAATGCCGCCGCTGTTTTAAATGAAGTGCAATACATCAAAGATTTTCATCAAAATAGGAAAGCAGCACAACGCAACCAAATTGTAAACAATTTTAATTTACCCAAACAGGTTACCATTACTATTCAAGCAAATCCGGATGAAGCGGGTTATGTTAAAATCTCCACTATTATACCAACTCAGCAGCCTTGGGCAGGTTTTTATTTTGATGGCGTGCCGATAACCTTTGTAGCGGTAGCCAACCCCGGATACCAATTTACAAATTGGTCGGCAAACGGCTTTATAGACGATGTAAACAACCGTATATTTACCAACACTATAACAGCTAATACCACTTTTACCGCCAATTTTACAGGCAGCGCCATTCCTAATCCGGTAGTTATTTCGGAATTAAATTTTAACAGCGACAGTACGCGCTCGGCAGGTGACTGGTTAGAACTGCACAACCCATCGAGTGTATATATTGACGTAAGCGACTGGATGCTAAAAGATGAAAAATGGTATAATCGTTTTGTAATTCCGGGCGGAACTATAATACCTCCGGGTGGCTATTTAGTATTGGCCGAAGATTTAACCAAATTCTCGGCACAGCACCCCACTATTACCAATGTAGTAGGTATGTTCGATTTTGATTTCAGCAACAAAGGCGAGCAGTTGTACGTGATGAACTTTTTGGGCGATACTATTATTAACCTGATTTACAACGATGCAATGCCCTGGCCCCCGGCCGCTGACGGTTATGGCACAACGATGGAACGAGTTTTTCCGGTACTTGACCATAATTTGCCTGCCGCATGGTTTGATGGTTGCACCTCGGGCTCGCCCGGAACAGCCTTTTTCCCTTGTCCAGAACAGGTAATTTTTAACGAAATTAACTATAAATCGCCTGCTACCCCCGATGCCAGCGACTGGATTGAACTTTACAACCGTAGTGGCACCCCTGTTGATATTTCGGGGTGGAAATTTGCCGATGAAGACAATGACGCAGAGTACGTTATTCCATCCGGAACCATTTTGCCGGCCAATGGCTTTTTAGCAATTTACAGCAATTTAACCAAGTTTGATGGTGTGCATCCGGGAATAAACAACAAATCCGGACCATTTAATTTTGGACTTAGCGGCGATGGCGAGGTAATACGCCTTTACGATGCCTCGGGCAAATTATACCTGACCATGTTTTATAACGATACCGCGCCTTGGCCAATAACCCCCGATGGACAAGGGCCAACCCTTGAGTTGCGCGCCTCTAATTACCACCTTAACGATGGCAACAGTTGGGCGGCAAGTTGTGGATATGGTACGCCCGGCGCCGTAAACGATGCCGAGCAATTTAACAGTATTCCTATTTACGGCGAGCTTGACCCCTGCGGCAACGGCGCTTATTTGTATAATATAGACCCCATTGCCGGCGCAACTTATAATTGGTACGCCGTAGGTGGCACCGTTGTACAAGGGCAGGGTACAAATAAAGTGGTAGTACAATGGAACAATGGACAAACAGGCCAAATAAATGTAATTATTGGTTTGCCGTAGCGTAGTTAAAACCTGCCTTGCGTATTTACATTCAATTTGGAGAGAGGTTCACAAAGGAGAGAGGTTTTAAAAGCAAAAACGCTACGGCTATCTTAATCTTTTGCAAATAGTTTGGAAACTTTGGCTATTTGTTTTTGCACAAATCTAAGCAATCCCGAAGGGATATTATGTTTATAGAAAACCAAAATTACATAGGGTTCGACCCAAACAGGGTCGCATAAAACCCAATACAAGCCGTTCTATAAACGTTTGAACCCTTTGGGTTCTTAACGGTGGAAATAGTGTGGCAACTTAGGCTATTTGTTTTTGCACAAATCTAACCAATCCCGAAGGGATATTGTGTTTATAGAAAACCCAATACATAAATAGTTCGACCCCAACGAGGTCGCATAAAAACCCAAGACAACCCATTCTATAAACCTTTGAACCCTTGGGGTTCTAAGCGGTGGAAATAGTGTAACAACTTAGGCTATTTGTTTTTGAGCAAACTACACATAACCAAAAAATAAATTTATATATTTGAGCAAAAAACGGCAATAAAATTTTGTTTGCTGATAATAAAAATTATTAAATTGGTGGCAGATTTAAACAACCAATTTTTTCATCCATAAAAATAGTATAAAATGAAACATGTTGTTAAAAATTTTAATTTAGGGGGGGGGTAATATATTGCCTTATTGTTATGTTTAACTTAGTGCTATACCCCAATTTAAAAACCTATGCCCAACAAGACCCTTTTAACCAACCCAATGGCGTTTATTTGGTAAAACTGCAAACGCAAAGCAGCAAAACCGCTATTACAACTAAGTTTTTACACCTAAATTAATTTTATTAACCATTTGTAGCATTAGCCCAAAAATAATTGGGCTAATGCTATTGTTTTATTTGTATGAATTTTTTTTTTATAGTAACAATATTATTGCTTTTAGCCCCAAGCATTTGCGCCCAAACTACTGCTTATATTCCTATACTAAATCCTTCATTGGAAGATAGTACGCTTACACCTGGTTTTACTAAAACGAATCACACACCCCCTTATTGGCATATTTGTTTTGGCACCCCCGATTTAACATATCGCGCTCCCCAACATAAACATCAACCTACCGATGGGCATAATTATGTAGCCTTAATTGATAATGTCCCATCTTCTTACGGACCGCACGGCGAGGCGTTTGGGCAAAAACTAATTTGCCCCACCCTGCCCTTTAAACAACATTTTTTAACCGTTGATACCAAAGATATTGCGAAACCATTTGGCACCTACCAAGGCATTTACCAAATTTGGTTGGGTGTAGATAGTTGTGCTTTGGATACCCTTGTTTACGAACAATTGACCCATAGCGAATGGAAAAAAGATACCATTGTTTTTACCCCTTTTAAATCGTATAACTACCTTAGTTTTTTAATTAAAGAAATAAAAGAAAATGAGCCTGCTGCTGTTTTTGTTGATAATTTTTCGCCATATATTAGCATCAACAATGCCAACGCCATAGCTGCCAAGGTTAGCAGCCCGTATATTTGCGCTAATGAGTGTACTAATTTATACGCTTGGGTGCGCGATACCTATATGCCCTACACCCTAACCTGGTATAACAGCGACAGCAGTTTTATAAGCACCCAACCCAACCCGCAAGTATGCCCCACCCAAACTACCACCTATTACCTTACTGTTGATGGCTGTTCGTGGTTACTTAAAGATAGTGTTACCGTTTTAGTAAAACCCCAACCCTGCCAGCCCTACACCGACACCACCACTTTACCACCCATAAAAGGCACAACCAAACCCAAAAAAATCCGCCCCCTTGCCCTGCCCACCGCGTTTAGCCCCAATAACGACGGCATCAACGACCGCTTTACCCTACCGCAAAACCAGGCAATAACCCAAGCGCAGCTAATTGTCTATAACCGTTACGGACAGCGTGTTTTTAACGGAAATGCCTTTGATGGCTGGAGCGGCACTTTGCCCAACAACACCCCCGCACCCGTTGGCGTGTATGTATATATGTTCAGCTACACCAACCCTTTATCCGGATTAACCGAAACGCAAAAAGGAAATATTACGCTGTTGCGGTAAACTAAATATTACTTACACTTTTGGTATGGCATTATTATCCGGAAGTTTAATAAACAAGGTAGCCACAGCACCTAATAATAGCGAACACCCCGATAAAACCATGTATAAAATAGTGCTATCGCCAATAATGTGATTAAAAATAAATTTACTGCCCAATGCTGCTATAATTTGTGGGATACAAATAAAAGCATTAAACAACCCCATGTAAATACCCATTTTTTGCGAAGGTACCGCACTTGACAACATGGCATAAGGCATTGATAAAATACTAGCCCATGCTATACCAATACCGGCATACGATAGGTGCAATAAATCCGGATTTTTTATAACAAACATAGATGCAAAGCCTAAGCCCCCTGCCGTCAAACTAAGTGCGTGTAATAATTTACGGTTCACCTGCATCTGGCTCGATATAACCACCATTACCAAGGCAAATGCCGTTGAAACAAGGCCATAAGTGCCCATATATCCGCCGGCCTTTAACAGGGCATCTTTGTATTGTTGCGAGTTATGGTCAGTAAACCCAAACACATGTTCGGTAATGGCAATAGTGGCGTACGTCCACATAATAAAAAAAGCAAACCACGAAAAAAACTGTACCCAACCCAACTGCTTCATTACGCTGGGCATTCCTTTAATACTATTAAAAATATTGACAAAAATATGCCCGATACCCTTGTTTTGGGCTTTTTGGCTTTTAAAAGCGACCATATCTTCGGGGGGGTATTCGTTGCTGGTAAATATTGTCCACAAAATAGAACTCATAAAAACGGCTGCTCCAAGATAAAAAGCGTACTTCACTGCATTTGGCACTATACCCGGCGCCGACTGGTTGCTAACACCCATGCTCTCTAAAAATTGGGGCAACTGGCTGGCCACCCAAGTACCAACACCAATAATTAAGGTCTGCGTTATAAAGCCATAAGTGCGTTGTTCATCGGGCAGTTTATCGGCTACAAACGCCCTAAACGGCTCCATGCTAATATTCATTGAGGCATCTAACAGGCAAAGGCTACCAACGGCCACCCAAACGGCAGGCGAGTTGGGCATTAGGCAAAGTGCTATGCACGATAAAATAGCACCGGCCAAAAAATACGGTCTGCGGCGGCCAAGTACTGGGTGCCAGGTATTGTCGCTTAAATGGCCTACAATGGGCTGAACTAATAAGCCAGTAAGCGGGGCAACAATCCAAAACAAAGGAATGTCGTCTTTATTTGCCCCCAATGTTTGAAAAATTGGCGACACAAACCCTCCTTGAAGGGCAAACCCAAACTGAATGCCTACAAAGCCAAAGCTCATGTTCCAAATGTCTATAAAGGAGAGTTTGCGTTTTGACATACAATATATTATTATTTTACAAATTATTTATTACATTTATAATGGTTTGTTAATTTGATAACGCACCATATCAATAGTTGTGGGTTGTAGCTGCATGGCCTCTCCAGAAGGTTGGCCTGCCTTTGCCCGTTTGGTACTCATATACGCCTGCCCATTTGACCACGAAAGGGCTATAATTTTTCCGGATGTATTGGCCGGTATTTGATTAAATACAACCGTATTTTTATTTTTACCTTGCAAATGTCTTGCCATTACCAATTCAACATCGTCGGCAATAAAATAAACGGCAATTTGTTTAAATGTTTCGTTTGGTTTAATTTGTACCGTAACTGGGTCATAAGGCGGTTCGATGGGGCAAAATAAACCCGTCCAACCCATTTTATAGGTCGAATAACAAATATGTGTAAAAGATTGCCTACCGGTTTTAAGTGCTTGGTTTTCAATCATTTGTACGGCTACCGCTTTTTTTAATAAATGCGCATTAGTGTAAAATTGTGCGCGTTCAAGACTGGTTGTCCAAAGCAAATCGGTAAGAGCGGTTGGGCTATTTAAATCAATTCCATAAGGTTTAGGGTCAAACGGGGCGCTTAGGTTTTGTTGGGCAAAATGGGCAAAAGTTTCGGCGGCTTTGTAACAAAGTTCGTCATTTTCCTGACTTAAATTGGGGTTATTTTTGCGGATCCGGTTAAAAAAACGCGATACTTTGTAGTCGGCATCTGCTAAACTTTTTTCAGCCATATAAATATTTACAATATCTGGCAGGTATTGTTGCGTTTGTGTGTTTAATGTTGCCGCAGTTTGTATTCGATAACCAAATTCGCGGGTAGCAATATGGGTATTTTTCCAGCCATTGCGGCGCAATTTATGCAATAAATCGGCGGGTAAACTTGGCGTTGCCGCTGTTGTATCATCGGGTAAAGGTATTAAATTAGGTGCTATGGCTATTAGCTCGTTGTGGGTGGCATAATTGGTATTGCCCCAATCAAAATTACCATTTATTCCCGGTTTGCCGTAATAAAACACACAGCCTGTAGGTGTTTGCGGTGTTGTTACCTCTATTAATATGCTTTTGCCGGGGGCTAAGGTCAGTTCTTGCCCATTTTCAAGCAGTGCAGCCGATATATAAACCGCACCTGCAAATTGCATTGGCTGCATATTGGCGGGGCGCGATAAATTGCTTGTCAAGAGTTGCGTTTTATTGCTTACCAATTTAATAGCTGCCACAAATGGCGATTGTACCATCTTTTTGTCTTGGGTAATAAAAGCATCATCCGGAATTACAAGCGTTAATCCTTCGTTGTCAGGCGAACTTATAATGGCAGGCTCGTTTGGGTTCTCGACCAAAAAAAACTTTGTTTGAGGCGCAAGTGCCTGATATAAATTGGCTAAGGGGCCTGTAAACTCATAATCATTAATAATGTTATTGGCAATACTATCCTTTTGTATTTCTTTGGCAAAATAAGTGTTTACAAATTTTGCCAAACTATCGGGTAGCGGGGTAAGTTTTGCTATACTTGTTTCGCTCAAAGTGTCGGCACAATCTGCCTCGCCCGAAACGGCTTGCAAGGCGGCGTTGTCAGTGCGGGTCGGGTCGGCAAAAAAAGGCCAGCCTTGTTTGCGGCCATATAATGATACCGCAACCAAAATTAACGAAAAGATGAAAAATAGAAAAGCAGCCCGCATAATGGGGCAAAAATACTACCTTAATTTTGTAAATAGGTCTTTTAGCGCGCGAACTTAAAAATATTAGATTAGGCAAAGTGCGATTCAAGTTTAATTAATCCGGATAAATTTTAAGCCCCACGCCAACAAATTAACAAACAGCTTTTTATTCCGGATATTTTTTATCAAATCTGCAAAGTTCCAGCCATCATGCTCCTTTTGTTTCTTTTTACAGACTAACCAAAATCACAAACTACAATGATACAATATTGGATAAAACTGCTAAGTTTTTTTTACTTTTGCATCGCTTGAAAAATCAAATGCCACTACCCCACCCCACTACATTGCCTGCTTCCATGAAAATATCGATTGTAATTGTTAACTACAATGTTTGCTATTTTTTAGAGCAAGTACTGTGGTCAATTAGGCGGGCTGCCGCAGAATTTCCAAACGATATTGAGGTTATTGTTATTGACAACGCATCAACTGATGGGTCGGTAACTTATTTACAACCCATTTTTCGCGAAGTAAATTTTATTGCCAACAGCGTAAATTCGGGATTTTCGGTAGCAAATAATCAAGGGATAGCCTTGGCCAAGGGCAATTTTATTTTGCTGTTAAACCCCGACACCGTTTTAAATGAAAACACTTTAAAGGCATGTTTAGAATTTATGGACGCTCACCCAAAAGCTGGTGCGCTTGGTATCCGGATGATTGACGGCACGGGCTGCCTTCTGCCCGAATCAAAACGCGGCCTTCCTACGCCCTGGGTATCGTTTTGCAAATTATTGGGTTTAAGCAGTATGTTTCCTAAATCGAAATGGTTAAACGGTTATTATTTAGGGCATTTAAGCTACCAACAAACACACGCAATTGAGGTATTATCGGGGGCATTTATGTTTATACGCAAAGAAGCATTGGCGCAAACAGGTGGTTTTGACGAGCAGTTTTTTATGTATGGCGAAGATATTGACTTGTCGTACAGGCTTTTACTTTCCGGATGGAAAAATTATTACTTGCACACTCCGCCAATCATTCATTATAAAGGCGAAAGTACCAAAAAAGGCAGTTTAAATTACGTGCGCCTGTTTTACAGGGCAATGATGTTATTTGCCAATAAACATTTTGCCAATAAGCAGTCGAAAATTTTTAATTTTTTTATCAACGCGGCTGTTTATGGCAGTGCAGGCGTAGCAATATTTATTAGGCTATTGCAGCGTTTAGCTCCGTTTGCCCTTGATATTTCCCTTATTTACGGGGGGCTTTATTTTATTAAAGGATATTGGCAAAATACGGTTAAAATTGCCGAAAAAATTACTTACCTACCACAACACATGCTAATTAATGCGCCTATGTATGTAATAATATGGCTGCTAAGTGTATTTTTTAGCGGTGGTTACGATACCCCATGGCGGGCGTGGCGAACCGTGCGGGGTTTATTGGTCGGAACGGTAGCCATATCGGCAATTTATGGTTTTTTGCCCGAAACGCTGCGCTCGTCACGGGCAATGATTGTGTTGGGCATGGGCTGGGCGGTGGTTGCCATGTTGGGCTGGCGATGGCTAATAGGTTACGCCGGAGCCAAAGGGTTTGCGCAAAACACCCAAGCAAAAAACAGATTGGTAGTAGTTGGCAGCCTTGCCGAAGCGCAAAGGGCATTAAATTTATTACACGAAGCAGGGGCCGGCACCGATGTTGAAATATTGGGGTATTTACTTCCGGAGGAAGAAGATTCAATAACCACAAACAATATTCAACAACTAAATTTTGAAGCAACCGCAAATGATGATGACCTCAATCAAAACAAAAAATCCGGATATAATGCAAAAGCGGCAAACTCGCATTTCGGCCTGCCTTGCCTTGGAAGTTTACAACAATTACATCGGTTAGTTTCATTATACCGTCTTAACGAAATTATTTTTTGCGCCAAAGACGTAACATACAGCCAAATTATTGAAATTATGGAAAACATAAGCACCAATTTAGCTTATAAAACGCTTAGTCCAAATGGCAATGTATTGGTTGGCAGCAACTCAAAAAACACATCCGGAGATATTTATATAGCTGCAAAACGTTACAAACTTAATCAACCTCACCTTGTTCGCAACAAACGTTTATTTGATTTAGGTTTTGCTCTTTTATTATTAAGTTTATTTGCGCCCTTGGCTTTGTTTAACGGGCAAATACGTTTTTTATTTAAACAGGCGGTTAGTGTATTAAGTGGTAAAAAAACATGGGTAGGTTATGCTAATGCACTGCAACCAAGCATTTTACCCAAAATAAAACCGGGCGTTTTACCCTTGTGTAGCAACGAGCAATTAAACAATTTAAATACCGCAGCTAAAGCGCAGTGTAATACGCTTTATGCCCTCGATTATACCCCGCGCGAAGATTTTAGAATTATTTGGCGGTATATATTTCGGTAGTGCAACACACACATTAAACTGCAATACAAAGTATGCTATATTATTAGCCCAACATTAAGTCGTGGTGGGTGGGCGATTGCCGTATAGCATCTATAAATTGCCGCACAGCTTTGTAAGAAACAATTTTGTCGGCAAAATGTATTAAAGCCTGTTCGCGTTCGTGGAAACTAACTTGCAAAGTTGTTAATATATTTCCTAAGTGCATTTTCATGTGGCCTTGCTGAATGCCCGTAGTAATAAGCGACCTTACGGCGGCAAAATTTTGAGCTAAACCTACCGAGGCAATCACTTGCATAAGTTCGGTTGCCGATGGGTTTCCTAACATTTCGAGCGAAATACGGGCTAAAGGGTGTATTTTTGTTAGCCCGCCAATTGTGCCAATAGCCAAAGGCAGTTTAATTTCGAAAGTAAACTTATTGTCTTCAATTTTTGCGCTACTTAACGAGCGGTATTGGCCGTCTTTAGCGGCATACGCATGGCCACAGGCTTCAATAGCTCTAAAATCGTTTCCGGTAGCTAATATTACGGCATCAATTCCGTTATAAATACCTTTATTGTGTGTAGTAGCCCGGTAAACATCATTTCGGGCAATATTTAAGGCGCGAACAAATTTTTGAGCAAATTCTTCGGCATTGAGGTCGTCAAAATTACCCAAATCCGACACTGCACATTCAACCCAGGCATGAACCAAACAATCGGGGGTATAATTTGATAAAATTGCCATAATAATTTGAACTTCCTGTTCGTGAATTTCAAATTCCGGATACATTTCAACAGCTTCATCCAATAATAAGGCCAATCGTTCTAACACCGAGTTAATAAAATTAGCCCCCATTGCATCGCAAGTTTCAAAATCGGCTTTAAGTTGGTAATAGCCGGGCTCTATTTCGGGTTTATACAATAGCGACAAGTTTGTTAAACCGCCCCCCCGTTTCTCCATGTTTTCGGTTAGGTCTTTTACGTCGTTTAAGAGTTTGGGCTTGATGTCTTTAAAAAACGAAAACATTTTTACCGGATCGGTTCCGGGCCAATAAAAATGCACATGGCCGGTTTTGGTTACGCCTAAAACTTTGGCTTTAAATCCGCCGCGCTCGTACCAAAATTTAGCGCCACTTGATGCTGCTGCTACTACTGAGCTTTCTTCGATAACCATAGGTACGCAATACGTTTTGTTATTTACCAAAAAGTTAGGGGCTAAACCATAAGGCAAATAAAAATTAGACACCGTATTTTCGCTTAAACCATCGAATAAATGTTGGGCTTCAACATTGGTATGCCAAAAACTGGCAAACTCGCGAACTACTTCAATAGGGTTTGAAGTTAGAAAATTTTTAGCTAACCAAGTTAGTTTTTCGGTTTTCGATAATTTAGAAAACCCGTTTATCATTTTATCTTTTGAACGCATACCTTAAAATTTGGGGCAAAATTACTGCAATTTTGAAGAAATCTTGAAGATTTGTAAAAAAATGACTAAAATAAACGTCAAATTATAGTTTGTAAAGGTTAAACTATCTTTTTAGGCCTATTTTAAAGATTACATAAAACCTAAAAAAACTTATTTTGTTCATATAACAATCAAAATTAGTACTTTTTTAGTTTAGTGCTCTAAAAAAATTAAAAAAATCATAGTCCTTACCATTTCACATCTAAATATTAAGTAACTTTCCGCACGTAAAACAAAACGCCTACTACCTTTGCTCCACAAAATTTATTTTATTTTTTTTATTGATGCCGAAGCAAATTTGCCAATTTACTAAATCACCTGTAATAATTGTAATATATAATGCCAGCCCCTAATCAGTCATCTTTGGTTGCAACCTTACTTGAGCAGTATAATTTTGAAATAAGGCTAAAAGTTCAGCGCATTTTTGGCAAAAATGGGTATAAAATTGCCAATTTAACGCCTTACATCGAACAAGCTCAAACACAATTTGAGGCAAAACTATCAAAACTATTGCCAGAGTTAGCCAATATGAAGGTGCGGCATAAATACGCAGTTACCGATTTATTAAAAAATGTATGTAATAATATCGAAGATACCTATTTGCTGCAAAATAATCATCCTTATTTAATTGAAAAATATCATTATCAAACCCTTACCGTTGTACGCAAACACTTGGCCACCCAAACACAGTTGTCATTAACCGAAAACGACATAGCCGAAAGTATTACGGCCCGATTAATTGAAAAATTAATGCTTGGCGCACTAAAAAATTTTAAAGGTGAGAATGCCTGGTTCAGGACTTATTTATACCGGATTACCAATAATTTGGTGATTGATGAGCTAAGGGCTGCGCAACGCCGGATTGTTACAACTGAACTTTCTGAAACAACTGCCCATACTATTGCCGAGACACCAACCTATAATTACCAAATAGCACAAAATCATGCCGACCTGTTTGAAAAAGCGGTAAAATTATTTTTAAGCACTCCCGACCGCCTTAAATTCAAATTTTGCCTGCGTATTGAATATCGAATGGTATTGCAAAAAGCCGATATTTTATCTTGCTATCCTAATTGCCCCGACAGCCTTTTAGATGATTTATTAACCGATTTTGGCAACGATTACACCGCTTTAAAAAAAGGCGATTTATGGCAAAAATTAGTGGTTTACTTAGCCCAATTATCCGGAAAAGAAGAAGGCATACGCACTTTACAAACCTGGCTCGACAAGCAAAAATTAAAAATAGTAGAGGTTTTATTTAAACGCTCCATTAACATCTCTTCTCTCGAACAAAAACAAGCAATTGATGCCTATTTAGAGGAATTAGTATATAGCGAAAACACAAAGTTTAATTAAAACATATCATCTAATCTTAAACCACCCAAAAAACAAACAAAAATTAAACACTCCAATGGCGTCTAAAAACGTTTAATCGCATGGCTACCGCAAGATATGAAGTTGCCGGCTTAACTAAAATTAGCTGGTTTTTAGGGTAATTGTACTGTCGTGTTTGATATACCACATCAAAAAACCAATTGTGGCGAGGCATATAGGTTATAGTCAGTTGAGTATTCATAACACGGGTAAGCGTACCCTGTAATAATTTGTTATTGTATGGGTTATTTACTGGTACTAATGAGTTTGGCAAAAATATATTACTGCCCACATTGGTACTATCGGTTACATTATCAATGCCTTGTTTATAATATTGCCATTGAGCGGCTATTGTCCATTTTTTGGTTGGTTTGTATTGTAATTGCAACAACCACTCGGCAAAATTAGCGCCTAATGGATGTGCTAACGGTTGGTTATAGTGTGTGTAATTGCCCTCAACGCTGTTGTGGGTATAGGTGTATGGCCTAACGCGGTTATACTCGACCTGTCCGTCAAAATTGGTAATTCCGGCAATATTTATCCATTTTAACCCCGCTTGTATTCCGTGTTTATTACCCCACCATCCGGTATTTAATTGGTCAAAACTAAACTCATCTATAAAAATTTGAGTATAAAACTGACCATGCCGCAAAAAGTTAAAGGTAAAATCAGCTCCAAGCATCACATTGTCGGGGCTACCAAGGTGGTATTCAACAGACCGATAAAAAATTATAGGGTTAAGATATTGCAATTCAAAGCCATGCGTTCGGCCAAAAACTACCCCCTCAAACAAGCCAATATTAGCACGTTTGCCCAAATTTAAGCTTAAATGATGCAAAGCAGCATACTTCTTAGGAGTTAATCCATCCGGATAGGGGTTAAACTGCCCCGTTAACTCCATAAATAAATTTTGATAGTGGATGCGCCAAAAGTCGGTATTTATCCGGAAAAAAAGGTAGGGGGCGGCTTCGTCGCTCAAAAATAACGACCGGATACCATTTCCTATAAAGTTTTTTCCATGCCCAAATTGAAGATGCACGCGGTCAAGAGGTTTCCAGGCAATACTGCCGGCGGCACTTAAATAATCAACCCCTGGCGCAAACAAATTGTCGCCGCCAACCCGCGATTGATAAAACTTAAAACGCCCTTCGCCCGGGATTGCCCTTTCGTTGTTAATTTTCTGATGCAAATAATCGGGAAAAATGGCTTGGGTTTCGGTAATTTGGGTTTCAAATCCTATTTGGTTTCCTACCATACCCCGCAAGGCAAGGCCTCGTTTGTTTACCATGCGCAAGCCCTCGTAGTTAAGGTCTTTACCAATTTCGAAATGCAGCAATGGGTTAAGTTTCACCAAATAATCGGTGTACGATTTGGCATAAAAAAAGTCGGGTTGATATTTATAAAAACGTTTAAACCAAGGCTTTTTGCTTTCTACCAAGCCCCAATCGGCCCACTCGTTATTATCTTTAAAAATATAAAATTGGTTTTGGCGGTCGGCAGCGCGGTAGCGGGCATTCAAATGGTCGTTCATGGTTTCGGCAGCCAAAACCGCTTGCAACCGGGTATAGGGTTTTTGGGTGCTTGCAAAATAGTTGTGTAAACTATCGTTTTTAATGGCAATACGGTCTAAAGTATGGTAGGATTCGGCGTTTTGCAGAGGCATATACGTACTTTGCGCACTTATAGCCTGCATTGTTACAATAATTAGAAAAAAAACTCCGGAAAAAGTAGCTAAATAGCGCATAAGTTGTATATATTATGCTGTTCACAAGATGTGTTTATTATCACCTTCCGGCAACATAATCGGCTAAATACCCAAAATGACTGCCTAACTGGCCATTTTTTGCTATTGCTGCTGCCTCAAGCATGTCGCTTTTTGGTTTTAAAAATTCGGGCAAAACGTAGTCGAGCAGTAATTGGCCAAACACTTCCGAGGCATCGCGGGGCAATTCGTTGGGCAAGTTGTCAACGGCCATAATATCAATTGTATGGGGCAAATAAGGCTGCGTTTCGGTTTGGGTTATGGGGTCGTAGCCATAAACGGGGTTGCTTATGGTGGTGGCGTGGCTTGTAGCGGGCACTGAGCCGTTCATATCGCACGAAATATCGGAAATTACCTTAATAGAAAATTGGGGGCTGGCCATATCGGTTAGGCTAAAATGGCGCTGAATTTTTTCGTTCCAATAAATACCATTAATCAATACATCTGTATTTGTTGTATAGGCGCTAAATAAAGATTTATACAAGTGTGGATTTTCAAAAAAATCGTCTCTATCAAAGGGTTTTGTTTTGCCCTCGTCATCAATCCGGACGTACAAATAAGGCAAACTCAAGTGGGTAAAAACAGGCTGGGTAGCATCAAATTTTCCGGATAAATAGGCTTCGGGGCTAATTTGGGGCAGTTTAATTCCGTTTAAAAATTCGATTGCACCTTTTGCTACGCGCCCTTCGCCAGTTACCACAATACGCATCGAATTGGGCAGTTGAATCTTTTGATATATAGCCAACAACTCGTTATAATTATGGCACTGATGCGCTGGAAGCAAGTTAATTGGCAGTTTAAATTTCCGGATATAAGTTAAAATTCCATTATGTGCGCCTACAATTCCGGCAAATCTACCAAACCCTATTATTCGTTTATGTGTGTCGGTATAGCGCATACATTCATAATCAATAAGCGTAATATTTTTTTGAATGATGGCCTGTAATAATTTTTGGTTATAGGCTTGTTTTTTGGTTGTGTGCGAAAAAAAACAGTAGGTTTTATTTGGAATTAATTGCTCGATTGGCACTTCTTTTACCCCAATTAACAGGTCGCAATGGCTAAGGTCTTTGGTAATTGTAATATTGGCTTGGGCAAGTTCTTGGTCAGTATAGCATCTTACCGCCGACGGCTGCGCAAAAAATTCAACCGGGTGTCGCTGCCTTGCCATTTGGCATTGTTTAGGGGTAAAGGCTACTCGGGTATCGGGCGGTATTTTGCCTTCGCTAATTAAGCCAATTTTAAACATAAAAATAATTATAGGTATGAAATTAAATTTTACAAGACCATTATTTTTAACGGCGGCCAAAGGGGTTCGGCATTTTAAAGCCGCGGTTACCTGCTGCAGCTTGCGTGCTCATCATTTTTCGCATAACCTCGCGCATTTCGGCAAATTGTTTCATAAATCTATCCATTGCCTCGGTGCTGGTACCCGACCCTGCCGAGATGCGTTTGCGGCGGCTTGCGTCAATTATATCCGGATTTGCCCGCTCGTAGGGTGTCATTGATTGAATAATGCACTCTACCTTTTTAAATGCACTGTCGTCTAAATCAACTCCCCGCAGGGCTTGGCTCATACCCGGAATCATGGTTAGCAAATCTTTAATATTCCCCATTTTTTTAATCATTCTGATTTGGTCAATAAAATCATTAAAATCGAATTGATTTTTTTTAATTTTACTTTCAAGTTTTGCTGCCTCGCGTTCATCAAATTGCATTTGGGCTTTTTCAACAAACGATATAATATCGCCCATGCCCAAAATACGTTGCGCCATCCTGTCGGGGTAAAATTGGTCTATACTTTCTGGTTTTTCTCCATACGATATGAATTTAATAGACTTGTCAACAACATATTTTATCGAAAGTGCTGCCCCGCCGCGGGTATCGCCGTCGAGTTTGGTAAGTACAATGCCATCAAAGTTTAAGCGGTCATTAAAGGCTTTTGCCGTATTTACTGCATCTTGTCCCGTCATACTATCTACAACAAACAGGGTTTCGCAGGGGTTGGTAGCTTGTTTAACGGCAGCAATTTCGTTCATCATTTGCTCGTCAATGGCTAAACGTCCGGCGGTATCTATAATTACAACGGGTATATTTTTTTGTTTGGCGTATTCTATGCCATTGAGTGCAATTTGAACAGGATTTTTATTTTCGGGCTCAGAATAAACCTCGGTATTTACTTTTTGCCCCATTATTTTTAATTGTTCAATGGCGGCAGGGCGGTAAACGTCTCCGGCTATTAAAAGGCTGTCTTTTTTTCTATTATTTTTTAAATACCATGCTAATTTTGACGAGAAGGTGGTTTTGCCTGAACCTTGCAGCCCCGATATTAAAATAACTGCCGGATTGCCCGATATGGTAATATCGCTAACAGTGCTACCCATTAATTTGGTCAGTTCGTCGCTCATTATTTTTACCAACAATTGGCCGGGCTGCACGGCAATAAGCACTTTTTGCCCTAATGCCTCGTCTCGTACTTTGTCGGTAAATTCTTTGGCAATTTTGTAGTTTACGTCTGCATCAACCAAGGCACGGCGAATTTCTTTCATGGTGGCAGCCACATTTAATTCGGTAATTTGGCCTTGGCCTTTGAGGGTCTTAAACGCGGATTCTAATTTTTCTTGTAAATTCTCGAACATTATAATAAACAGGTGTTTTTGAAGTAAAAATTGTAAATCTAAAAAAATTATGCGAAAATAAAATAATATATTTAGTTTAAATGAATTTTAAATAAACACATTGATAAACATTGCTTTTTTAAGTTTTGCTTCTACCCTATTGCCATTTTGTTCTAAAAACCCTTATTTTGAGCTTTTATTTATACGCTTTGGCCTTATAAGCAAATACGCTGCAAAGATACAAAAAATTACCCCTTGCCGGCGCTGCCATCAAGGGGTAAACCTAACAAATAAGAATTAGGTACAATAAAAAAACTTGGGGGATAATTTGTGTTAGCCTAAATAGGTTTTAAGTAGTTTACTGCGCGATGTTGAGCGCAGTTTATTTATTGCTTTGTCTTTTATTTGCCGTACTCTTTCGCGTGTTAAGCCAAATTGGTCGCCAATATCTTCTAACGATAAGCTATGCTCAACGCCAATACCAAAATAAAGTTTAATTACATCGCGCTGGCGGTCGGTCAGGGTTGAGAGAGAGCGTTCAATTTCGCGACGCAGCGAGTCCATATACGTCATCCGGGTATCGGTAAGCGGTATATTATTATTTTCTAACACATCTAACAGATTATTGTCCTCTCCCTCTTGAAAGGGGGCATCTATCGAAGTGTGGCGCGAGGCTACACTAAGAGTTGTTTCAACTTCTTCCCTTTCAATGTCTAATAAATCAGCCAATTCGTCTGCCGAGGGTTCGCGTTCGTACTCTTGTTCAAGCTGCGAAAAAGCTTTGTTTATTTTGTTTAGCGAGCCAACTTTGTTTAGCGGTAAACGCACAATGCGCGATTGCTCGGCTAAGGCTTGCAATATTGATTGCCTAATCCACCAAACTGCATACGATATAAATTTAAAGCCCCGTGTTTCGTCAAAGCGTTGTGCGGCTTTAATTAAGCCCAAATTACCTTCGTTAATAAGGTCGCTTAACGATAAGCCTTGATTTTGGTATTGTTTAGCAACCGACACAACAAAACGCAAATTAGCTTTAGTTAGGCGTTCTAAGGCATCTTGGTCTCCGTCTTTAATTTTTTTGGCTAATTCTACTTCTTCTTCTGGTGTTAGCAAGTCCACTTTGCCAATTTCTTGTAAGTATTTTTCGAGCGACTGGCTTTCGCGGTTGGTTATAGATTTGGTAATTTTAAGCTGCCTCATGAAATTGGTTTAATATCCGGATTAGTTTTATAAAATAAAAACAAAAAGGTGGAATTTTGCCACAAAGATACGGCAAATTAGAGGGCTATGCAATAGTCCGGGCAATATTTATCGCATTAGCTTTGCTTTTAAAACTTAGGTAGCAACTATATTTTAAGAATTTGGATTTTACTCCTAAATTCTACAATTAACCCCAACATACCGATGGTTGCTTATTTACTGCCAGTTTGCCCTCAATAATTACTTGTTTAACCAAATCGCTGGCAAATGAGTAGGGTAACCTGGCCAAAGATTGTATAGATTGCGTTATAATTAAATTGGCTAATTTTCCGGATGCAATTGTGCCACATTCGCGCCAAATATCCATAGCATAAGCACCATTAATAGTTACAGCATTAATGGCTTCTTCGGGCAATAATTTCATTTGAATACAGGCCAAACTTAACAAAAACGGCATATTACCCGATGGTGTTGAGCCCGGATTATAATCGGTGGCCAAAGCAATAGGCAAACCCGCCGCTATATATTGCCGGGCAGCGCCATAAGGCAAGCCCAAAAAAAACGAGCACGAGGGCAAAAATACGGGCATTGTGTTTGTGTTTTGCAGGCAATCAATTTCGGCTTGGGTGGTATGCTCCAAATGGTCAACCGACAGGGCGTTATGGCGTACCCCCACTTGCACCCCACCCGATACAGCCAATTGGTTAGCATGTATTTTAGCTCGGAGACCAAATTTTGTTCCGGCTTCTAAAATTTGGTCGGTTTCCTCCGGATCAAAAAAATTGCGTTCACAAAACACGTCAATATAATCGGCCAAGCCTTCGTGGGCAATTGCAGGCAACATTTCGTCAATAATTTGTTGTATATAGCCTTGATGATTATTTTTATAGACGGTCGGATAGGCATGTGCACCCAAAAATGTAGCTTTTATAGGTATTGGTGCGGCGTCCTTAATTTTCCGGATAACGCGAAGCATTTTTAGTTCGGCCTCAACGGTTAAACCATATCCACTTTTAATTTCAACTGCGCCTGTGCCCATGCTTACAATTTCTTCTAAACGCTGCCATGCCAATTCAAATAGCGTTTCTTGTGGGGTAACTTGTAATTTTTGTGCTGAGTTTAAAATTCCGCCGCCCTTTTGGGCGATAGCTTCGTAACTAAGTCCACGAATTTTATCTTCAAACTCGTTTTCGCGGGTGGCGGCAAATACTAAATGAGTATGCGAGTCGCACCATGCGGGCAAAACAAATCCACCCTTAGCATCTAATATTGTTTTTGCATGTTGCGGTTTATTGGGATTGTCCATACTTCCAAAACTTGTTATTCGGCCATTTTCAGTTAAAACCCAAGCATTATCAAGGCAGGGCAAGTTTGCCATATCGGCGCCGGCAACCCATTTTTTGCCTGTATTTGCCGACTCAATTTGACAAAGTTTGGCTATATTTTCAATTAACAAACTATTGCTATAACTCATAAAACTTTTTTTGCTTTTAGGATTAACGGGTAGTGGATAGTGATTAGTGAATAGTGATTAGTGAATAGTGATTAGTGAATAGTGATTAGTGGTTGTGGTATTATGAGGGAGTTAATTTATTTTCGATTTTTTCTATGGTTCACATCCGGAAACGATTAGCACAATTTCTCCTTTAGGTGGATATTTCTCGTAATGCAAAGCCAGGTTTTCAAGGGTATCGCGGCGCACTTCTTCATGAATTTTAGTAAGTTCGCGGCAAACAGCAGCAGCGCGGGCAGGTCCAAATTGGGTGGCTAATTGTTTAAGTGTTGTTGCCAACCTAAACGGCGACTCGTAAAATATAATGGTGCGCACTTCATGCGTCAGCATTTTTAGGCGCGTTTGCCGACCTTTTTTATGCGGTAAAAAGCCTTCAAATACAAACCTGTCGCAAGGAAGACCACTTGCCACCAATGCCGGAACAAATGCTGTTGAGCCAGGCAAACATTGTATCGTTATATTTGCTTTTAAACAGGCACGTATCAACAAAAATCCAGGGTCTGATATTCCGGGTGTACCTGCATCGCTTACCAAGCCCACCGACTGGGCTGTTAAAATATCATTTACCGTTTTGTTTAGTACTCCGTGCTCGTTGTGGGCGTGGAAAGCCCTGAGCGGCACTTTAATTTGGTAATGCTGTAATAGTTTTGCTGTTTGACGAGTATCTTCGGCCAAAATAAAATCGACCTGCCCCAGTAGTTGCAAAGTTCGAAGTGTAATATCGCCTAAATTGCCTATTGGGGTTGGTAAAACATATAAAATGGCCATGCTTGTTTATTGCGAAGCAACAATTTTTATAAACAAAAAATATTGACTGCAAAATTAAGACGTTTTTAGGGCAATAAGTAAAAAAACTGATTTGCTGGTAAAATGTTGTATCCGGATTTAGGTCAATAAAGATAGTACAGTTTTTTTATTTTCTTATCAACTGCGTTGCTTTGGTATAAGCACAAGTATATACTGGTAAATTGTTAAGCAATAAACAAAATAACTTATTTAAATTTGCTGCAAAATTGGCAAACATTGAACATTTTTATTTTTAGTTGTTTTGTATTATGCAAATGCTAAGTTATTGGTTGTACAGAGCAGCAAATGGCTTTTTTGGCCGATTGCCATGGGCTATTTTATACAAATTTTCCAATTTTGTGGCGTGGTTGTTGTTTTCGGTTGTAAAATACAGACGGCAAGTTGTTTTTAATAATTTGAATAACAGTTTTCCAAACAAAACACCTCAAGAAATTACCCAAATTGCAAAAGCATTTTACCAACATTTAGCCGATATAAGTTTAGAGGCTTTTAAATGCGATAAAATGAATAAGCAAATGTATTTAAACAGGCTCAAATTTCTAAATCCGGAAATTTTAACGCCCTATCTTACCTCCGGAAAAAGTATTATTGTAACGATGGGTCATTACGGCAATTTTGAATGGGGGGCTGTTTCCTCGCCCTTAACTTTTACACCCTATACAACTGCGGTAACCCATTCGCCGTTAGCTAATAAACACATCAATCAATACGTCCATAAATATAGGGTGCAGTTTGGGCTAAATTTATTTACAACAAATAATACGGCCACCATGTTTAATACCCTTGTAGCACAAAAATCGGCCTTTTTTATGATGGCCGACCAATCGCCTACAAATTTAAACAAAGCACAATGGGTGCAGTTTTTAAACCAAGATACCCCTTGCCTGCGTGGCCCCGAAAAATATGCCCGGATACACAACCTACCAGTCTTTTTTTTATCCATCGAGCGGGTAAAACGTGGCCACTACCAACTTAATTGTCAATTAATAACCAATACCCCCGCTACCCTTCCCGATGGCGAAATTACCCAAAAATACATGCAACTTTTAGAGCAACAAATAAATAAAAATCCCTCGGAATGGTTGTGGTCGCATAGGCGCTGGAAAAGGAAACGGCAAGCAGTGCCAACTTAAACTCAGTTGTAAGGTTTATAAAAAAGTCGTATCTTGCAAACTTCGTTTTTTATGATACGCTCCTAACAAACCCGAAACACATACAACAATAAAGATAAATAAATGAAAATAATAGAATGTCCGCGCGATGCTATGCAAGGCTTATCCTATTTTGTAAACACCGAACTTAAAATACAGTACTTAAATCAATTACTGAAAGTTGGTTTTGACACGCTTGATTTTGGAAGTTTTGTTTCGCCGTATAAAATACCACAAATGCAAGACACCTCGAAAGTGGTACAAAACTTAGATTTAACCGAAAGCGATACTAAACTTTTAGCCATTATTGCCAATTTGCGCGGTGCGCGGCAAGCCTTAGAATTTGAGCAAATTGCCTGCTTGGGTTACCCGTTTTCTATATCCGAAACCTTCCAAATCCGCAATACCAATACTAAGCAAGAGGAAGCGTTTAAAGTGGTAGCAGAAATTTTTGCCCAATGTCAAAAAAAACAACGCGAATTAGTAATTTATTTATCTATGGGTTTTGGTAACCCGTACGGCGATGTTTGGCACGAAGCCATTGTAGAGCATTGGGTTGACAGGTTTGAAGAAATGGGCATTAAAACGATGTCGTTATCTGATACAGTGGGTGTGGCAAGACCTGCCCAAATTGCCAATTTATTTGCCAGCCTTAGCGCCGATTTTCCGGAAATTGAATTTGGAGCGCATTTACATACCGAAGCAAAAGACTGGCAAGAAAAAATTGAAGTAGCTTACCGCAATGGTTGTACCCGATTTGACGGCGCAATTAAAGGCTATGGCGGCTGCCCCATGGCGCAAAACAGCTTAGTTGGCAATATGCCTACCGAACTTTTAGTGTCGTTTTTTGAGCACGAACGCGCCGATTTTTACCTCAATTTAGATGAATTTGGAAAAGCTATTCTATTGGCCGATACCGTATTTAAATCGCCTAATTAGCTAAACAATAAATTGCTGTTTTAACTGACCGAAAGATGAACAACGAGACTAAAACAACTAATAAATCCGGAGGAAAAAACGACGCGCCCAAAGAAACGCCACTAATGCGGCAATATAATACCTTTAAAAACAAATATCCGGATGCAATTTTGCTGTTTCGTGTTGGCGATTTTTATGAAACATTTGGGCAAGATGCCGTTCATACCAGTAAAGCTTTGGGTATTACCCTCACTAAACGACATAATGGCGCAGCCAGCGAAACCGAATTAGCTGGTTTTCCGCACCACGCCTTAGAAACTTATTTGCCCAAATTGGTAAAAGCAGGCTACCGCGTTGCTATTTGCGACCAACTTGAAGACCCCAAGCAAACACAAACTATTGTAAAAAGAGGTGTTACCGAACTAATTACACCCGGTGTTGCCCTTGGCGACGCCATGCTCGATACGGCACGCAACAATTTTTTAGCGGGTGTTTATTATGGCAATAACAACGAATTAGGCGTAGCCTTTACCGATGTCAGTACCGGAGAATTTATGGTGGCACAAGGTAATATCGAATACATTGACAAACTATTGCAAAGTTTTCAGCCAGCCGAAGTATTGTACCCCAAGCCGCGCCGAAACGATTTTAGTAAATTAAACGGCAACCGATTTTATGCTTACGAATTAGAAGACTGGATTTTTTCGCCCGAATTTGGTCGAGACACTTTACAACAACATTTTGCCGTAAAAACATTAAAAGGTTTTGGCTTAGAAGACTGCAATGCCGGAGTTGCCGCAGCCGGAGCCCTCATTTATTATCTGCGCGACACCCAACACCCTAATTTACAGCATATTTCCGGAATTGCCCGCTTAACCCCCGACCGCTATGTTTGGCTCGATAAATTCACCATCCGAAATTTAGAACTCTTACAACCCAACCACCCATCCGGAAAGGCGCTGATTGACATCCTCGACCAAACTATTACGCCTATGGGCAGCAGACTGTTAAAAAAATGGGTTGTGTTGCCACTGCGCGAACTCGCTCCCATTAATGCCCGCCTAAACATGGTCGAAACCTTAGTAAATAACCCCCAATATGCCGAATTATTAGCCACCCAACTCAAACAAATAGGCGATATTGAACGCTTAGTGGCCAAAATACCATTAGGGCGCGTTAACCCAAGGCAAATTGTACAGCTTCACCGCGCATTGCTTACCATTCCGGTACTGCGCAACGCATTTGATGCCTCCAAAATAGCCGAATTACAAAAAATAGCCGACCAACTAAATCCCTGTACGCATTTAACCGAACGTATTGGTCTTGAGCTGCTCCCCGACCCCCCGGCAGCTATCGGGAAAGCCGATACCATTGCTACCGGCGTTAATGCCGAGTTAGACGAACTCCGTCTCTTAAAACAATCGGGCGAAAACTACTTGTTAACTTTACAACAGCGCGAAATTGACCGCACCGGCATTGCCTCACTAAAAATTGGATTCAACAACGTATTTGGCTATTATTTAGAAGTCAGAAACAAATACAAAGACGAAGCCCCCGCCGACTGGATAAGAAAACAAACCTTAGCGAACGCCGAACGATATATAACGCCCGAACTCAAAGAGTATGAAGACAAAATTTTAGGAGCCGAAACGCGAATTTTAGAACTTGAAAATAAAATTTTTGCCGATTTAGTAGCCGCCGTAGCCGAATACATTCAACCCCTGCAACACAACGCTACTATATTTGCCAAATTAGATGCCCTTTTGTCGTTTGCAACAATTAGTCAAAAATATCAATACTGCAAACCCACACTTACTACTAACCAAATACTGCAAATTGAACAGGGACGGCACCCTGTTATTGAACAACAATTAGCTTTGGGCGAGGCTTATGTGCCAAACGATGTTTATTTAGATACCGAGCAACAACAAATATTAATTATAACCGGACCAAATATGGCCGGAAAATCGGCCTTGCTACGGCAAACCGGATTAATAGTTTTGATGGCACAAATGGGTAGTTTTGTGCCAGCAGCATCAGCTAAAATTGGCTTGGTTGATAAAGTGTTTACCCGTGTGGGGGCAAGCGACAACCTGTCGGGCGGCGAAAGCACTTTTATGGTTGAAATGACCGAAACAGCCAGCATTATGAACAATTTATCGGCTAACAGCCTGATACTTCTCGATGAAATTGGCCGCGGCACCAGCACCTACGACGGTATTTCAATTGCCTGGGCTTTAGCTGAGTATTTGCACAACCACCCTACAGCCCACGCTAAAACCCTGTTTGCCACTCATTACCACGAGCTAACTGAGTTGGCAGATAATTTAGCACGAATTAAAAACTTTTCGGTAGCCACTAAAGAGTTGGGAAACAAAGTTGTTTTCCTCCGGAAATTAGTGCCGGGCAGCGCACAACGCAGTTTTGGAATTCATGTGGCAAAAATGGCCGGAATGCCTACCTCAATTGTTCAACGTGCCAATGCCATATTGGCCGAGTTAGAGCAGCAACACGTTGGAGAACATTTGCGCGAACGGGTAAAAGCCATACCAAAAGAACAACAACCCGTACAATTAAGTTTTTTTGACCTTTCAAGCCCGCAATGGGATGAGGTTAAGCGCTATTTAGACTTGCTTGACCTTAATACAATTACCCCAATTGAAGCCTTAATAAAATTAAATGAGCTAAAAAAAATGACTCACTAAATTGTCAGATTAATTATTATGTAGATGAGTTGTTTTATTTCAAAGCAATTAAATCAATTTTTAGCGGTTGTGTGGCCATCATTTTATCCGGAGCCACAAGAAAGGTGTTAGCACTTGTTGTGTTTTTTTCGCTCAGAATTTGTAAATTAACGTGAATTCGGAGCTAAGCTATAAAAAATAGGGGGATTAGTATAGTTGATAGGAATAAAAACAGGAGCATAGTTATCTTTGTAGTGTCCAAAACTGCAAACAATACTACCCCCTGTTTTTATGAAGTCCAAAGATACAAAATTTGATGTGTCCATGTTATTTGAATTATTTTTTTTTGTAGATAATGCCTGTTTGCTGATGCAACAATGGGTTGCTCAGCATTGGCTTAGCGGAAGGTAAAACAATGCCACGCCCTCGTAGTGTGCCCAAAATTTCGGAAAGTGAGATACTTACGATTCTGATTTTCTACCACTATTCGGGCTATAAATGTTTTGAATATTACTATAAAGCATTGGTTTTGAATGACTTAAAGACCTATTTTCCTACTGCCCCATCCTACAACTATTTTATAGAGTTAATAGAACGGGTTGCTCTTCCTATGGCGATTTTAGCCAAATTAACCTGCCAGCAAGCAGAAAAAAACAGGAATTTATTACATAGATGCCAAAGCGCTACCTGTTTGAGACATGCTGCGAGCCAAGCAACATAAAGTTTTTGCTCAAACCGCCTCGAAAGGAAAATCTTCTATGGGGTGGTTTTTCGGCTTTAAGCTCCACCTGATAGTCAATCACAAAGGACAAATCGTGGACTTTGCTTTGACTACAGGACAGGTGGCAGACAATAGTAAAGACCTCTTAAACAAGCTATTAGAGAAAATATCAGGCACATTGTTTGGCGATAAAGGCTATTTGACTACCTTATGGAACAACTTTTTGAAAAGGACTAAAAATAATTACCAAAGTCAAAAAGAATATGAAAAACAGACTAATGTCCTTAGAAGAAAGGCTCTTATTGAAAAAAAAGACCTATGATTGAAGCCATTAATGATATTTTGACCTCGGTTTTTGACTTAGAACATACCAGACACAGAAAACCACAGAATGCTTTTGTCCATATAGTCGCTAGCTTGGTAGCCTATCAGTTTTACCCCAATAAACCTCAAGTAGATCTTGCTAAAATTTACTAAGTAAATCTCCGAACTCACGTTGTAAATTATTATTGTCATCAATTAATGAAAAAATAATTGTATGCACTGGCACTTCTATATATTTACTTACAATAATACGTGTATGAGGTGTTTTTAAGCTGTTGGGGATTTTAGTCTTGTAATAAATAGTAGGTTCGCTTACACTTAACAAATATTTTCCGGGCTTTATGCCATCTATAACTATATTGGTTTGGGCTTTGGTTATATTTTGGTTGTTTAACGAAACTAAAATTGGCCTTTCATCAAACATTTTAATATATAAACTCGAAACTGCCAACTCGTTTGCCAATGTTTGGCCATAAATTGCTAATTGCGTTGCTATAAGGCAAAAGGCTGTTAGAAAAAATAATTTTAGGGAGTTCATTTGATTGTGCTTTTCTTACTTTTTAAAAGTCAAGTTTCGTGCCAAAACAAATGGTTTACTCTCAAAACCAACAAAATCACATGATTAACAGCAAATTACATACCTATAAAGAATAGATTTTACTTAAAAATGACATTTTATTTTTTTATTACCTTAGTTGAAGTTGTGTTAATTAGAAAGTGTGTCTATTTTTGCTTACTTAGTGTATCATTTTAAGTCTTGTTTTTATTGAACAGTAATAAGATAAAAAAAAACTTATCCGGATGAATGAACCGCCGGATAAGCTTATATATTTCACAAGAACAAATTTCTTTCGAAAAAAAGAAACAATTGTTTGCAGTAAAACCGCACTATTTGCTAACTTTCTTATTTAGCCACAGGTAATGCTACCAATGCTTTTAAAGACTCGAACGAAATAGATTTGGGTCGTACTATTGGTAAATTTAAGGCACGGCTCCAAACTAACGAAGCCAATACGCCCATTGCCCTTGAAACACCAAAAAGAACGGTATAAAAATTGTACTCGGTAACGCCGTAGTGCATAAGGGTTGCACCTGAATGGGCATCTACATTTGGCCATGGATTTTTGGTACGGCTTTTTTCGCGGAGTAAATCGGGTGCAACCTCGTAAATTTTCCAAATGATATTTACAATTTCATCATCCGGAAAATATTTTTTGCAATAGTTTAGCTGTGCCATATAACGTGGGTCGGTAATGCGTAACACGGCATGTCCATATCCCGGAACTACTTTGCCCCGGTCAAGGGTTGCGGTTATATAGTCGGCGATTTGTTGTTTTGACAGATTGCGGGTGCCTGTTTTTTCGACCATTTCTAAAACCCAGCGAATAACCTCTTGGTTTGCCAGGCCATGCAGCGGCCCCGCCAATGCGTTCATTCCTGCCGAAAATGCCAAATAAGCGTCTGCAAGGGTTGAACCTACCAAATGGGTTGTATTTGCCGATGCGTTTCCGCCTTCGTGGTCGGCATGAATAGTCATGTACAAGCGCATTAATTTTTTAAACTCAGGGTCGTTAATACCCATCATGTGTGCAAAATTGCCGGCCCAATCCAATTCATTGTTTGGTGCAATATGTTTGCCGTCATGGTAGGTGCGTCTGTAAATATAGGCGGCCAAACGCGGAAGCCTTGCCAATAAATTCATTACATCTTCGTACATGGGGTCCCAGTATTCTTTTCGGCCTATGCTTTTATATTTAGCAAAATACACCGAAGTTGGCTGCATGGCTAAGATGCCTTGGCTAAACTGAATCATAGGGTGGGTATCTAAAGGTAAAGTTTCAAGACCTTTAAATACATAGTCGGGAATTTCGCTTCGGCGCTGCCACTCTTTTGTTATAAACTCAACATCGGTTTGGGTGGGTAAGTCGCCAGTCAGCATAAGGTAAAAAATGCCTTCGGGCAAAGGTTGGTCATCGCCAGCAACTTTAGGCAGTAGCTCAATCAACTGTGGGATGGAGTAACCCCGAAAGCTAATACCTTCGGTTGCAGAAAGTTCGGAGGTTTCGGTAATCATGCTTAAAACATCGCGCGCACCATTTACAACTTGATCAATAGTAACTTGGTCAACAATTTCGTTGCCATACGCTTTAGTAAAAGCGCGCAGCTCTTCGGCTAAGGGTAGTGCTTTTTGGGCGAATTTTGCTTTCAATTGGTCCATAATCCGGATAAATCAGTTAAGAAGAAAAGGGGGGTTAAAACCTACAAGTGGTTTAACTTGTTTCTTTGTGTAAAAAAATAAAATACAAATGCGTATAAAGCGTATGAACTAGGTATTTCGAATTTATTAGAAATCAGTAAAACTGCACTTTAATTTGTGTTAAGGATATAATACATTATAAAACAAAAAATCCGGAAAAAAGTTAAAAAGGTTTACTTAAAAAACTAGTGAGTTTTATGCTATTCCGGTATTTATTTTAAAAAAGGAGCGCAAAGTTAATTAAAACCAAATAATTAATATGCTCTATTACCTCAATTTATTGTCTGTTAAGGTTCTTTTTTAAGCAATAATGGCAAAAATTCATTTAAAACCACAAACAAAAAAGGGTTTAAAATAAAGTAAAATTTTTAATTAGAACTATTTTAACTTCTTAGGGTTTGACGAAGTCATAGTTTAAGACTAAGAATGATATTTTAAATTGGCAAAAAAAAAATCTGAATAAAATTTCATTTTTTTTAGTTAAAAAGGCACAAATCCGGAAAAAGCTCGTAATTTTGTATAACAGTTCAAACATTTCTTCTTTTTAAACTAATTTCTATCGATACAGCTCTACTTAATTGATTAGGTCGCTCAGGCCAAATCATTATTGTTAAAAACATAAATCCGCGTTCATAATGCAAACAAGGATAATTGGCGACAATGAGCTGGTTAAAAGTTATATTGCTGGCGATGAAAATTCTTTGTCCGAGTTAGTAAATCGGTACAAAGATAGAGTTTATACGGCAATTTACATCTTCGTAAAAGATGAATTGTTAGCAGAAGATATTTTCCAAGACACTTTTATTAAGGTTATTGAAAATTTACGTCGTGGCAATTATTACGAAGATGGTAAATTTTTGCCTTGGGTTATGCGCATTGCCCATAATTTATGTGTTGATCATTACCGCAAAACTAAGCGCAACCCTACTATAATTAATAGCGAAGGGCAAGATGTTTTTAATTTTTTGCGCTTCGCCGAAGATACCCCACACGACGCAATAGCACGTATCGAAGCCAGCCAAAAGGTGCGGACACTTATTGAGGCATTACCCTCTGAACAAAAAGAGGTAATAATGCTGCGCCATTATGCCGACCTTAGTTTCAAAGAAATTGCCGACATTACCCAGGTAAGTATTAATACTGCGTTAGGCCGTATGCGTTATGCACTTATAAATATTAGAAAAATGATTTCGGAACAACAAATTGTACTGTAAAATTTCTGCCCCCCCCTCTTCCTGAAAACGCAATTTGCTTTATTTTCTATTCTTTAAAACTAACCGCTATTGTAATCACCATGACAATAGCGGTTTTTTTCATGTAGCTACCTACATAGTACTGCAGGATAAATCAAGGTAAAGGAGATGGCAACCTGTATTTAACCTTTAACGTTTAATTTATAAGGTAATAATCATAAATTTTAATCAAAAATAGCAAGCATGAATATAGTCAGTTGAGGTTTCAGCCCCAATTCATATAAATAAGGCGAACAAGTTTTCAACCTTCATTTATACTTATATTATGTCACCCAATGTCCTTAAACAATTAAATAATTGAAAATCGTAGTTTCCTTTCAAAAAATTTGTTTTTCAATTAAGTTTTGTACTTTTGTTAGTCTTTTTGTTAATAAAAAAATTAAAATAATAGATATGAAAAAAACAATTACATTATTCGCGTTTTTAACAGTTTTAACAATTTTTCCGTTTTTAACTGCATTTAGTCAATGTGGTTGCTCGTCTATTACCTTTTTAGGTGACCCAATCCCATCTGGCTCTGATTTTACAGTAAGTGCCGATATTTGTTTTGGTGGCAACGCCTGCCCCGGCGGTGGTGCCTTTGGCGACAGCTACGGTGTAATTATAAATTTTACCGGCGCCAACGTAACAGCAGCAACGCCAAGTATAACCAACCCAATAAGCAGTGTTACCTTAAACGCATCTGGTGTGGGTACAAACAACATCCAATACGGCAATCCTTTCTTCCCAATTATTCCACCCTTTCACGATGCCGTTCTTGATGGCGCGCAACTTTGCTATACCGTAAGTTTCACCTTCGATGCCTACCCATCTGCATGGTCAGGAGGTGGGCAAGAAGTGGGCAACTGCTTTGGCAATAATCTATTTACCCCCTTCTGCCCCGATAACGCTGGCACGCCAAGTCCGGCCGGCCCACTAACCGTTTGTTTTAACGATGCCTCTCAAACCATAGACGCCACAGGTTTTACCCTTCACAATACCCCAAACGCATGTATAGGCTGGGGCTTGTGGGTGATGAACGACCCACTTGGCGTTTACACCGGCAATCCCGGAGTTTCCGGAATTGGCACCCCGCCATCCGGGGGTGACCCTAACAGCGACCCTAATTTTGATGGCCTCATAGGTACAGGTACAACATTAAATATTCCGGCACTTAACAACGGTGTAACTTATCAAATTTGTGGCTTGACGCTTAGCGATTGCGTAGCAAATCCGGCTCAATACGACCCTACCTGCTTCGATGTTAGTAATGTATGTGTAGAGGTATTTATGAACACACAAATCCAAATTGTACCCATTGCCATTAACTGCGACGAAGACTTTTGTGATGACTGCCTCGAATACAATGTGTTAATAGCCGGAGGCGATGCCGAAGCAAATGGCACTACTTATAGCGTTGATATTGATGTAAATGGCACAGTTACCACCGTAACAGGCGTTAATGATGGCGATATAATAACCATTGGCAACATAACAAACCCAGGCTCGGTACCCGTAGGTGCCGGCACCATAAGCATAACTGTAACCGATGCCGCTGGCTGCACCCAAACCTTTTCGCCATCAATTCCCCTTGATGGAGACGACTACTGTGGAAATACCTGCGGTGCCGATGCCGGAACCGTAACCGTAACCATTACCGGCGACACCAAAGATGCCGGTGTTTACGACGGCTCAATAGACCCTACCTCAACTGTAGGCCCTTTTATTTTGTGTTTTACCGATGGCCTCGAGTTAATGTCAAATATGGACTTTACCGAGCCGCCCACAGGACCCGACCCTGGCATGTCGTATTCTATAAACGAAGGCTTTCCGGTTGCAGCACTACTCGACCAAGACCCCAAATGGACAGGTATATTTTGGACAGGAGAACTAACCATAACCTCAGACCCCTACCTTAATAATACCTACCAAAATACCATGCACCTAATAAGAACCTGCTTTTTAAACGCAAAACAATTCCCCTACAATGGCGACCCCAACGATTTTCCCGATAATACTATTTATTATGTACCCTATGTTGGCGACTGTACCAGTTGCCCCAATTTAGATTCCAACGGCGATGGTTGTTACGACTATAACGGCGCCGTGGGCATAACCTACTTAAACCCCATTATTGCCATAGGCAACCAAACCTGCCGGGGATTAGAACTTACTTTTTTGGGTGGTTATCCCGAATTTTACGGTGGCCTATACACTATTGACCTTATGTCGAACGGAAACCCAATTGCCGAGGACTTAACCACAGGATACGGCGGTAAATTATTGGTCGAAGACCTCAATTACGGCGAGTCTATAGGTATTAGTGTGGTTGACCCACAAGGTTGCGACCAGGTACTACCTATTCAAACTTATATTTTCCAAGAGCCTACCGTGAGTTTTACTGCGATGGACAATGCTTATTGTAGCCAAGAAGCACCAGTTGCATTAACCGGAAATCCCCTACCCGGAACCGCTCCCCCTAATGTGTCTTACACCGTAACCATTTACCGCGACACAGCCCCCAACCAAAACAGTTTTGAAATCACCGACAATACCAATACCGTTGTTTACTCGCGCTCAGGCAGTCAAATTTCTTCGTACCCCAGCTACCCCGAAAATAAAGCGGTATTTAACACCGGGCCTTTACCCGCATCAGGTTGCCCCTACACTTTTAAAATTAATGATAGCGGCGGAAACGGACAAGCTGTGTGCATAAATAACCAAGCAACCGGTGGATACATAATTTACGACAATATATCGGGGCAGTTTTGGCCCCCAACAGGACCCGAAATTGGCAACTGGGGTGCAAGCGATACTTGGCTCTTAGGCTGCCCCCCCGACCATATACTTACCGCCTCTTTTGTAGGCCCAGGTATAACCGACAACACAGACGGCACAGCCACCTTCAATCCTAATATTGCCGGCCCAGGTATCCATACAATTTGTTACAACCTAACTTACGACGGTTTATGCGATTTCCAATCGTGCCAAACAATTGAGGTTACAGCCCAACCCGTTATTAACCCCATCAACGATATTACCGTTTGCTACCCTCCCGGCCAATTATTCAATTTAACCACTATTCCACTAACAGGTGCATTTTTAGGCATAGCTACCCTTGAATGGCTTAATGATAATAGCGGCTCGCCGGGTACACCCGTAGCTAACCCAACAGCTGTACCAACTGGCACCTATTGGCTTAGGGCCACCACAACTGCAACTACCGATGCTACCGAAACGTGTGTAGCTGTAGATCAGTTTAGCGTCATCGTATCAAGCACACCCGTTATAAACCCAATACCCCCACAAGAAGACTGCGAACAATTTGATTTAACAACAACTCCACTTATTGACGCAAATGGGTTAAATTATGCAACTGCCATTATTACTTTTTACGAAGATGATGGAGGAGGAGGTTTAGGTGCACCGGCCACCAACCCAACAACTATATCCGGAGATTATCATGTAATTGTTGATTTTTTTGGATGTGCCGATACTGCTGTCTTCACCGTAACAGTAAACCCAGCACCTCCGGCCCCAATAATTTCCGGAACACTAAATGTTTGCCTAACAAATGCCAGCACTATCTTAGATGCCGGTGCAGGCTACGCAACTTATCAATGGTCGGCATCTAACGGCGGCACCATTAGCGGTGCAACAAACATGCAAACCATTACAGCCACCAGTGCAGGCGATTACACCGTAATTGTAACAGATGCAAATGGCTGTCAAAATACAGCTACTGTAACAGTAGGCACCTTCCCCGACCCTGGCGCGGTTATTATTGGCAGTGCATCGTTTTGCTTAGGGCAATCGACAACCCTTGATGCCGGTGCCGGATGGGCAACCTACAGTTGGGCAGCAACCAACGGAGGCAATATAACAACAGGCACAAACAGCCAAACCATAACAGTTGATGCCTCGGGAACTTATACCGTAACTGTTACCGATGCTGTTACCGGATGCCAAGACATTGCAAGTATTGATGTTACAGAAACAACAGGACTAACCCCAATAATTGGCGGCGACCTATCAATCTGTGTCAGCGATGGCACAACAATCCTTGATGCTGGCTCAGGTTATGCCACTTATACATGGGCTGCCTCAGGTGGGGGCAATATTAGCGGTGGCACAAACGGCCAAACTATTACCGCAACCACAACCGGCAATTATAGTGTTACGGTTACCGATGCCTCTGGGTGCTCGGGCAGTACCACCGTAGCTGTAACGGTTAGCCCCAACCCAACGGCGGCTATTATACCCACTGGCTCAACATATTTGTGCACGGGTGGCAATGTAAACCTAACTGCATCGGGCGGGGGCAATTACAGTTGGTCGCCTGGTGGGCAATCAACGGCATCAATAACCGTAAGCACAGGTGGCACCTACACTGTTACCGTTACTGACCCTGTTAGCGGCTGCACCGATGTTGAAAGCGTAATTGCAACTGAAATAAACGTACAAGCAACGGCAGTAGCCGCTGCACAAAACTGTACCGGCACCGGCACTAGTATCGATGTTACCCCATCAGGCGGTACTGGTGGCGGCTATAATTTTACCTGGAGCGATGGCAGCATTGGCAACGTTGAAGACCCAACCAATTTGCAATACGGCCAAACCTATACCGTTACCGTTACCGATATAACAACCGGATGCTTTATTGTAGCATCGGCCACTACGGTTGCAGCTCCTGTTCAGGCAAGTATTGGCACTACTACCAACGCTACCTGTAATGGCGCTAACGATGGCAGCATAACCATTAATGTAATAGGAGGAAAAGCACCAATTACCTATACTTGGGCTGGCCCCGAAAACCCGGGCAATACCGGCAACGCATCCGGATTAAACCCCGGCGACTATTCCGTAACTGTTACTGATGGTGATGGATGTACCGTTTTACTCGGCCCAATAACCATTACCGACCCTCCTTTGCTAACATGGTCAGTTCCAACCGATATTACGATATGTCCTGGCCAAAGTGTAGTCTTTAGCGATTATAATGGCCCAAGCGGTGGCGGAACCTACTCGTGGTACAAAAACAGTTTTCCACCCACAGGCTTATTAGTTATTGCCGACAACCCAAGCAGCAATACCACTTATTATGTAGTTTATACTGAAGGAACATGCAGCGAACAAACAACCGTTAATTTAATTATTGACGCAGCTCCAAGCTTTACCATCACCGAAAACCCAATACTTGCCTGCCAAGGTAATAATATAATTTTTAGCAACTACAACGGCCCCGAACCTGGCACATTCACTTGGTACGATGCCCCAATACCCGGGGGTAATATTGTTACAAATATTACGGCAAGTACTAATGCGACCTATTATGTATTGTACGATATTAATGGTTGTACTAATACAACTTCTGTTGATGTGCAAGTTACTCCACTGCCTACGCTAACTATTACTCCGCCGAGTACTTTATGCTCAAGCAGTGCCGATGGCAATTCATCAATTAATTTAGACGATTGGATTACGGCAAGTACTCCGGGAACTTGGAGTGGCACAATACCGCCCGGAGCCTCCGGAAGTTTCCCAAATATTGATTTTGACAGTGTTACGCCGGGTGTTTATTCCTTTACCTACACCATAAACGCAGCACCTTGCTCGGCAGTTACAGGCGTAATTAATGTTTCGGTCATAAACTGTCAATGTCCCGATGTTAGTGTTGTTCCTGTTTTAGAAGTTTGTGGCAGCGTAACTCAAGGATTAATTGACCTTACTGCCGAGGCACAACTGACTACCGAGCCGGGCACATGGGTGGTTTTTGACGACAACAACGCCACTTGGCCAGTTCAAATTTTGCCCGGAGCCTTTTTAGACGCAACAAGTGCAACACCTGGCACTTACATTTTACACTACGAATTAGATAATCCCGACCCCGACCCCAATTGCCCACCTTTTGGCGAAACAACGGTAAATGTTTATGCCCCACCTTTTGCCGGTACAGATGCAACACTTGATTTGTGTAGCAATGATAACACCACTTACAATCTAATTAACAGTATTTTTGATGGCGATTTAGGTGGCACATGGTCGCTTGATCCTTCTAGCGATTACAACCCCGGAGCAGCATTTACACCTGCCACCGGCGAACTTAACCCCAATGGTTTAGCAGCAGGTACTTTAATATTTTTATACTCGGTCAACCCAACTGACCCGCTTTCTCCTTGCTTATCGGACTATGCCCTGCTAACTGTAAATATTAGTTTGCCCGGAAACGCAGGCACTGCTACGCCACTAACTACCTGTAATACTGGCGCATCGGTAGTTGATTTATTTGCACAACTTACTGGCGAATCTGCAGGCGGAATATGGACAGTCTCTTCCGGAAGCCCTGGCGCTAATTTTAATGCCGGTGCCGGAACCTTCAACCCTAACGGCTTGTCGGGTGTGTTTGATTTTACTTATAGTCTTGGAGCAAACGGAGTTTGTCCGGCCACTTCAGCAACCGTAAGTATTACGGTAAATATAGCGCCTTCGGCAACAATAACCGCGCCCAATCAAGCTATGTGCAACAGCAGCGGCTATACACCAAATAGCTTAAACTTTACTACTTTAATTACTGCTGGTGACCTTACTGGCACCTGGACGGCCATAACACCTGGCGCGCCGGTAGGTTTCCCCAATGTAAGTTTTGACGGCACCACTCCCGGCGATTTTGTTTATCAATATTGTACGGGCATAGCAGTTGCACCATGTACCAACCCTTGCTATCAGATTACGGTTTCGGTGGTCGATTGCAGCTGCCCTATTGTTGCATCTTTATCCATTCCTAACCAATGCAATGATAATTTAAATTTAGATTTGGATAATTATTTGGCTGTGGGTGCAGCCCCCGGTACTTGGTCGTTAGGTATTACCCCCCCTGGAAGTACTGCAATTATTAATGCGGCTACCGGTGTTATTACCGGATCCGGAACCCCAGCAGGTGCATATCAGGTTATTTACACCTTATCATCACCAAAACCCGGTTGCCCCTCCAGTTCTTCACAAAGTATTACCTTAATTCAAGCCCCATTTGCAGGCAACGATAATTCACAAAGCTATTGCACCGATATTGCTTCAGTTAATTTGATAAGCTTATTGCCCGGAGCAAACCCATTAGGCACCTGGGCATTAATAAGCGGTACTGCTGATGCTGGTGTATTTAATGCGGCTGCGGGAACTTTAAACCCAAGCCTACAAACAACTGCTACTACATTGGTTATTTCCTATACTGTAGCCGGCACAAGCCCCTGTACTGATGCCGTTGGAAGCTTAACCATTTCCATTATTTTAGCTCCGGAAGCCGGAACTGGATCAACTATTGACGTGTGTAGCAACGATAATACCATAGTAAACCTTGGAACTCTTTTGACAGGTGAAGATTTAGGTGGCACTTGGACTTTACAATCCGGAAGTCCAATACCCGGGTCCTTTAATGCAGCAGCCGGAACATTTAATCCCGCTGGCCAGTCTGGAGGCGCTTATGTATTCCAATACGAAGCCGTTGGTTGTGGTCTTACCGATCTGGAAACCGTTACCATTAATATTACGCCTGCGCCCGATGCGGGAGTTGGTGGCGGCACCACGGCATGCAATAACGATGCCACGCCAATAGACCTAACTACGTTGGTAACGGGCTACACCCCCGGCGGCACCTGGGTTAGCGGCAGCAGTTTTACCCCACAAGGGCAAGCTGCGGGCATCTATACTTTTGACTATGTACTTAACGACCCCAACTGCGGCAACGATATAGCCACCGTTACCGTTGAAGTGTTTGCCCAACCCCAAGCCACTGTTACCAATACCGCTACTATTTGCAATGCTGTTGCCGATGGCTCGGTGCTTAATTTTAATGCCTTAATAACAGCAGGTGCTACCAACGGCACTTGGACGGCAGTTACACCCGGCGCGCCTGCCGTAGCAGGTGGCACAGCCGATTTTGACGGCCTAACCCCCGGCACCTACAACTATACTTATACCCTGACAGGTACAGCCCCTTGCAGCAATGTTACCTATGCCGTTGCCGTTATTGTTGAAAACTGTGCCTGCCCAAGTCCAACGACGAGCACACCCCCAGTACTTTGCAACGATGCCGCAACCCTCGATTTATCAACCCTTACCTTGCCCACCACCGACCCAGGTGCGTGGAGTATTGAAAGTCAGCCCGGCGGCGGAACAGCCAGCCTTGTCGGCAACAATTTTGCCGCCACCGGCTCGGCGGCTGGTAATTACGTGGTGCGCTACACTTTGGTTCCGCCCCCCCTTGACCCCAACTGCCCCCCCTATACCGAACAAACCATTACCCTTAATGCCCCGCCAAATGCCGGCACCAATGGCTCAACCACCGCTTGTAACGACCAAGTTGCCCCCTTAGATTTGTTTGCCCTGCTGGGCGGTACACCACAAACCGGCGGCAACTGGACAAATAATAATGGTGCCTCTAATTTTAACGCTGCCTTAGGGAATTGGACTGTTTTAAACCATGCTGCCGGAACATATACCTTCACCTACACAATAATTGGCACAGCCCCCTGCCCCAATGCAAGTGCTACGGTAAGTATTACCATTAGTGCTAAACCACAAGTAGCCCTAACTCCACCGCTATAAGCCCTGCAATACCGCCCCCGAAGGCTCGACGCTTGATTTTAACACCTTAGTAACACAAGGCAGTGGCGGCATCTGGACGGTGGTAACCCCAGGCGCACCCGCCCCTGATGGCGCAGGTATTGCCGATTTTGTAGGCTTGGCAGCTAATAGCCAATGGACTTACGAGTATTGCTTAGACGACCCAAGCGGCACTTGTACCCCAACTTGCCAACAAATAACTATTACCGTACAAAACTGCCTCTGCCCCGATTTGACCATAACCAATCCGGGCAATATATGCAATACTGCGGGAACAATAGATTTGGCAGCCTTAAAAATTACGCCCGAAGCCGGAACGTTTACCATTACCAACGAGCCAATTGGCAGCAGCGTTTCTATTGCAGGAAACACCTTAAATATTTCCGGAACCGTTGCAGGTAGTTATACCCTGACCTTTACCCTTACTACCCCCAAAGCCCGGATGTCCCGATAAAATTGATTTGCCTTTCCAAATTGATGCAACTGTTAATGCAGGCACGCCAACCGATATTGATTTGTGCAGCACCGACAGTAGTTTAGATTTGTACGGCCAGCTAACGGCAGAAACAGCAGGCGGTACTTGGACGGTAGCATCCGGAAACCCAGGTGCCAATTTTAATGCCGGAGCGGGCAGTTTAAATCCATCCGGATTAAATGGTGCTTTCTCGTTTACTTATACCATCAACTCGGCACTTGGCATTTGCCCCTCAGCCAACAGTACGGTGAACGTAAATATTGCCTTAGCCCAAACGGCTTCGTTAAGCGCGGCCGGCGACCAGGTTTGCAACAATACCGCCGATGGCAACGCTGCGCTAAATATCAACAGCTATTTGGCTGGCGGCAGCTATACGGGTGGAACGTGGACAACCGCCGATGCAGGCCCACTACTTACCCCAACCTCGACTTTAACGGCTACGCCCCCGGCACCTACACCTACACCTACACGATTGACAACGGTGCGCCTTGTACCGATGTGTTGTTAGATTTTGAAGTGATAGTTCAGGATTGCTCTTGCCCCGATGTATCGACCACCAAACCTGCCGATGCCTGCAACGATGCCGCTTCTATTGACCTGAATGCCTACAAACTGACTGCAGAAGCGGGCACCTGGACAATTACCAACGCGCCAGCAGGCAGCACAGCTACTATTACCGGAGGCAATAATTTAAACCTTAATGCCACCCCGGCGGGCAATTACGAGCTTACCTTTACTTTGACCACGCCCAAAGCCGGCTGCCCCGACCAATCGGTGCAAACCATTACCATACAAGACGCACCCACTGCCGGCACCGCTGCCGCAACTGCCGTCTGTGTTGGCGATGCCACCCCCATACAACTTAACACCTTACTGACTGCCGAAGATGCGGGCGGCACATGGACACTTGCTACTGGCAGTCCAACACCCGATGCCGGCACCTTTAACGCAGGAACTGGCATATTTACGGCTGCTACTAACGCGGCGGGCGATTATGCGTTTACCTACACCGTTACTGGCATAGCCCCTTGTGCAGCTGCAACGGCTACCGTAACGGTAACAATTGGCAGTTTGGCTGTGCCTACTGCCGTAGTGCAAAGCTTAGCCACTTGTGCAGGCACACCAAATACCGCAGCGTTTGAAGCAATACCCCCGCCGGCGCAACGATTTACTGGTACGATATTAACAACCAAGAAGTTGCAACCGGCAACACCTATGTGCCAACCGTAGCCGGCACTTATACCGCTATTGCCAAAGCCAACTGCGACAGCCAACCAATTACCTTCACTTTAACCGAAATACCGCTGCCGGAGGCTGCCATAATCTTGTCGCAACCAACGATTTGTGTAGGCGAAACGGCTACTATTACCGCCGACGGCATCAGCCCGACCGCCACTTATAATTGGGATGCAGGTAGTTTAGGCGTTTTTACAGGCACAGGCCCTCACGATCTTACGCCTAATAACGTTGGAAACTACCCCATTAGTCTAACCGTTACTGATAATGGTTGTACGGCAAAAGCTAATTTGAGCTTAGATGCTGGTACCGTTAGTATTAAAACCATTGCCGATACCAGTATTTACAAAGGCGAAAGCTTGGAATTGATAACTGAGGCAACTGGTGCTGGTTTAAGTTTTAGTTGGGATGACCCACTTGGATTTATTTTAGATTTATTTGCACAAAGTCCAACCATTAAGCCTACACAATCGGGCAATTATATAGTTACGGCGACTGACGAAAACGGCTGCGAAGCCACAGATGAAGTTTTTGTAACTGTATTACCACCCAACGATGTAATTGTTCCGAATGCTTTTAGCCCCAATAATGATGGCACAAACGATATATTCACTGTTAAAGGTGCTAATATTGCCAGTGTTGATATGGTTGTTTACGACCGCTGGGGTATTTTAGTGTTTGATATGACCAATTTATTACCCGGCGATGGTTGGAATGGCCAGCATAACAATAAAATTTGTGAAGTAGGTACTTATGTGTTTCATGCAAAAGTTACCTATATTGATGGTAAAACGAAAGATGTGAACGGCAATATTACCTTATTGCGTTAGTATAAACTAATTAGTTAGGCCTCGCTTGTTTCGCCTAATGTGTAGTTTTTAAATAGTCCGGATATTTGCAAATAAATATCCGGACTATTTTTTTGTTCTGTACATGTTTTTAGGTTATCCTAATTCTATCACACTTACCCCCGAGCCACCATATTGCGGTTCTTCGTCGCTGATAGACTTGACCGCACTGTATTTACGGGCAATTTCACGGATAGATTGCCTCAAGATACCCGTGCCCAAGCCATGAATAATTTTCAGTTCGTGAACATTATACAACAAAGCTTTATCAATTAGGCTTTCTACCAGTTCAAGGGCTTCGTCTCGGCGCATACCGCGCACATCTATATTGCCATTAAACTCGCTGCGAGCATAAAGGGTGTTTTCAATTCTAATTCCGGATTGTTTTTTAGGTGGAGCTGCTTCAACAACTATTAGTTCTCTTGCCTTAATTTTGGTTCTAAGACTACCGAACTCAACAACAGCCAAGTCTTTACGAAGCTCAACCACTTGGCCAATTTCGGTGCCGGTGCGCAATCGTGCAAAACAGTTTACGGAAACAGGTGCTGTACTATCGCGGTAATAAATATCGTCTTTAAGGTATTCTATGGTTTCGTTCATCCGGGATTTATCTTGTTCAATTTCAGTTTTAATTTTCCGGATAGTTTGTTTTTCGGCGTTATTCTCTTTCAATTCGCGCATTAATTGTTCAAATTTCCGGTTGGTTACCGTCAATTGTTCCAAGGCTTGCTGTTCCGTTTCTAACAGAATTTTCTTTTTTCTTTTATCTAAATCGTTAAACAAGGCATTGTATTCGGTTAAAAGTGCTTCGTAGCGAGCTTCTTTTTCGGCGGCAGCTTGTTCGCGTTCTACAGCCTGTTGCTTTTCGGCACGCAGCGAGTTAAGCAGTTCGTCAAACTCTTTGTAATTGGTATCAACCTTAGTTTTGGCAGTATTTATAATAGCTGTATTTAGCTGGCTTTTTTGTGCCAATTCAAAGGCATAGCTGCTGCCTGGTCGGCCAATTTCTAAGCGATACAAAGGCGATAGGGTGCGAAAATCGAAAGCCATACTGCCGTTAAACACCCCGTTTGATTTGCTGGCGAAAACCTTCAAATTAGCATAGTGCGTAGTAATAATGCCGTAGCAAAATTTCCGGATTAGGTGTTCGAGGATAGCCTCGGCAATAGCACCGCCCAACATAGGGTCAGTTCCGGCACCAAACTCGTCAATTAGCAATAAGGTTTTGTTGTTAGCAAATTCGGTGAAATAGCGCATATTGCGCAGGTGCGAGCTATAGGTGCTTAGGTCGTTTTCAATAGATTGTTCATCGCCAATATCCACAAAAAAATTACTAAAGACAGACATGATTGAATTATCGGCAACCGGCACCAGTAACCCTGCCTGAAACATTAATTGCAGTAAACCCACTGTTTTTAACAACACCGATTTACCACCCGCATTAGGGCCGCTGACAACCAAAATGCGTTCGGCCAACGAAAAATGTAAGTTTAGCGGAATAGTTTTTTTGCCTTGGGCTTTGTTGCGCAACAGCAAAAGCGGGTGGCAGGCGGCAAAAAGTTCTACACTTTTATCTTCCGAAATGCGGGGCATGTGGGCGTTAATGTCCCAGGCAAGCATAGCTTTGGCACGTATAAAATCGAGGTGCGCCATTAAGCGTTGGTGTCGTTTTATTTGTTCGGCGTGCGGTCGTATTTTGGCGGTTAACGTTTGTAAAATCCGGTAAATTTCGCGTTTTTCGGCCAGTTGTAACTCTACTAATTCATTGTTCATGTGCAGGGTTTCATCGGGTTCAATAAACAAGGTATTACCTGTACCCGACTCGTCGTGAACTATACCGCGAATTTTGCGCTTGTTTTCAACGGCTACAGCTACTACCCGGCGGCCATTGCGAATGGTTTCGTAGGGGTCTTTAAGCCAGCCATTGTTTTTAAATTCGGCTAAAAGGGCTACAAATTTTCTGTCAATGTTTTGATAGCAGGCGTTCATGTTTTTCCGGATACTAATTAAACCCGGCGAGGCATCGTTTCTAACACGCCCCTCGTCAGTTAAAATATTCTTAAAATCATTGAGCAAATGGTTTGGTACTTCAACATTTTTAAGTAATTGTGCCAAATTGGGGTATTTTTCGCGTTTTTCGCTGCCTTCTTTGCCAAAATAATGCATCAATGCCATTATGCCCACGCAAGCTTTATACACCCTAAACGCTTGTTGTTCATTTAAAACAGCATTTTCTATTTGTATTAATTTTAATTCTTCGTTGAGGTCAAAATAATACTCTATCGGAAACGGTTGTTCTTCGTTGAAGAGTAATTGTTTTAATTCATTGGTTTGTAAAAGTCGTTTTTGAATTTCGTTTGTATCGGTTAATATTTGTATTTTTTCGACTTCAGCTTTGCCCAAGGGGCTTAAACATTTTCCGGATAAAAGGGATAATATTTTATCAAATTCTAATTTTTGGTATAATTCTTTGGGGTATAAATCAACAGTTGTGTTCATTTTTTAATAACGGGGTGTTTTTTAATTTAATACAATTTTTTCGACGTAGTTTTCGCCTAATTCCTGATTTATAAGTTGGCAGAGGTGCTCGCGCTGCATGTACAATTCATTCCGGATGGGTGCGCTATCAACTTCAATATACAAAGTAGTATCCTTTAACTGCAATTTTGTGGTATGAATGGCAATTATGCGTCCTACAATTTTTTGCCAGTTTGCTTTAATTTGGGCAGCTTTTAATTGATGGGTTGCTCCGTGATTTTTAATAATTTGGCCAAAAATTTCTTTTAAGGTGCGCTCGTTCGACATAGTGGTTGTAATAATTTATTAAAAAACTGAATATACAATAACGATTGGTTGCTTGTTGCAAATCATTAACGCTATTTTAATGCTTAAAGTGCCTAATTCCACTAAACAACATAGTAATTCCCAGCTCGTTACATTTTTCAATGACGGCTTGGTCGCGAATAGAGCCGCCGGGCTGCACAATGGTTTTAATATGATGGCTTGCTGCCAATTCAACATTATCCGGAAAAGGGAAAAATGCATCAGAAACTAAAACAGTATCATTTAATTGGGCATCTACAAAGGCTGTACTATCATTTGTCGTCTTTTCACTTGAAACAGTTAGCTCGTAAATCAGGTTTTGCCTACATTTATCAAGGGCTAATTTGGTAGCAACTAAACGGTTAGGTTGGCCAGCGCCCATACCCAACAATTGAAGCCCTGTTGAGGTGCGGCGTACAATGGCAATGGCATTTGATTTTAAATGCGTTACTGCATTAATACCAAATTGAATTAGTTGGTAGTCGTTGGCATTATTGGTTGAGTTTTGGAGGTTGGTAACTATTTTTAGCTCGGTAAAAAATTGAGTATCGGGCGTTTGTTGTAACAGACCGCCTTCAACAAATCGGTAATCGGGGGTTGTAGCGATTTGGTTTATATGTGGGTAAGCTACTAAGCGAAGATCTTTGTGTTGTTGTAAATATTGAATTGCCTCGGGGGTAAAATTAGGTGCTACCACCACTTCAATAAATTTTCGTTGGCTGCGGTTTGGATGGTCGAGGGCAAAAAATTGGGCTGTTGCCAAATTGACAGTACAATTAAAGCCAATAATACCGCCAAATGCCGATACTGGGTCGCCTTGCCAAGCCAGTTCCAGAGCCTGCGGGGGGGTAGCTGCCTGTGCTAAACCGCAGGGGTTATTGTGTTTTACAACCGAGCAGGCAGGCAACTGGGTGGGTAAAAATCGAATAGCAGTTATAGCGGCTTGTATATCTAACAGGTTGTTGTATGATATTTCTTTGCCGTGCAATATTTTCATATCGGCGAGCGAGGATATTGCGTTGCGCATCCGGAAAAAAGTAGCTGGCTGGTGGCTATTCTCTCCGTAACGCAAGGGTTTAGCCTCGTCAAAAGCCAAACGCAAGCTGGGTTGGTTGGCTTGGGCATCAAAAACGGTTGCAATAGCCGAGTCGTAGTCGGCGGTATGATTAAACGCGCTTCGCATCAGGTTAAAACGGGTTTGGTAACTAAGTGCACCATTGTTTTCCTGTAGTTCTAAAATTATAGCTTGGTAATCGCTGGGTTTAGTAAGTACGGCCACATATTTAAAGTTTTTAGCGGCTGCACGTACCATTGTTGGTCCTCCGATATCAATATTTTCGATTAAAATGTCAAAATCAGCGCCGGCCTGGTGTTGTTTTTCAAAAGGGTATAAATTACAAACCACCAAATCAATAGGTGTAATATTGAGTTGGGCAGCTTCGGCAGCATCGCGGTGGCGGTCGAATAGCAAGGCCGAGCCGATGGCAAAAGATATGGTTTTCATTCGGCCACCAAATGCTTCGGGGTTGCCGGTAATTTGGCTAATATCGGTATAGGGTATATTGGCGGCTTGCAAGGTTTTGCCGGTGCCGCCCGTTGAAATTATTTCGCAGCCTTGCCGGTATAAGGTTTGCGCTAAGGGTATTAAATTTGTTTTGTCGGATACGCTTAATAAGGCGCGTTTTATTTGTAGTAGGTGGGCTGCCATGTAGGTAGAGGATTCAGCATATTATTTAAAATATATCCGGATGCGTAAAACGCAACTACAAAGTTACGGCTAATTTATGGCATCTGAAGCGATTTTACCCAAGCACCGCTACGCTAACAATGGTTTGTCTCGTTTAATAGTAAGCCATAATGCCGCCGAAACAGCTAACGATAGGGTTGCAATAGCGTAAACCAAGTGCATATCGCCAAAGTTTTTTAGGAGTTTTCCAAAAAATGCACTTACCAATATTTGTGGAATAACAACCGATAAATTAAAAATGCCCATATACCATCCGGTTTGGTTGGGATTAATTTTTTCGGTAACAATTGCAAACGGCAAACTTACTGTTGCGCCCCAGCCTATGCCAGCTATTAACATTCCGGCATATAAAGTGGTTGCACTCTGCCCGAAAAACCAAATAAATGCATAGGCTAATGCCATTACGGCAATACAAATATTGTGCGTTTTTATACGACCTATTTTTTTGCTGATAGGTAAAAACACTAAATTGGGCAGTAAAAAAGCAACTGAGTTAAGTATTAAAAAGGCTATATCAATAGTGCGCCCCGATGCATCTTTGTTGCCATTGGTTATATATTGTTCAATATAGGCGTAAGTAAATACAAACATAGTTTGAATACCCAGCCAGGTAAAACCATGTGCGGCATATATTTTTACTAATTCGGTCTGATTGGCTTTGGTTGTTGTCAATAAATTATCCGGATTAAGGTTGCTGTTTGGTTCTTCAGTGCTTAGGTATTTAGGCTCTTTAATAAACAAAACGGGCACGATTGAAAAAATCAGCACTAATATTATTCCCACATAAATAAGGTTGTATTTGCCCCATACTGCGCCAATAAAATAAGCCAAAACGCCAAAAAAGCCCGAAACTGTTTGCATAATAGTAAAACCTTTGGTGCGTTTTTCGCCCGGTGGGGTAACATCGGCAATTAGCGAGCGGGTGGGATTAAAGCTTACATTAATGGCTAAATCTAAGGTTAGGGCTACAATTAAGGCTGTTATTAATAAGCTGCCGCCACCAAAAAACTGCAAATTTGGCAAAAACCACAACATTAAAGCAGCCATAATACTGCCGGCAATAATATAGGGTCGGCGACGGCTGCCCATAAACCAGGTGCTGTCGCTAATTTTGCCCACACCCAGCTGACCAATAATTCCGGCCAATGGCCCTGCCAGCCATATATAGCCTACTTGGTCAATTTCTAAATGGTATTGCGTGGACATTATCCAGCTTAGTGCCGAAATTTGCACGCTAAGCGCAAAACCCATTGCAGTGGCAGGGAAACTTAGCAGGGTATAAAATGAGTTTGTAAGTTTTTTTTGGATGCTTAACATAAGCCGACAATAGTTTATTTACGTTTCTGATGATTTGGGTTGGGTTGGTTCACCTTGTTTAAATAATGGCAATTTTACGTAAAACGTAGAGCCAATGCCCATGGTTGAATTGAGCCAAATTTGCCCACCTGCTTCTTGTATCATATTTTTTGCCATAGAAAGTCCAATACCCATGCCCGAGCTTTTGGTGGTAAAATTTGGTAAAAATACTTTTTCTTTTTGCTCTTCGGGGATGCCTACGCCATTATCATTTACAGATACGAGGGCAAACTCGTTATTTTCGGTTGTTTCCAATAAAATATTTACCTCTCCTTTTCGGTCGTTAGGGATTGCCTGTATTGCATTTTTTATCAAATTATTAAATACACGCAGCAGTTGTTGTCTGTCGGCATAAACTGTAAGTGGCTCATCCGGAAGTTTTTTGGTTAGTGAAATAGTTTGGTTAACCTCAAAAACATCTAATCCGGTAGTTAATAACTCGTTTAAGTTAAGTTTTTCGTTAATTGGTGCGGGCATTTTGGCAAAAGACGAAAACTCGGAGGCGATGTGGGCAAGTAAATCAATTTGCTCTATTAAAGTATTTGTTACGCGGCTTGCAAGTTGGTTTACATCTTGCCGTTTTTCGACAATAGCTTTTTGCAGGTGTTGTATGCTTAGTTTCATGGGGGTTAGCGGGTTTTTAATTTCGTGGGCTACCTGTTTGGCAAAGTCTTGCCAGGCATTTATACGTTCGGCATCTTGCAAACGTTGGACGCTGTCCTCCAACAAATCAATGGTACGATTATATTGGTCAACTAAGCTGCCAATTTCATCTTTCCGGTTATAAATTAGTTTTTCGTTGCGCTGCCCCAAGCGCAATTGGTCTAACTTATCTCGAATCATATTAATAGGATTAGTAATGGAGCGGGCGAGGGCTATGGCTATGGTAGCACTAAGCACCAAGAGTACAACAAAAAAGTTAACGATGGCCACAAAAAAATTGACTTTTTGGGTGCGTAGGGCTTCGTTTTGTTCAAAATAGGGTAAATGCGCATAAGCCATGGCATTACCTTCGCGGTTTTTTATGGGCAAGTAGGCTGCCAAATAATTAAGTTCGCCAATTTTTTCGTTTAGGGTAAGTTGGTTGCGCTGGTTGCGTTTCATTTCAAGGTAGGCTTCGGGTTGCATCCGGTTAGAAACCAGGCCTTCTTCAAACAATATAGGTACAGAGCTTTGAATTAACATGCCCAATGTATCATATAAATTAATATCGTGGCCATGTATGGCGGCCAACTCGGTTAAAGTACGTTGCAGGGCTGTTGGGTTATTTAATAATCCTTGCGGTAAAGATGTATTGTTGCCATAATTTGATTCTGTCTCCAAAAAATCGGTTGTCGAATCTTTAAAATTCTCTTCTTCATTTTCTTCTTGAAGTTCTGCGTTGCTTATCAGGTCGTTTTGCTGGCTCGATGGGTTTTCGGTTTCGTTGTTATAATTGTCAATATTTCGTTGCAAAGCATAAACCATATCTTTGCGTGTTTTGGCTAAATTTGTTTTGTGCTGATTTTCGATATTCCGGAAAAGATATAGGAGGGTAAATACGCCAATTACAAATAATACTAATAATAAAAGGCCAATCAAATAAGTATTTATCCGGAAGTTAATAGTGGAAATTATATCGCGAAAAACGCTAAATTTAAAAGCAACTGGCTGCGTGGTGGCCAAATAGCTTGAAAACGAATGCAACATACTGAAGATACCTAACCCACAAAACAAATATGCAAATAATACAATAAAGTTAAGCCATACATTTTGATTAATTGTAACTATTACCGTTTTGCTTGCCGATTGGTGCGTAATTAAGTGCGAATAATTAAGGGTATTGTAGTAATATTTTTCGTTAATATAGTGTGCATTGTCTTTGTTTTCGCTACTTGCATTGAGGTTGTTGGTAATGGGTAAAAACTGATTGCTCAATTTGTATTCATAAGGAAACGAGCCGTCGTAGGTGCTTAATAGTCCATTTCTATAAATTGCATAGCTATAAACGTCTGCTGTTTTGGTATTTCTTAAGGAGTCGGAAATAAGTAGTTCGGGATAAACTTTTGATTTTGCATCCTGAATTTTAGACATTTCTATGATTAGGGAGCCTAATAATTTTTCGCCTTCGGGCATTTTTTCATCGCCCCAAACCGGCAGTTTGGCAATATAGTCGTAGTTGCCGGTTTTGGGGTTAATAAGCTGAAAAAGAAACGTATTTTGGGTAGGGATGGCAAATTTATCTAATTTTTCTTCGTAACTCAGGTTTTGCCCTTCGGTTTGTTGGTCAATATTTATTCCGTTTTGAATTCTATATACATTAATTTTATATTGATTAAAATAGTCATTAAGGTAAATTTTCCGGATCCGGTCTTCTAACTCTTTGCGGGGCAACATAAAATGATTGCTAAAATAGTTCCGGATGATATTATCTTCGGCTATAATTTTAATAGCTTGGCTTTGAAACAGCGATTCGGTAAGGGGGTCTTGTTCTCGAATAACCGTGCTTAAAAACTGCTCGCAATTGTTGTTTTCTAAATAATTAATATTATTCCAAACAACGCAAGTAACAAAAAAACTAATAAAACTTGAGAATATAATAGCCCGCATAATGCCCATTTCGGGCTTTTTTGTTTGAATAAACAAGGGCGAAGACAATACATATAAAAACAACCAAGCAAGCGTTACACCAAAAAAAGTATAATCTAAAGAAACAAATGAATAGTATTTAAAAAACAACAAAAAAGAGAACGCGCCACCTATCAAAGTATATATTATTTTTTCGTGCCATGTTGTTTTTAATCCATCTGCCATTGTAAGCAACCACAGTGTAACAAGGGCAAACGAGTAAATTAATAAAGAAAGCAATATAAAATTTAACAGTACCAGTACATTAAAGCTACCATATAAGTTTTGGGCAAAATATATATTTTCTTTGTTTATAACATAACTCAAATAACCTGAGGCAAAAAAGCTAAAAATCACTAAACAAAACATTACCAATGGTTTTAACCATTTATGTATTGCCGTGTGCTTGGTTGTCCATTTTATAAAATCCTCTCTATTGACATAAATGTACAAAGTTAAAATTGCAAATAATCCGGCCCAACAACACGCCAAATGTTTTTCTAATAATTTAGGTGAGAGTTGCGCAAACAAATTGAAATATTTCAAAAATATCCATCGAAACAGCAATACAAACATTAAACCCAAAGATAAAAACCCTAATAAAAATCCGCTGGCGTTTTTTATGTAATTTGAAATCCGCCAAATTACCAGCAACAAAACCAAAAACCCTAAAGTTACGATGGTCATCCACCACCAAGGCAGCGTTAAAGTGGCAGCTGTTTTTTCTGTCTCATTTAAATTTATTAATAAAAACTGCTTATCTATTTTAAGTGAAGCCCAAGCATTTGGCAGGTTTGCATTTAAGCTGTCGGCAGTAAATACAGAAAAACTAAACCCATTTATATTTGGTATCGTATTGTTTGTTTTATTTACTAAATACTGATTTGTTTTGAGATAATGATTTTGCAATAATAAGCCACCAAACAAAGTCGAGGGGGGTAAATCCGGATTAGGGTTTGCAATATCGCATCTAAATAATAAATAAAGACCATCGTTCAATAAGGTCAACATTTTTGGTTCCGGATTGCCATAAATAATGGCATCAGGTATTATTAAATGGCGGTTATTCCAATACGAAACGCCCTCGGCTGGGTAAACTAACAACGATAAATTGACATTTTTTAGCCTTTCGTTATCAGCTTCGGTAAAAGTACGGGTGGCTAATCGGCCAATAAGCGATGAGTCGGCGCAAATACCATTAAACAAAGATTCGGCACGGTCGAAATAGTTACTTAACGACTGCGTAAGTTGGGCAGGTTCAATTTTTTTGTTTAGCCAAACTGTATAAATACCAGCCGCCCCTACCAACAAGCAGGTAGCAACAAGCAATAATACTATTTGATGCCTCAACACGAATTAAAACCAGTTCTTTATATATACATTACTAAACTAATATTTGCTTGCAAACAAGCCAAAAATGGATTTGCTTTTTACCTTGTTTTTTGCGCATCGGCCAAAAACGCAGCCAAGCCTATATCGGTTAGCGGGTGTTTTAGCAGGCCTAAAATAGCACTTAAAGGGCAAGTTACGACATCTACCCCTAACTCGGCGCATTTTACAATATGCAAAGCACTGCGTATAGATGCTGCTAAAATTTGAGTATCAAAAGCATATTGGCTATAAATGGCTACCATCGATTCAATTAAATCCAAACCATCCCAATTGCTGTCGTCAATGCGGCCAATAAACGGCGAGACGTAGGTAGCACCTGCTTTGGCTGCTAAAATTGCCTGCCCCGCCGAGAATACTAAGGTGCAATTTGTTTTAATGCCTTGTTCGGTAAAATGCACCATCGCTTTAACACCGTCTTTAATCATGGGTACTTTTACTACAATTTTGGGCGACAAGGCAGCTAATTGTTTTCCTTCGCGCACAATCCCATCAAAATTAGTAGCAATTACCTCGGCACTAATATCGCCCTCTACAATTTTGCAAATATCTAAGTAATGTTGCAAAATTTTATCTTCGCCTTTAATGCCTTCTTTGGCAATTAACGAGGGGTTGGTGGTAACACCATCTAAAATACCCAACGAAGCAGCTTCGTGAATTTGGTCTAAATTGGCAGTATCAATAAAAAATTTCATAGGAAACAAGTTTATAATTAAGCCACAATATTAGCCAACTTTGCGCAATTATAAAAATTATTTATCTTTTGCTCTTTTCTATCCACAATAAAGGAATCGATTTTTTATAATGTTTATTTTCATATTAGTTTTTTATCCGGATAAGAAGACAAAATATTAACAAATAAATATGGTTTTGTCAAAAATTTAGCAATAAATAAGATTTAATGTAGTATTTTGCGTATGAATTGTTATATTTGCCCGGAAATAGAATTTTAAACACAATTTCTTTATATCTGCTTATTATTGATTTTCTACGTCAAAAATTTATTAATATGAGAAATAATATACGTATTTTAGGCTTTTTACTTTCGTTTTGCTTATGGCTGAATTTTACAAATATTTATGCCCAATTAGAAGTAACTCAGGAATCTGATGCCGAAAAATTAGCTAAAGCCTTTGTAGGTATTGGTCTTGAGGTTTCTAATGCCACACTTACCTGCCCCGAAGGAGGATCAGGTTTTTTTAACGGCGAGTTTACCAATTTAGGCATTAACGAAGGTATTGCCCTTTGCTCGGGCACCATTGATGAAATGCCCGGACCTAATGACGAAAGTGGTGCAACCGGCATAAATACCTGTGTTGATGGCGACCAGGATTTAAACGATATTATCATTGGTTTTACCACCAACGATGCCTGTATTTTGGAGTTTGACTTTATACCTTACTCCGAAAATTTGTCGTTTAATTACGTATTTGGCTCTGAAGAATATTTGGAGTATGTAGGAAGTAGTTTTAATGACGTTTTTGCCTTTTTTATCGAAGGGCCGGGCGTGCCGTTTCAAAATATTGCACTTATTCCGGGCACCACCGTTCCTGTTTCCATTAATAATCTAAACGATGCCTCAAACTCTGAATATTATGTGGACAATGGCAGTGGCTTCCCTGTTGACCCCAACTCGACAGTGCAATACGATGGCTTGACTGTGCAATTACAAGCTAAAATTAAAGTAACCCCCTGCGAAACCTACCACCTGAAATTAGCTATTGCCGATGCTGGCGACTGTGTACTCGACTCGGGTGTGTTTTTAGAGGCTGTAGTTTAAATACCGACTTTGTAGAAGTGCTAGCCTCCACCGTTTCAACTACTACCACCGATTTTGATAATATGGTAGAAGGTTGCGTGGACGGAAAGGTTAAATTTGTTGCCAATAATCCGGTTGAAGAGGATTTAGTACTGAGCTTTGAAATTGCCGGAACTGCTACCGAAGGCGAAGACTACGTTTCTTTTCCTAAAACTATTACCATACCAGCCGGACAACAAGAGGTTGAGTTTATAATTGATGGCATTGAAGACGGTTTGGCCGAAGGTGCTGAAAGTATTGTCATTAATTTCAACCTGCCACTTGGCTGCGATACCAGTTTTTTTCAAACTGCCACCTTAAATATTGAAGACTTAGTGCCTTTAACAGCCAGTGCCGACCAAACGCTTATTGAACCCGGCACCATTGTTACCCTTAGTGCAACGGGAGGCAGCGGCCAATACAAATGGATGCCTTCGGTAGGTTTAGGCACGCCCAACGAGGCCACTACCACCGCCATACCTTTGGCCACCACTACTTATACCGTACAAAGTATTGTCGGCTCGTGCATACTCGAAAAAGAGGTTACCATTTTTATTCAGGCCTGCAGCCCCGAAACCGACCCTGTTGTTGGCACTGTTTCGCTTAACGAAACCCATGCCTGCGCCGGCGATATTGTTGCCGCCACCACCAATGGCACGCTTTTACAAGCCGAAGATGCCCTTGCCTTTTACCTGCACAATAACCCCGACAGCGATTTTAATGCCCCCGGTTTTACCTTATACGATTCGAACTTATCCGGAAATTTTGCCAACGACGGCAGCTATCCGTACAATACTACCCTATATATTACGGCCATAGCCGCCGACTCGCTATCCAATGGCTACCCCGATTTAGCCGACCAATGTATTTCAATTAGTCCTGCCGCACCTATTGTATTTCTTCAACCCATAGAACCTGTTATTAATGCATACTGCGATTATTCAATAGGTCTTTACACTGTTGTTGCTTCGTTTAAAGGTGGCTATCCCCAATACGACAATACCAGCACCTACGAGGTAGCGGGTAATGCCACTACAATTTTAGCCTACCAAGAAACGGTAGAACTTAGTTTTCAAGAGGCCGAAACGTTTTTATGGGGTTTAACGGCCACCGATGTTATGGGCTGCCAGGGCGCTTATAGCGAAGAAGTACTATGTATTAAAACACCACTTGACCTCCTTACCTTTAGTGGCAAACCCCTGCAAAATGGCAACCAGCTTGATTGGGCAACTGCCACCGAGCAAAATATAGATTTTTACACGCTTAAAAGCAGTGCCAACAGCAAGAACAAGTTTGAAACTATAGCACAAATTGAGGCCAAAGACAATACCACCACAAACCAAAACGACTACCAGTTTATTGATATCGATGCTAAAGCACTTAACGCCACCACCACCTATTACCAACTATTTAGCACCGATGCCCTTAGTGGTCAAACGCAGTTATTGGCTACGGCAAGTATTAACCGCCAGCAACAACAAGTAGGCAACACCTTAAAAATTGCCGCCATTACCCCTTTAACCGATGGCAGCAACCAACTACTGTTTAACCAAGCCACCTCACAAGCCACTCAACTAAGTGTTTACGATGTAAGCGCACGTCAGGTAGTAAATCAAACCTTGGCGCAAGGCATTACCACTGCTAATTTTACCCTGCCAAACGCTGGTAGCAGTGGTGTTTACTTTGTAACTGTTACCAATGGCCAGCAAACCGATACAAAACGATTTGTAAGGTAAACAAACAGTTTTATTTGATGAGATTGCTGATAAAACTAAAAACCAATTAGCAGTCGCAAGAAAAAAAATCCGGATGAACGATATAAATTTTGTGCATCCGGATTTTTTTAATTTATTTATGTCTTACTTATATTATTCTGTTATCACCCGTTTATTTTAAAAACAATTTATCTAAATCGGCAAAATGCCAGGTAATAAAGGTGTATTTACCCATTGGCGAATATTGTGGTTCGTTGCAGGCAAACAACAAATCAATTAAGTGCTGCATTTCTGCAGGGGCTAATTTTTGACCTTGTTTTATGCTTTTATTGCGTGCTAAGGCCATTGCCAATTTTTCGCGCTGGGGCAAATTAGATAAAGTTTGTTGCTGTTTAAACTGTTCAATAAGTTGTTCAAAGTGAGGTGTATTGTCGGTAACAAGTTGCGCGACCAAATCAGATGGGACACCATTTACGGCAAAACTGTTGTTTGATAGTTGCGTTATGTTATAACCTAAATGGCTAAGCATGGGTAATAATCCGGCCATAAGTGTGGCATCGGCGGGGTTTAAATTTATAGTTTCGGGAAAAAGTAGTTGTTGCGAAGCGCCGGCGGCATCGTGCAAGTGTTGATTAAATCGCTCGTACAAAACACGTTCGTGGGCAGCTTGTTGGTCTATTAACAACATTCCTGATTTTATTGCAACCAATATATATTTATTATGTATTTGTACGGGTAATGGTTTGTCGGTATAATTTAGGTCAAGTTGGGGCCGTAATGCAGTGTTATAGCCTTCGCTTTGCAATAAAATTGTTTGAGTTGTATTTAATGAGGACGGATTGTTTGGCCGTAGTTGTTGATGGATGTTATCGTTATTAATTGCCTCATTTTCATCCGGATAATTAGCTTGTTTACTAAGGTTATCGAAATCGGGCTCGACATCATTATTGGTTTTAAATGCATCTTGCCAATTTTTCGGAACTTTATTTTTTTGATAATTTGATTGTGGATATTTTGAGGGGATACTAATTATATGAGGCAACGATGTTTGGCTGTTTTCTTCCTCTGTATCGTTTTTATCATATTCATCCTTATTAGGTTTTTGCTGTTGCTGAGTTATTGGTTTGGGTGAGAAAGTGCCAAAGGGCATATTTACGTCTGATTCAAAATCAAGAGTTGGTGTTAGGCTATGTACGCCTAAAGCACGCCGAACGGCTGCATTTAAAACACTATATACCATGCGCTCATCGTCAAATTTTATTTCTTGTTTGGTGGGGTGGACATTTACATCTATTTTAGCGGGGTCTATATCAATAAATATAAACCAAGCCGGAATAGCCTTTGAGGGCAATAGTTTTTCGTAGGCATTTTGGACCGCGTGGTTTAGGTAGTAACTTTTTACAAAACGGCTATTGACAAAAAAGAATTGTTCGCCGCGTGTTTTACGTGCAAATTCTGGCTTACCAACAAAGCCAAAAATCCGGATGTGGTCGGTAGTTTCTTCAAGTGGTACTATTCGCTCGTTAAAACCATTCCCCATAAGTGCAACAATGCGTTTTCGCAAATTGCCAGTTGTTAGGTGAAAAACCTCAGCAGGGCCGTCGTAAAGTGCAAAGTGCAGGTCGGGGCGGGTAAGTGCTACTCGTTGAAATTCGTCTATAATATGTGCTTTTTCTACCGTATTATTTTTTAAAAAATGTTTACGGGCTGGTACCGAGAAAAACAAATTTTTTACGGCAATACTTGTTCCAGGTGGGCATTGGCAAGGCTCTTGTATTAATATTTTGCTGTCTTCAACTACAATTCGTGTACCTAAGTCGGCATTATGTTGGCGGGTTTTAAGTTCAACGTGGGCAACGGCGGCTATTGAGGCTAAGGCTTCGCCTCTAAACCCAAGTGTACGCAAAGCAAATAAATCGTTGACGGTATTTATTTTTGAGGTGGCGTGTCGTTCAAAGCACATCCGTGCATCCGTTTCGCTCATACCTTTGCCGTTGTCGTTCACCATTATAAGGGTTTTTCCGGCATCGCGCAGATACAGTTTAATTTCGGTAGCGCCGGCATCTATACTGTTTTCGAGCAGTTCTTTTACCACCGATGAAGGTCGTTGTACTACTTCGCCGGCGGCAATTTGGTTGGCTAAGGCATCGGGCAGCAGCTTAATAATATCAGTGGTATTTGACATGGGAAGGCAGACGGCAGCTATTTTTGCAAATTAGTACTATTTTACTTACAAAGGTAAAACTTATAAGCATAGCAGGGAGTGTTGTGGGTAAATTATCAGTTTGATGTAAATTTTGGTCGTTTGACCAATTCACAGACCAAACCCAAGCATCCTTAATTAAGATGCTTGGGTTTGGTATTTCATATCCGGAAGAAGAATAGAGTCCCCCTCAAAAATTTACAAATTTTTCACCTCGCTAACCAAGCCTTCGAGTGTTTTTTTAGCATCGCCAAACAACATACGTGTTTTAGGTTTAAAAAACAACTCGTTTTCAATTCCAGCATAACCTTTGCCCATACTGCGTTTCATTACAATAATATTTTGGGCTTTTTCGGCTTGGATGATGGGCATACCATAAATTGGGCTTGAGGGGTCGGTTTCGGCGGCGGGGTTTACCACATCGTTTGCGCCTATTATAATTACTACAGTGGTATTTGGCATTTGGTCGTTTACATCTTCCATTTCTAACAGTTTAGGGTATGGAACATCGGCTTCGGCCAAAAGTACGTTCATGTGCCCGGGCATACGACCTGCTACGGGGTGGATGCCATAAAACACGTCAACGCCTTTTTCTTCGAGGGCTTTTTCAAAACTGTGGCAAATATGTTGGGCTTGTGCTACGGCAAGGCCATATCCGGGTACAATACACACTTTTGAAGCATAGGTGCATAAAATTGCTGTATCGGTTAAGGTAATTTCTTTTACCACTTGGTCGCCGGCAGCTTTAGTACCGGCAGCACCGCTACTACCAAACGAGCCTATAATTACGTTTAACAACGAGCGGTTCATGGCTTTGCACATTAAAATAGTTAAAATAGTACCAGCCGAACCAACTAAAATGCCACCCGTTAGCATTACATTATTATCATATAAAAAGCCGCCAAACGCTGCGGCAACGCCTGTAAACGAGTTAAGCAGCGATATTACTACTGGCATATCGGCACCGCCAATAGGCATTACAAACAATACACCGTACAATAACGATATACCTAACAACAACCATATAATATTAGTACCTAACAAAGCGGGGTTAAAGATACCTACAACTATTAAGGCTAAAATAGCTAATAAAAGGATGTTGTTGAGGTAAGTGAGTGCTTTGGCACTAATATCTTTAATTTTTTCATCTAATTTGCCATAGGCTACCATACTGCCACTAAACGAAACGCTGCCAATGGCTAATCCGGGCAAAACTACTGCGGCAAAACCCGGGGTTATGTTTCCACCATTCAAATTATATTCAATTATTGAAATAATAGCTGCGCAAGCACCACCCATACCATTAAAAAACGACACCATTTGGGGCATGGCGGTCATTTTTACTTTCATAGCCATTAAATAGCCAAGGACCGTTCCTATACCCATGGCAACAATAATTAACGGCAAATTGTGCACCATACCGCCATCTTTTCCGCCAAAAAACAAAGTGGCTATAATAGCTAAACCCATTCCTATGGCAGCAAAGATATTGCCTTTACGTGCCGAATCAGGGCTACTAAGCATTTTCAAGCCCACAATAAAAGATATAGAACCAATTAAATAGGATATTTCAAGTAAAAAAGCGTTCATAAAGTACTAAAAATGAAGATAGTGGTTTGCAAAGGTAAAACAACGGGCAAGCGAGAAAGTAATTTTTATTTATATTTTATTTAATTTTCATTATCCGGATAGTTTTTTACCTTCAATATTCCATTATTCAATTCAATTTACTCCGGATATTTCAAGTATAATATTATTTTTTAACGGCAGGTTTACGTTTAAACATTTCGAGCATTCGATTGGTAACTACAAATCCACCAACCACGTTTAAAGTGCCAAGTATAACCCCAACAAAGCCCAAAATAAGCGCTAAATAGTTATTGGGGTCGGCGTGACCCATTACCAAAATTGCCCCTACTATTACAACACCATGTATGGCATTAGCCCCAGACATTAGTGGGGTGTGTAATACGGCTGGAACGTTGGCAATTACCTCAATACCCAGAAAAATTGATAATATTAGAACGTAAACAAATTCTTTATTTTGGATGAAAATTTCAATGATGGGTTGCATATATTTGGTTGTTATGTTGTTAGTTAGTTGTTGGTTTTTGGCTGGTGACTATTGGCTATTGGCTATTGGCTATTGGCTATTGGCTATTGGCTGATGGCTATTGGCTGATGGCTATTGGCTGATGGCTATTGGCTGATGGCTATTGGTAAGTTTATAATCCGTAGGCATTGCGGGCGCGCTCGTTTACAATTTGTCCATCGCGGCATAGGCAGGTGCCGGCAACAATGTCATCATTATAGTTAAGGTTTAGTGCGCCTTCTTTGGTAATTATGAGTTTTAAAAAATTATGTACATTTTTGGCAAACATTTTACTTGCGTCGGTAGGTAGCGAGGCGGCAAGGTTTGAGTCGCCTATAATACAAACCCCATTTTGATATATGGTTTGGTTGTTTTGGGTTAGTTCGCAATTTCCTCCTGTTGAGGCGGCCATATCAATTACTACTGCGCCGGGTTTCATTTGGGTAACGGTAGCACTGCGCAACAAAACTGGTGCCTTACGCCCAGGTATTTGAGCAGTACAAATAACTACGTCTGCCTTTGCTGCGTGTTCTTGCACGACTGCTTCCTGGCGTTTTTTAAATTCTTCGCTTTGTTCTACGGCATACCCTCCGGCAGATTTGTCGTCTGCTGCACCTTCAACATCAACAAATTTTGCACCTAAGCTTAATACCTCTTCTTTGGCAGCGGCTCTAACGTCAAAGGCCTCAACAACTGCCCCTAAACGGCGGGCAGTGGCAATAGCTTGTAAACCTGCAACACCGGCGCCAAGAACTAATACTTTAGCAGGGGTAACAGTGCCGGCTGCGGTCATAAACATCGGGAAAAACTTTGGCAAATGGCCGGCTGCCACCAAAACCGCTTTGTATCCGGCAATGGTAGCCATACTCGATAATACATCCATTGCCTGTGCGCGGGTAGTGCGGGGTATAATATCTAAGCTAAATACGGTAACGCCCCGTTCAGCCAGTTTGGTGGCCGTTTCTTTATTGGCTAACGCATTTAAATTAGCTATAAACACTTGCTCTTTGTTTAACATGGCTAAAACATTATCGGTCGGCTGTCCAACACCAATTACTACTTGGGCCTGCATCACCTCGTTTAAATTGCCAATTTTAGCGCCTTTTTCTTCGTACTCGCTGTTAGCGTGGTGGGCATTAAATCCGGCATTATCTTCAACAATAACAACGGCTCCCATTTTTACTAATTGCCCTGCTATTTCGGGGGTTATGGCTACGCGGCGTTCTTCGCCAGTTTCTTTTAATACACCAATAGTTGTCATATATATTGTATGTGTTATACTGCCATTTATGTGGTTTATTGAATGGCAGCGCGAAAGTACGCAAAAATGGATAAACTTTGGTGTTAAAACACAAAAAAAACCAAATACGTTTTTAATTTGACCGCTTATTGCCCTAATAAAGCACATCCGGAAAATAAATTAGGCCTAATTTTGCTTCGCTGATGGTTCTATTTTGCAGCATAGAAAAAAATATTAATATAAACTTCATAAATCAATTTATTAATTAAATCATTTAAACTATCCATAGGTTAGTGATTTTATTTAGTGAATTATAATTTACTTTTATTTAACACATGTTTTATCCGGATAAAAAAAATAAAACAATTCGAAAAGTAACTAATTTAATCATAATTGCCACAGTTACTTTATTTACGCTAACCAAATGTGCCAACAAGGTGGCGCCCGTTGGTGGCGATAAAGACATCAAAGGCCCCGATATAGTAGTTACTAACCCAACAAATAAAAGTTTGCAGTTTGCCGGCAAAACCCTTGAACTTCGCTTCGATGAATTTGTAAAACTTCAAAACGAACAGGACGAAATTATTATCTCGCCGCCGCCAACCGAAAAACCTTCGTTTGTACTGCGAGGAAAAACCTTACAAATTAAATTTAAAGAGCCCTTGCAAACAAACACAACCTATACCATTACCATGGGCGATGCCGTGAAAGATATTACCGAAAACAATCCGGCAGCCAAAAGTATATTTAGTTTTTCGACCGGAAGCACCCTCGATACACTTTTTTTAGCAGGAACAGTAAAAAAAACACCCAGTGCCGAACCCGCCGACAAAACTTTTGTTGGCTTGTACCCTTATGATGCCGACTCGAATTTTACTAAACGCCCTCCCTTGTATTTAGCTCGTACCGATGCAAAAGGTAAGTATTTATTACAAGGCATTGCGCCGGGCAAATATCGGTTAGTGGCTTTTAGCGACCAAAATTTTAATTTGTATTTCGACCTTCCAAACGAGCAAATTGCTTTTGCTACCGATGCCGTTACCCCCGATACTACTCAAAAAAATATACCCAATTTAAACCTGTTTAGTGAGGGCTTTAACACACCCAAAGTAATGACCAAGGGCAGCAATATTTTTGGCCGCCTTGATTTAGTGTACGACCAGCGCGTTGATACCCTCGATATTACCCCCTTGTATTGGCAGCCCAATAAAGGCGACTTTTTAGTGCTAAAAAACACAACCCTCGACACCATTAATATATGGTACAGAAACCTGCCAAAAAATACCGATAGCTTGATAATTGTGGCTAAAGGCAGCAATAATTACCAAGATACCATAAAATTTTTAACCCTGCCCGGATTAGAAGACCTTGACGATATAAATTTTACCGGAAACATATCGGGGCGCGGTGTGGGGGTAATTACACCCTACCAAACTATAAATTTGCTGTTTAACCACCCCATTGAACGCTACGACTCTACTAAAATACAGCTTTTAGAAAACGATAAGCCCATAGATTTAACCGGAAAACTGTATCTAAACCCGAACAACCCTAAACGATTTAGCATTAATTACCCTGCAAAGCCCGACCATACCTACGAACTTATATTTTTAAAAGAATCGTTTACCGACTTTTTCAATATTTTAATTCCGGAAATAAAACGACCTTTTAAAGTAAATCCGGAAAATTTTTATGGCAATTTACAAGTAAACTTATCAAATTATAACCCTGATTACAATTATATAGCCACCTTAAAATCGAACAATAAAATACTAACCGAGCAAGTTGTTACAAATGGCAAATGGGTTGTAAACTGGCTAAAACCCGGCAATTTGCAAATAATTGTAACCGAAGACAGAAATAAAAATAACCGCTGGACAACCGGATTTTGGCGCACTAAAACACAACCCGAACGAACTTTTAGCACCCCGCAACCAACGGTAATTCAAGCCAACTGGGATACAGAGGTAACAATAGATGTGCAGTAAACAGCAAATAGATTAAATTTTAACAAAATGTGTTGTTTATATTTTACTTAATTTTGCTTTAAGCCAAAAATCGGCCATAACGAGCGCCGCCATTGCCTCAACAATAGGCACAGCGCGAGGCAAAACACAAGCATCGTGGCGGCCTTTGCCTTGCATTTTTACCGCTTCGCCTTGCTGATTGACGGTATTTTGTGTTTGCATAAGTGTAGCCACTGGTTTAAATGCCACCTTAAAATAAATATCCATACCATTTGTGATGCCGCCCTGTATTCCCCCCGAATTATTCGTTAAAGTAACGATTTGATTAGTTTGTGGATGGGTTGTAAACACATCGTTATGCTGCGAGCCAAGCATAGCTGCCCCAGCAAACCCCGACCCATACTCGAAGCCCTTAACGGCATTAATGCTCAACATAGCTGCACTTAGCTGCGCCTGCAATTTATCGAAAACAGGCTCGCCAAGCCCAACGGGGCAGCCAGTTATTAGGCCTGTAATACAGCCGCCAACAGTATCGCCATTGGCGCAGACCTGATTAATTAGGGCTTCCATAGCAGCGGCTGTAGGCAGGTGGGGGCAGCGTACCAAATTTGTTTCGGTTTGGGCAAGGTCAAGTTGGTGGTAGGGCAGCGGTACGGTTATTTGGCCAACCTGACTAACATAGGCTGTTACTAAAATATTAGTTGCTTGTGTAAGCAAAGCTTTGGCAACTGCCCCGGCGGCTACGCGGGCTGCCGTTTCGCGGGCCGATGCGCGCCCGCCCCCGCGGTGGTCGCGGTGTTGGTATTTGGTTTGCCAAGTAAAATCGGCGTGTGAGGGGCGGTAAATTTGTTGCCATTCGGCATAATCGGCCTGGCGTTGGTTTTGGTTTTGTATGAGCAAGGCAATGGGCGAGCCAAGTGTTTTGCCTTCATACAATCCGGATAAAATTTGTACCGTATCGGCTTCGTTGCGCTGTGTTACAATGGCCGATTGCCCCGGTCGCCGCCTGTCTAAATCGTATTGTATTTGTTCTATAGATAGAGTAACTCCTGCCGGGCAGCCATCAATAACAACGCCAATAGCAGCCCCGTGCGACTCGCCAAAAGTGGTTATTCTAAATATATCGCCAAAACTATTGCCCGCCATAAATCAAAACAAATTAATTGTACTGTATTTAGAAAAAGAAAATACAAAGATATATCCAGAAAAGTTTAGAAACGGTTTATTATATCAGAACTTAATTAATCCGGAGAAAACCCGGATTATTTGCTCCGGATATTTATTTTTTTGAATTTCGCATAGCTTTCACCTTTTTTATTTCCGGATTTTTTAAAAATTGTTCATACTCTTTTGTTTCTATGGCATAAATGGCAATTTTTCCTTCGGAATTAGCATGAATACCAAAACCAAAGCGTTTAGCTAAGGGAGAAGTTCTAAAACAAGGATGCCCCTTTGAAAAAAAGTCTTTACGTGCTTGTTCTAATGCCTCGCTATTTAAGTTGTTTTTATTGGCGTACACATCAAATAAAACATCATCAGAAGTAAATTGATAAGGCTTGTTTTCTAAAATTTGGTACTGCATTTGGGCTATTGTTGATTGGCCTTTTTTTGCTTGCGGAGTTTGGGCAACGGCAGCAGGGCAATCATCGGCTACTTGGATGAAAGTGTTAAAATAATTAGTTGAATGTGTTTTCATTACGACCTTATATGATTATTACGAGCGGAGTTTTTAATGCTGTTTAATTATCCGGCAAAAAGTAGGGTGCAAATATAGGCAAAACATCTAAACCATTTAAAATTTTGGGCACAACAAACCCGTTTGATTTCTGTACATCAATTATATTATTGAAAATGGTGTACCTTTGCCAAAAAAAATACCATGTCGAATATATGGCCTTTTGTGGCACAGTCCTTTATTTTAGCTTCGCAATCGCCGCGCCGGCAAAGCCTAATGCAAACTTGTGGTTTTAGGTTTACTGTGCAGGTGCAACCTACCGCCGAAGACTGGCCTGCCCACCTACAACACGCTGATATTGCAATGCACATAGCCACTCAAAAAGCCTTGGCAGTTGCAAATACCGCCCAACAAACCCCGCAACAACAACCAATAGTAAGCGCCGATACCATTGTACTGTTAGACAATACCGTTGTTTTAGGCAAGCCCGAAAATGCCAGCCATGCTTACGAAATGCTAAATCAGTTGGCAGGGCAAACCCATTCTGTTATTACCGGCATGTGCTTGTTGTGGCAAAACCGGCAGCATACTTTTTATGAGGAAACACTGGTAGAATTTAATACCCTAAGCCCCGAGCAAATACATTGGTATATAGATAATTGCCAGCCATACGACAAAGCCGGCAGCTATGCCATCCAAGAATGGATTGGTATGGTGGGCATCAAAAGTATATCCGGATGTTATTATAACGTCATGGGATTGCCACTAAGCAGGTTTAGTTTGGAATACCGCAATTTTTTAGACCAATGTCTATTGTAAAAGCTATTTGCCTCTAAACAACAAAAATAGGTTAATTTTGTGGCTTAAATTCTGTAACTTGCTTTTTAATTGGCAACAAAATAGCTATTTAAACCTTGTTACCTTTTATTGGTTTATAAATATTTAGTAGCTAATTCTTCGGTTTAGCACAATAAAAGTATATTTCTTCTTAAATTATCACATTAATAGCTGAAAGATATGTTAGATGCTTGTTTTCGTAATCACAGATGGGTTTCGTTGTTTTTTTTATTTCTATTATTATTTGGGGGCATGGCCACACAAAACAAAGCAAATGCACAAGTACAAAGCGACGAAATTGAAAAAAAATTAACCGAAGCCAATGCGTTATATCAAAATTTAGCTTTTGAGCAGGCTATTGAAGTTTACCGAGACGTGTTGTTACTTGACAACTCGCGCGAGGCAAAAATAAAATTAGCAAATTGTTACCGGCTTACTCAAAATTTTGCCAAAGCCGAGTATTGGTACAAACTGCTTATTAACGAGGTAGCCGACCCTATTTTTAAACTGCAATATGCCCAAGTTTTGCAAAGTAATGGTAAATGCGACCAAGCATATTCGTATTTTTTGGCTTACGCACAGTTTGACGTTTGGGGCAAAGAGTTGGCCAAAGGCTGCGAAAACAATACTATCGAATACTTAAACAGCAAAACAGACGACTACACAGTTTCGCCACTTTCCATCAACTCGCGTGGAAACGACTATGGTATAGTTATAGCAAGGGCAGGCTTGGTGTTTGCCAGCAACCGCGACAAACCAATGGGAAAAGATGGGCTTCCGGCAGATAAAGGCAAGTATTTAGACTTGTTTTCGGTGGATATTCGCCCCGACAAATCGTATAGCGACCCCCAAAAATTACGTGGCGCTGTTAACACCCCCCTTAACGATGGCCCCGCCACCCTAACCCGCGATGGCAAAACTATTTGTTATACCAGTAATTACTCGGGGCGCAACAGCAAAAGCGACGGAACAGTAAAGTTAGGTCTGTTTTTTTCGACTCAGGTACCGCAAACAGATAAATGGAGCGCGCCCACCGCCTTTATTTATAACAATATTGATTACAGCGTGGTGCATCCTTATTTTAGTCCGGATGGCAATAATTTGTACTTTTCATCAGATATGCCGGGTGGGCAAGGTGGTTTTGATTTGTACGTCTCAACCCGAATTGACACCAGTTGGAGCAGACCCATTAATTTAGGGTCTGCTATCAACACGCCCGGAAACGAAACCTTTCCGTACATACACGCAGACGGATCTTTATATTTTTCGTCGGATGGATTTGCTGGCTTGGGTGGCAAAGATATTTTTAGTGCAAAAGCTACGGGGTCCGGATGGCAAAAACCCCGCAACTTAGGCGCGCCATTTAATTCAAACCGAGATGATTTTGGACTTTTAGCCAATGTCGATCTTTCGAGGGGGTATTTTTGCTCAAACCGACCCGGAAGTTTTGGGGGAGATGATATTTATACATTTCAAACAATACAAATCACGCCCGAACATCAAGCCGGTACGCAAATAAATCCGGAAATAACGAGTGCCAACAACTTACCTCCTACTGAACTTACGGCCCTATTGCTTAACGACCCGTTAAAACTCGAAAAAATACAATTTGCTGCCGGCGACTGGAAACTAATAGAATCTACTAAAACCAATTTGGATAAAGTTTATACGTTTTTACAGCAGTACCCTACGGCAGGCGTGTCGCTTGAAGCACACAGCGAAGCGCGCGGCGATGACAGAATTAACCAAACAGTTACCCAAAACCGCGCAAATGCCGCCCGCGATTATTTGTTACTTAAAGGCATTGCACCCACACGGGTAATGGCCATTGGGTTCGGCGAACGGCAGCTAATTAACCGATGCGCTAATAATGTGCCTTGTACCGAAACCGAACACCAAGAAAACAACCGCTTTGAAGTGCGGCTAACTACCCAACCCGGCGACAATGTTTTAGTGGCAGTCCTTACACCGCCACCGCCACCCATTGCCAAACCCGATACTATAATTGATAGCTTGGGTAATATTACACTTGTTTTACCCCCAACGGCAATTGAGAATAAACCTGCGCCACCTAAATTAATTTTAAACAGCGCACCTATAATTGAGTATGATATTTTTGGAAATCAACTTCCGGTAGTACAAACAAAAAACATTAATTTGCCTACCCCACCAACACCAGTTGATACTACTGCAACTATTTTGCCTAATATCATCAACAACGACACTCCGCTACTTGACCCACAACTGCCCGATTATCGTTTTAAATTAGTAATTGGGCCATTTAAAGAAATGAACAACGATATTTTTTACCGTTTTAAAGAACTTTTTCCGGATATTGAACAAGAGTACAGCGTAAAAGGTATGCAATTAACCACTCAAGAAATTAGCTCACTAACCGATGCCGAGTATAAGGCAGATTTGGCCAAACAAAATGATGCTCCTAAAACAAAAATAATACCTTATTTAGATGGGCAACCTGTTGATATAAGCATAAAAAAGCTTAAAAAATTAGGTGTGAAATAATTTTATCACACAACTAAGGGGTAGCAGCTTAACCGTTTTAGCGGTTATAAATATTTTAAAATTTCGGCAGCTTTTGTTTTGCGTTGTTCGCTTTCCATCTTTTTTAGCAAGGGTTTTGCTTCTTTTGGCCTTTTTAGTTCAATTAACGCCAAGGCAGTAAACCAATTTTTAGCCTCAATGGTAGCGGGGTCAGTCATTTTTTCAAAGGCAATTATTGCCATTTCGTATTTTGGGTTAGATTGTAAATACATATACGATAAACCCAAGTATAGGTTAAACTGGCTCATTTTATCGGGGGGTAGGTTTTGAATATTAGTAAGGGTTACAAATCCGGAAATTGCTTTTTCATAATTGCCGTTTTTATAGGCATCATAAGCGTTGCGCTCTGTATCTTCGCCATTAAAATCGCCCATAGTGCTTAACTCGCCGGGCAATGGGTACGGCGTTTTTATTTCGGTCTGCGCCAGTGCAATTGCCTTCTCGTTTTGCCCACCGCTTGGCCACAATAACCATACGGCAGCAATCAAAACAAATAGTGCGGCTATGCGCATAGCTATTATTCGGGTTGCCTGGCCTTTGGCTGCGCTTGGCGCCTGAGTATTTGAAATAGCAGGTTGGCCGGCTGCTTCGGCTACAAACTCGGGCTTTAGCCCTTCTGTTTCTGCTATTTTTTTCAAGCGCTGGCTTTCTTTTATTTTTTGGTCGGCCATAATTGTTAAGTGAAGTTCTACCTCCTCTTTAAATTCGGCATCATTTTGTAAAGCCAAATTAAATTCGGCAAGTTGGGTTTGGTCGAGTTCGCCGTTGGCATATTGGCGAATAAGGTTCAGTTTATTATCTTCGGTAATCATATCGTTATTAATTTATGTCGTTAAAGCGAGTATTAGGGGGTGTATGGTTTTACAGAAATGTGATTTTTATTTAAATTTACGGAACAAGAGTTTATATTAAAGCAGGTTTCTTGCCATCAATTTATTTTATCCGGATTAAATAAAATTGTTTTCAGTACAGTTAGTTAGTCAGTTTAATTTAAAAAAATCTTTAGCAATACTTTTTAAGCGGTCTTTACAGCGCCCCATTTCGGAGGTAATTACCCTTGCATTTTTAAATTGGTATTTTTCGACTAAAAATCGGGGTGGTATATCTTTGTAAATGGTATCGGTTAGTAAATCTTGGCAACGTTGCCCAAGTTCAGCGAAAGCCTTTCTGAGTGCGTCAATTTTTTTAAGCTCATTTTCGCGTTCTTCGTTCAAAATCATCGAGTCGCTCCCTTCATTATTATCTCGTTCATCTAATTCGGCAATCATTTCTTCAACCGATTGCAGTGGTTTTTTCTTCCAGCGGTCGCGCAGCATATTTACTGCTATGGTTGTTAAATACCCTTTTATGTTTTGAAAACTAACTTCGTTAGCCATTACTTTTTCTCTGAATTTTAGCACGGTATCGGTAAAAATATCCTCTGCATCGGCAACCTGACAATCGTATTTATAGTGTAATAGTCCGGTTAAATAACTATAATAACTGCGGTAAATTGTATCAAGGGCTTGGTCATTTCCTTGTTGGAGTTGTTCAAATTCGTGTTGCGTCATTGGGTTCGTGTATATAACGTTAAAACTTGATTATGCAAGCAGCTATGCCACATATTAGTGCAAAGATACAAAATTAGTAAAATTAAAATGGCAGGCGTATGAATGCCCTCTGAGCTGAAACTAACTAACCAACTCCTCCGGATATAAATTTCTTGGCGGCGTAAGGTCTTGAATTAAGATTTAGCAGATTAGGAAATTGGTAGAATTTTACCGCCTACCTATATTTTCAAAGATGGGTATAGTATTTATAGAGATGTGGTATAGCAATACCTTTTTCCGGAAATTGTAAGGCTATATTTATAACTATTCTACAATTCAAATTGATATTGCGCCGGAAATATTTAGCGTTTTATGGCCACAATCTTTGTTCGCATGTTTACTTAAATAAGTATTGAAGCCAATTTTGCAGCATCGTTAAACCAAGGGGCGTCAGCACCGACTCGGGGTGAAACTGCACGCCCCACACAGGAAGAGTTTTATGTTTAAATGCCATGATGTGTTGCGTATCAGCGTCAAAAGCGGTGGGCTGCAATACATTAGGAAAATGCTGCGGATGTGCCACCCACGAGTGGTAGCGGCCAACAGGTGTGTGCGTGGGTATTCCATTAAAAAGGGCGGCCTCAACAGGCATAGCAATGGCTAAGGGGGTAGCTTGCCCATGTATTGGTATCGAGAGGTTGAGCAATTTGCCGCCATACACTTCAATAATAGCCTGATGCCCCAAACAAACGCCTAAAATGGGTTTTTTTCCGGATAATTGTTTTATTAACGGCAACAAACAGCCCGCCTGGTGGGGCAAGCCCGGCCCCGGCGACAATACTATAGCATCGAACTGTTTTAAATTACCAGTATTTGAGGTAATAGCAGCAATTAAATTGGGAGCATCATTGCGCTGAACAGTAATTTGCATGGGCAGTTGGCAATTTTCTCCGGCCCTATAAAAATACTCAACCAAATTATAGGTAAACGAATCGTAATTATCAAGAATGAACAATTTCATGGCCTTAATTAAATTTCATCCGGATTTTGCTGCTTATGTGCCGGCAAATTGGTCGCCATTTCTATATGATGTTTGCTATTCCGCATTAAGTTTTCGAGGGTCCAGTCAATAGTTTTTTCAAATTTATGTTTTCTGTGTAGGCAGTTGGTTTTTATACAAATAGGGCACGAAAAATTAAGGCAACCATCGGTATGAACAAAAAACTCAACCGATTCGCCAAAATTATCTCTAATCAAATTGGCCAAATTGTCAATCTCAAGGTGGGCTTCGTGAACGTTAAAATACCAGGGCACGGTTAAGTGGCAATCAATGTGCAATATGTTTCCATATTTAATAATGCGTAAATTATGCAAATCAATCCAGTTATGGGCGCGGTTATTTTGTAAAATCTGGGCTAATTTGGCAATGAGGGCAAAGTCGGCTTCGTCCATAATTCCGGCAATTGCAGTGCGCAAAATGCGGTATCCGGTTACCAAAAGCCAAAGTGAAACTATAAAGGCAACCAAGCCGTCAATCCACCAAATTTTGGTTATATACAGTAGCAATAAACCCACTAAAATGCCGGCGGTAGTTAGGGTATCGGCTTGTAAATGTTTGCCACTCGATACTAATACTAACGAATTGCTTGACTCCCCTTTGTGTATGGCTAATGCCCCCAAGGCATAATTTATTATAGCGGTAAGACTTAAAATAAGCAACCCAATATCTAATTTATGTGGTTGATGCTCGTGGATAAGGCTGTGCAGGGCTTCGAAAGCGATATAAACACCCGCAATAGCTATTAAAATACCCTCAATGGCCGAGGCTACAAACTCAACTTTGCCATGTCCGTATGGGTGGTTGGTATCTTTTGGCAATGCTGAAAGGTACAAACTGTACCACCCTAAAAAAGCTGCAAAAATATTAATAATACTTTCAAAAGCATCCGATAAAACCGCTACCGACAAAGTTAGTTTCCAGGCTAACAATTTGCCCACAAAAAGCGCAATGCCAAAAATGGCAATCCATTTTTGAAACTTAATATTGTCTTTAAATGTTTGAGCCATTTGGTTAAAATTAGCAAACGCTATGTGATGGCGGGTTTTGTTTGTTTGTTTGTTTGACTTGTAATTTATATTGCACTGTCATTTTACCATCCAAAACAAGCAAAGTTTTTATCACTCGGCATTTAAACTTTTTTTGTAAAGTGGCAATACTTGTAAAAATTTATCTATGCTTTCTTGTAAGTTTAACACCGAGCTACCACCGGCAGCATTAAAATGGCCGCCGCCGTTAAAGTGCATCCGGGCAAAATCGTTGACCGAAAAATTACCTTTCGAGCGGAAAGAAATTTTTACTTTTTCTTTCTCATCCCGAAATAAAGCAGCAAACCGGATATTGCTAACCTGCAAAGGCAAATTTACAATGCCGTCGGTGTCGCCAATTTGGTGGTTAAACTGTTCAAAATCGGCTTTAGTTAGGTAAATGTATGCCGTTTGATACTCGGGCAAAACTACCATGCGTTGGGCAATACTATGTCCCCAAAGTTGCAAGCGGTCTAAACTGTACGAATTAAATAACTGGTTATTTACCATCTGTACGTTGGCGTTGGCAGCGTGTAATTGCGCAGCGCAGGCAAATACATTAGCCGATAAACTGTGCATAAACCGCCCTGTGTCGCTGGCCAATCCGGTATAAAGGCAGGTGGCTATATCAGGTGTAATTTCGGCAGAAGCGCCTATTTGGTCAATAAAAAAATGCACTAATTCGGCTGTGCTGCTTGCTTGGGTATTCCAAACATAATAATCAAACTGCTCGGGTTCAAGGTGATGGTCAATTAGTATTTTTGGAATTTGTAAGGCCGACAATATTTTGCCTAAACCTTCGAGCCGCGAGTAAGTGTTGAAGTCTAAACAAAAAAGCAGTTGCGCCTCGTTAGCGCGTTGTATGGCTGCTTTGGGGTTTGCCGGATAGATCAAGACATGGTCGTCTTGCGGTAAAAAGTGCAGGTACGAGGCATAGTCGGTAGGTGCTATTAAACTTACCTCGAAGCCGCGGTTTAGCAAAAAATGATATAAGCCTAAAGACGAGCCAATTGCATCGCCGTCGGGGTTAGTGTGGGTTACAATGATAGCGTTTTTGGGCGTGGCTACTAACTCGCGCAGGGTTTCAATATTAAATTGTAAGGGCATAACAAGCGCAAAATTAGGTTAAACCAAGCAAAAATACTACCTTTGCAGCCCAATTTAAAATACAATTCTATTTTTTTTAACATTTAACCTATACTATTCGCTGTTTCGTTTCGATTTATTTTACCATTATGGCAACAAACCGCACTTTTACCATGATTAAGCCCGATGCCGTTCGCAAAAACGTTATTGGCCCAATTTTAGCAATGATTAACGATGCCGGTTTCCGGATTGTGGCAATGAAATATACCTTCCTTACGCCACAACAAGCTGGCCAGTTTTACGAGGTACACCAAGAACGCCCTTTTTATGGCGAGTTGTGTGATTTTATGTCGTCGGGGCCTATTGTAGCGGCAATTTTAGAAAAAGATAATGCCGTTGAAGATTTTCGCACCCTAATTGGCGCTACCAACCCTGCCAATGCTGCCGAGGGTACTATCCGGAAAAAATATGCCAGCAGTGTTGGTGAAAACGCGGTACATGGCTCAGACTCAAACGATAATGCCCAAATTGAAGGCGATTTCTTTTTTAGCAAATTAGAGCGGTTTTAATTTCATCCTTGAAAAGAAAAACCGGTTTACTTTTGACTAAAATCCGGAGGGTTTACTTTTGGCAATTTTATCCGGATACTAAAAAAACTAAAAATGCCTTGTTTACTTTGCAGTTAAAACTTGCGGCAAACAAGGCGTTTTTTATTGTTAGCTATTAACTACTTAACATTTCTTTTACCGTTTCAACCAAATCGGTCAATGGCACTTCGCGTTGTACTTGTTGCATCCAAGTTTGTTTGTCGGTTATAGTATTAGTTTGTGCGCCCAGGAATAAATCTTTTATAGTAACTACTCCGCGCTCAATTTCGTTGCTGCCTACTAAAATTGCTACGGGGCAGTTGCGTTTATCGGCATACTCAAGCTGACGCTGTATTTTTCGCTGAATGCCATAATATACTTCGGTAATAATGCCGTTTTGGCGCAGGTTTTGCGCCATTTTCTGGTATTGTGGCATTAAGGCCGCATCGAGTACGGCAATAAATACAGGCCCTTTAAGTTTGTCTTTTATCGTTCCCGAAAGCAGCAGCAGCTCGCCCAAGCGGTCAACGCCTATTGATGCGCCTACAGCGGGCACGGCAATATTCAATAATTTGGCCACCAACGTATCGTACCGACCGCCGCCGGCTATAGAGCCAAAGCGTTTTGGTTGTCCTTTTTCGTCGGTAACTTGCAGGTGAGCCTCTACCTCAAAAATGGGGCCGGTATAGTAGGCCATGCCGCGCACAAAACTTGGGTCAAAGACAATTAAGTCATCCGTATAATTTAAAGCGCACCAAACGGCATCCATTGCTTGTAGCTCGGCAATACCTTCGGCGGCAATACTGCTTTGCGCTAATTGCTGCGACAGGCTTTGCAAAACAGCTTTCCGGTTTTTATTGATTTGGGCGTACTGCGCAAAAAATCCGGATATTGCCTGCACCGTTGCATCGGGCAAACCCAAGCCTTTTACCATCGAGCCTGAGGCATCTTTGCGCCCGTTGCTGAGTTCTGATTTTACATTTTCGAGGCCAATTTTATCTAATTTATCAATAACGCGCAAAATGTCGGCCTCTGCTTGTTCTGTGGTAATATTGTGCATTTGAAGCAGCCCTTTTAATATTTTGCGATTATTTACTTTTACGGTAAATTTTTGGTGATTAAGGCCAATAGCTTGCAAGGCATCGGCCAAAATCATACAACATTCGGCATCGGTTGTGTAGTCGTTGGTGCCAACGGTATCGAAGTCGAGTTGCCAAAATTCGCGGAAACGCCCCGGCTCTAATTTGGCCTCTAACCGGTACACTGGCCCATATTGGTAACGCCTAAACAAGGGCACGCCGGCAGGTTGAAGCTGGCGTTGCATTTTTCGTTGCCAAAGGGTTTCGGCTATGCGGCGGGCTAAGGGCGCGGTAAGGTCGTAGCGCAATAGCACATCAAAACGCTCCATAATAGTATTTCGGTCGGCATCTTTAAGCTCGGTGCCATCTTCGGCACAAACGGGTTCAAATTCTAAATTCTGAAAATGAAAAACGCCATCTTGCACGGCACTGGCCTGCCCTGTTTCGGGGGGCATGTGTTTGCCCAAACATTCAACATATTCTAATATAGGGGTATCCCAATGTTCAAAGCCATATTGTTTATATACGGTTTCGGCATTTTTAATAATATGCCATCGCAGTTCATTGGTAAGGGCATCTATATCGCGGAAGCCTTTTAGCCGGCGTGGAATAATACCGCGTGTTTTGATGTTTTTCGACATAAAAAAGGGGGGTTCTTTGTAGAATTAATCCGGATAAATGTAGGGTTTATTTGTGCAATATCTGCCGGATAATTTTATTTTCAAGGGGGCAAAGATACCGCGCGTTTGTAATTAACGCGGCAAACGGTGTTTATTTATTTAGTAAATATTATTTTTAAGGGGCAAGTTTATAATTTGGGCAACAAAAAGCCCACTTGTTACAACTATGCAACAAGTGGGCAACTGAATATGAATGGTATAAATAATTTTAAAACTTTATTGTGCGTAGTTAGTTTTAGTCAATTTTTGTTATTACTTTTTTTGCAATAACCTGATGGTTGCTGTTAAGTAATTTTACCACATACATGCCATTTTCCCAGTCGCTTACATTAATGCGTTTGGCAAAATCGTAGGTCATATCAATTTTATCAATTAGCTGACCAATGATACTATAAACCTCAATATAATGTACATCAACGGGTGCAGGATAGGATATATTTAAGAAATTTTTAGCGGGGTTGGGGTATAAGCGAATTTCGCTGCTAAGGTCGGTTGGTTTTTGTAATCCGGTTTTCCATGTATCAAAGGTATAATTAATTTCGACAGTTCCTAAAACGTTGCCGGTTCCGGGGTCGGTTGCGGTAACTTTAATTACCACAAAACCTGTTCCGTTGCCAATTGAAGCATTGGGCGAGTTTATATGGGTATCCATAAGGGTTGTTTCGCCGGGCTGAAGTTCAAAACTATTGCTGCTTTTTGTTGGGCTCCAGCATGTAACTTTATCGCAAATTAACGAGCGCCATTTTTCGCCAGCCAAATTATTGGTTGTGCGCTCCCATGTAATGGTTGCTGCTTGTGTGCCATTATATTTAACGTTGGCATGGCCTATAATTTCGTAAACGTTAGGATCGCCATTTACATATACCGACTGAGACGGCTCGACTGTAAAAATACTTTGCCCCAGCATATTTAAGTTAGCTATAAAGGCTAAGGCAACAAATAGTAGCAAATTTTTCATAAAGACATGTAAATTAGTATATGATTTAAATAAGTGGTTTTGTTTTGTGATGTTTTATTAAACGACAAAATTACGATGTTTTTGCAAAATTGCCAAATAAAAACTGTAATTAAGCCGATATTTCCTTTAATTGTTTGCTAAATATGATTAATTTTAGCCGTTTAGGTTTAAATTAACCATTGTTCAATATTTAAATTGAGTGCTATAAATATTCTGCCAAGCTATCCGGAATTTTTTTCTTCCGGATGAATTTTTCGTAGCATGTTACAACGCAAAAGTAGAACGTAACAAAATTAAAAATGAAATAAATGACGAAATTTTTAAGGAAAGCCTTATTGGGTGGGAGTTTGCAAGTATTAATTAATTTATAAACAGCGCAAAAGTAAAACGTAACAAAATTGCTTTGATAAAACACCCTAATAATAAGGCAAAATTTACAATGTGCTGATAATGAGCATGTTATAAAATTACTAATTAATAAACCCCTACACAGCCACATAAAAACGCTTTATGTGGCTTTTTTGCCAAATGCACAGCCGGTGGGAGTTTGCCCAAAGTGACAATATTATTATATTGCAATATATTATTGGGTTTGTGCAATTTTTTTGTGCAATTTTGAAATCAAAAATTGCACAGTGTCTGGTTATTTTTTATTTGTTTTTTAGGGGTCAATGAACTTTATCAGCTTATTTTGCACAGCTAAAAGTTGCTCTTTTAGCTGGGTGTTTTCTTGTGTGAGGTTGGCAATTTGCTCTGTAAGGGTTGCTATTTGGGTTTTGTAGTCATTAACTGCATTTCGAAGCCTAATCTCTTCTTCAGTGTTAATTCTAAGCTTTTCTGTTGGCAACGTAACTAAACTTATTGCCAATGGCGTTTGGTCTGTTTTGCTTATGTCTTGGGTTAGCAGTTGGTCTATACTTATCTTAAATAATTTTGATAGTAATAGCAGTTGCTGTATGCTTGGTTGCGACCGCCCATTTTCGATGTTGCTTATAATATATCTATTTACACCAATGGCATCACCTACTTTATCTTGTGAGAAGCCATTTTTTTTTCTGAGATAAGTTAAGTTTGAGTCAAGGTATAATAATATTATAGACATATAATATACTATTTAAAAATATTAAATAAAATTTGCTCAAAAACTTGCATTGAGCAAAAAATGCTCATTATCTTTGCGATATAATTTAAACGCAATGCCAAAGGTATGAAAAAAACCATAAAACCAAACGAACAAAAACAAACAGAAATTATGCAGGCTATTAGAGGTGGGTATTTACAACTGTCGCATATAACCGGCTACAGTTATAGCTATACCTGCCAAGTGCTGCACGGCTACCGCAACAACGCCCATATTTGGGCTGCTGCCGAAGCCTTGGGGAATGCTTTTGCCGAACTAAAATTAAAACACCACCGTACAACGCGCAACTTTCCTCCAATTAGTAAAAATTAGCAACAAACTAAAAAACTTAGAAATGGCTAAAACCGTACAACTCCCCGAAATTTATACCAAAAGGCAGCTTGCTGCAGCCGAAATACTTGTTTTGCTTGAAAACATTAACCCTCAAACCGAAAAAATAAGCGAGCACGTTTCTCGAACCTTCGAGTATGTTGTTTATTACCACAACGAGCGGTTTTACCAGTTTTATTATAGCCAAACCCTTAAAATTTTTGAGCTATGCAAACAATAGCAGGTAAAATATACTTAACCCCCAATGAACTGAATAAAGCGGGGGTTCCGGGTAGAAATATTTACAACAGAATTAATGCCAATAAAGAGGAGGTTGTTTACAACGCATCGGGCAGGGTAATGGTATGCCTCGACATGTTGAAGCAGGAACACAAAGAAAAAGTGGAGGCATTTTTTGGCAAAATTAACCTGTTGGGCAGCGTGTTCGATACATTTTTACGCCTAACCCCTGCCGACAGCAAAGCCCTAACCGAATGGCAACACCCCGATACCGGAAAAAAGTTAAGCAAAAACTTATTAGAAAAATACCTTGTTGCCGCCACCTGGTTAAACGGCATAGTAACCGTAACAACAGGCAATAAGTGGTGGAAAAAACTGGGTTTAGAGCGCAGCGAAATTTTTTACAGCATAATTGCCGAGCGTATAAAAAGCGAAAATGTATTTTTGCCTGCATCGCGCACCCGCATAAATTTATTGGTTGGCAAATACACAAAACACGGTGCCACCTGTTTAATTGCCAATTCGGTGGGTGCTGCCCAACACCACAATGCCAAGCTTAAAGGCGATGCCTTGCTTTGTTTAATAGAATTTGCCAGCGACCCCCGCAAGTTTAACTACCAACAACTGTGCGATATGTTGATTGAGGTAGCTAAGGAGCGCAACTGGGAAAAATTAAAAACCATAACAAGGCAGGCAGTACAAGCCAGCCTCGACCGCCCCGAAATAAAACAAATATGGTACGCAAAAAGGCACGGCAACAATGCTTTCCACAATGCCTACGAGCAGTTGGTAAGGCAAGAAAAAGCCAAAGCACCCAATGAAATGTGGCAAATAGACGGCACCCCTTGGGACCTATGGGGCTACGACCCCGAATATTTTGGCGACAAAAACGCCCACAAACTCTATGTAGTTATAGTAATAGACAGCCACAGCAACAAGGTTTTAGGGTTTGGTATAGGCGATACAGAAACCAGCAATTTGGTGTGGCGCGCTTTAAAAATGGCAGTAGAAACAACCAACAATACCCCTAACTATATAAAATACGACAAAGGCTCTGCCCTTACCGCCGGCGACACCCAAACCCTGTTAAATAAACTTACCGACCCCAAACAACATTTTGCCACCCGCACAGGGCGTGGGCGAGGTAAAAAAATAGAGGCTATTATAAGCCTTATAGACAGATGTATATTAAAATTTTACGAAAACCATAGCGGCGGAAACATTACAGCAAAAGATATAAACAGTGCCCAAAACCCCGATGTTTGGAAACGCACAAAACAGGGGTTTACCAGCGATTATTGGCAGGGGCGCGAGGTGTGGTTGCCAAATGTAGCCGCATTAATATTGCAAATTGCCACCTCTATTGCCGAGTACAACGAAATTAAACAAAAGGGCGACGGGCTTTCTCCTTCAGAAAAATATGGCATAAACGAAGTGCCATTGTGCAAAACCCTACATGAACATTTGTTTTGGCAGCCTCGTATGGTGGGCAAAAACCACCGCGTTTACACCATCAGACGAGGTTTGTTAGCCGTTAAAATTGGCAAAAACATATTTGAATTTGAGCCCGAAATTGCAAAAGACGAGCACTGGAAAGAAAACAAACTTAAATGGTTAGACAATAACAACGAGCGCAGGGTACATGTGTGGTACGATATAGACGATATGCGCCGGATAGCCATTTTCGATGCCAAAACTGGGCACTCAATTGGGTATATGCAAACGGTAACTAAAACAACCGAAAGCCCCGGCGATGCCACTCCAGCACAAGAGAAATACATGTGGAAAATTAATGCTGTTAAACAAGAACAGTATAAACGCCAACTGAAAAAAATAGATACTATTAGCTCGCACCTTATAAATAGTGGTATTTTAACACAGGGCGGAGGGTTGAGTTTTGCCAAATTAAATAAAGAAGCCCACAACAGGGCTTGCGAGGTGGTTTTGGCACAAAAAACTATGGGTTATATTGGCTTAGCTATGCCAAGCCAACTGCCCGATGACAATACCAATGACGACATCTATGCCGACAATTTAATAAACACGGTAGATTATTACGACAAAATGGGCGAGGCTGCACTTGCCAATTTAAACAAAATATAAAATAAAACCATTATGCAAAATCAAATTAATTACGAAAAAATTCGCGAACTCTTAGTTGCCAAACAGGCATCTGGACTATCGGACAGGACAATATCAAAACAGCTTGCCATCTATGGAGCAAGCGAGGCGGTTATATGCAATATCCGGAATGGTAAAGACTTTAACAAAGTATCGCAAAGGGTGTGGCTTGCTTTAGGTAAATTTTGTGGGCTATCGTATTGGCAGCCTGCTCAAACCCAAAACCTAAAACGTACCTACGCCGTATGCTTAGAAGCGCAAAACCACGGCATTGCCAAAGCCATAGCCTTTGCCCCCGGTACCGGCAAAACTTTTGGGCTAAACTACTATGCCAACAATGTGCCCAACGTGTATTATATAGAATGCGAAGAGCATTATACACGCAAGGTGTTTTTAAGCAAATTGTCGCAAGCCATTGGCATAGAGGCTATTGGCGAGGGAATAGCTGGCATGATAGACGAAATTGTAAAAACCCTGCTGAGCAGAACAACCACCACGCCTTTGCTGCTTATAGACGAAGCCGATAAATTGCGAGATGGGGTGATAAACATCTTTAAAACCTTATACAACAAGTTAAACGGGCATTGCGGTTTTGTACTGGCGGGCACACCTCATTTAAGTATCCGGATAACTAAAAACGCCAAGCGCGACAAAATGGCTTACCGCGAAATTTTATCGCGAGTGGGCAACGAGTTTATTCCGCTAATAAACCCAACTATAAACGACATCAGGCTAATTGCCACGGCAAACGGATTAGAAAACGAATCGGCTATAAAAAGCATCTACAACGCCTCGGCTGGCGATTTGCGAACTGTGCAACACTTAGTAACTATGGCAGTAAACCAAAACAATACGGTTGCATACAATGCCCTACAACCCGAAAACATAACCCAAAACTAAAACTATGCGATACGGCAAAAATACCCAAGAAATAATACGGCGGTTGCAAATACCCGAAGACAGGTTGTTTTGGGCAGTATTTGATGTTGCCGAAATAATACTTGCCGACAGCCACCTACCAAAAACAAGTATTAACTACTTTTTAAAAAGCGACTTGTTTTGGAATTGGCTGCTTACTATAATAGATACGTATGCAGAAGGTTTTATAATTGTTTTTTTAAATGCCGATTTTGGGCTAACAAGCAAAGAAGCGTACCCAAATATTAAAGAACAACAAGACCTTTTTTTAAGCCCTATTGCAACTGTGATTGCTAATAAAGAAGTGATGAAAAACCTGCGGAAAAGTTTTAAATGGCTACATCGAGATATGCTTGCCAATAAACATTACCAAACCGTTAAAAAGTAGCTTAAATGAACAATATAGAGGATATTAAAGAAAGCCTCATAAACGAGGTTGTTGCAAGTATAAACGCAAAATTTGCAGAGATACGAGACTACTACAACAGTATGCCTAAAACCAAGCAGGAGGCGGTTATTTTGGCAGCACAAAAAGTGTATAGCCTACACTTTAAAGAGATGGTTAAACCCTGCCGTGCTAAAAAATATAACGAAATGCGCACCATGGTTGCCAATGCGCTGCGGGTATATTGCAACTGCAATTATACACAAATTGGCATAATGCTCAACAGAAGCCATACAACTGTTTTGCACATGATAAGCAACCACAACACCTGGTACGAATGGGATACCAAGTATAAAAATACCTACGATGCCCTAACTAAAAACATTGATTTCTTTAACAAAACAATAATGTATTCGTTATGATAAAACTAACACCCACCAAAAAACTATGGGTAAACGAACGGGGGCACACCATACCCGACAACAAAATTACCCGCGCCGAAAAAGTTGCCGAGCGCAACGTATCAAAGGCTATTGAAAAAGCCGAAAAACTGCAACAGCAAATGGTGCAGTTTAAACGCTGGCTCGAGCAAGCCTGTACCGATGTGTATAATGCCTGGCTCGAACAACACAAAATAAAAAAGGGGCAAGATTTTAAACAGCCCAAAGGCAACTACACCTTGTATAACTACAACCGTGCCTTTAAAATACAGTTTAGCCTAAACGATTTGGCGGTTTTCGACAGTATAGCACTCGAAACGGCTAAGGCTATGCTTATGGAAATGCTCGACGAAAACATTAAAAGCGATGCCGAATTTATAATTGACATTGTAAAAGATGCTTTTTCTACAAGCAAGGGCAATTTAGACGTAAAAAAAATACAATCCCTGTACCGTTACGAAAACAAAGTAAAAGACCCCCGCTATAAAACCGCTATGCAAATTTTGCGCGAAGGCACCAGCTACCCACAAAGTACCGAGTACTTTAGGCTGTTTAAACGCAACGATAAAGGCAAATACGAACCCATTGTTTTGCAGTTTTCGGCACTTTAAATTAAACCCGTTTTACAAATTAAACCCCATACAACCATTTATGAGACTTTACGACGACAACGTTCCACCCGAACAAAGCCTGCCCGCTGCCACCCAACTCGAAACGCCATCGGCGCCAGTTTATACCATTTACTACAACAAGATACAAAAAACGCAGGTGCTTAAAACCAGCACTATTGCGGGCATAGAACACCTGCACGTGGGTATTTGCAACCCTAAAACAATGGATATTATCGTTGTTCCAATACCTGCAAAATTTGTATATCAAAACAGCGAAGATTTGATGAAGAACGAAAGTATAGACGTTTACTCAATGTTAAATAACTAATACTATGTTTATTACCAACAACCAAAAAAAGCGTTTGTTCCGGATAATTCCGGAACTTAAAACCCCCGAAACAAGGGCAGTTTATGTTAGTACCTGGACAAATGGCAGAACCCATCACCTAAAAGACCTTACATCAGGCGAAGCCGATATTATTATTAAAAACACTAAATCTGCCGCTGCCCAGCAAAATAAGGAACTGTTGCGTATGCGCCGCAAACTGCTTAGTTTGTTTCACCAGTTAAACTGGTATGCCCAAACTGCCGCCGGCGAAATGTATATAAACGATAAAGGCAATTTGCAGCTCGATTACCCACGTATAAATGCCTGGTGTTTAAAATATACCCCTGCCAAAAAAACTTTTAACAAGCAAAGCAAACAAGACCTTATACAAACCATAACCATAGCCCAAAAAATGGTTAGGGAGCAAAAACAAAGACTTAGCGAGCTTAAACCTCGTAAACGAATTTAAAACGCAAAATATGGCAACAGTTTATATACTTAAAAGCAAACCTACCAACAGAACAATTAGAATTGAATACGAAGGAGGGTACTTAATGGCTATTAAAATGCTATTTAAGGAGCGGTTAAGTGAAGATAAATACAGAAGCACCTTAGCCCTGATACCGTATTGCGAAACCGACTTGCCAAATTTAGCAGCCGCTTCAAACGGTATTGAAATAGAAAAAGAACAGCCCCGCGAAGCCAAAACTACCCCCGAAAAAATTGCCCTGTTTTGCCTGTTCTACAAAAAACACACTACCGTAAACTATGTAGCCACACAAGCCGAGCCAGGTATGATACGCAACGTAACCATAGACGAAAAACTGTTAGATGCCTATTTTACTACTGACCACTTTTATATAAAAAACAATTATAGTATAACCAACTATGTGCGGCATTTTAATTTAGTGCAAAACTACGCCTACGGAAACGCCAAACAACGAAACAAATACCCCAATACCTATAAACCCGAGTTTACCAAAACCTTAAGCCCCAACCAGTTTAATGCGTATTGCCAACACCTTATTAACTTGGGATTAAAACCCCGAAAAAACCGCTTAGGCGATATTATAGATTTCGACTAAACCTTACCCCCACACCCACAAAACATGAAAATAACATTAAGAGACGAACGCGACGCCGCCGTTGAAAAAAGGTTTAAAGACCTCTACGAAAACGGCACCGAGCTGCCAGACGGTACAAAAATACGAATGCGTTACGAAGATTGCCTTACCCAACTTGGCAAAGAGTTTTTTTTGGCAACCGCCACCATTGAAGCAATTTTGCGTGGCAACTACAAAGAGCTGAGGCAAAAACCCAAAAAAAACAAAATTAACCTACCCGACCAACTCGAATTTAAATTTACCGACAACTAAATTTTATTGCCCCCCCAAAACAAACAACAATCTCAATATTACCTAATTATTTAAACTTTTTAATTATGTCTAAAAATTTAATAGTACCCGCCAAACAAATTGTAACCTGGTTTATTTTGCAAATGGGCAACAAACCCAGCAACCGCCCACTAAAATTTTACCTTTTGCTTGCCGCCATAGTATTGGTTAGCAATATTGCCGCCCAGCTAATAGTTAATGGGTTTGGTTTTATAGCCCGTGCTGGCAACAAAACAGCTGGCACACAAACAAGTATGGCAAGCCTTTATTTGCTAAAGGTAGCCACCCCCTACCTGGCGCAGCCCCAAAAATTTGAAGATAAAGTGCGCACCGTTAGCCAGCAGCTACAAATACCCCCCGAATGGCTAATGGCGGTAATGCACAGCGAAAGCAGCTTTAATGCAGCAGCCCGCAATTTAAAAGGCAGTGGCGCAACAGGCTTAATACAATTTATGCCTCAAATAGCCAAACAGTTGGGCACCACCACCGACAAACTACACAAAATGAGCCACCTAAAACAATTAGACTATGTATATGATTATTTGCATAGTATAAAACAACAACGAAAAGTAAGCTATACTAATTTAACCAATTTATACCTCGCCATTTTATACCCCGCAGCTCTTGGCAACGACCCCTGCTATACCCTCTATGCCAAACCCGCTATACAATACCGCCAAAACGCCGGCTTAGACGAAAACAAAGACGGCAAAGTAACCATTTACGACATAGACCAACGCCTAAAACGCATGTACCCAACAGCCTATAATATAAAAAACAACCCAAACCCATGAGCAACAAACACACCATAGCCCTAACCCACCGCGAGGCAAACCAACTCTGCCATGTTATGGACATATACCGCGAACACTATACCATATATGCCACCACCCCCGATGCTTTTATAATGTATATGGGCTTGTATGACGAGGTGTATGTGCAGCTAAAGCGCAAACTAATAGAAACCAAGCCAAAATACAACCTAAAACTATACTACCACCACTGCGCTATGTTGCGGTATTGGTATGAAGACGCCCTTAAGTTTTTACAATTTAACGATGAAGCCGTTAATTTTATGAAAAGAATAGCCCAGCAAGCCACCGATTTTAGAAAACATTTACCAACCAAGCCCCAAAATGACAAATAAAGAAAAAGCGGCAGCGTTTGATGCCCAAAAAAACGTAGAAAAGTTTAATTTGCACTACCCTGTTGGGTCTAAAGTGTTTTTGCGTAAAATAGCCCACTATTCTTCTCTATACGCCAAATACACCGTTAAACATGCCGCTTTTTTTAAAAACGGAAACCAAACCGTAGCTTTCTCCATCAAAATATCCGGATGCTTTTCTGTTGACCCCAAATTTGTTAAATATTAATTCTTTATAATTATGAACAAAATTAACACCCCTACCTCGCAATGGCAATACTCAAATAAGGGTGCAAAGAAATTCCCTATTTGTTTATTAAAATACTTTTTATACCTCTTTCTGTCGCCCTTGTTTGTTAGCTTAGAGTTTATGAGCCAGTTTGCCCAAACAAAAAATATAGCATATATTAAAATAGGGGTACTACTAATGATGATTTGTGTGAGCATAGCGTTGATATGGTTGTTAAAGAAACGTAGTTTACAAACAAATAGCAGCAAACTTAATTAATTTTAAGAGTGTGTTTATAGGCGCAAAACTAAATAAATTTTTAAGTTTTTTTAAAAATTATTTGCGTTATAATTTTTATGCTGTACTTTTGCAGCGATTACCCAATATAACATAAGGTTTCCTACCTTTTATTTATTATTCATAGCCAAAAGAGCAGCCCTCTTTGTGTTACCGTTGCCAACTATACCTTGTGTGTGTTGGGTAATCCTTCGGAAAATGCAGGGGGGCTGCGCTTTTGGTATATAAACCCATACGATTACTATGGTACCATTAATTAAAATTGAGCATCGAGACGGTGAGCAAACTGTTTCTGCCCGCGAGCTGCACAGCTTTTTAAAAGTTGGCAAAGATTTTTCTACTTGGATAAAAGAACGTATCCAAAAGTACGATTTACAGGAAGGTTTGGACTATTCCCCAATTTCGGGGAATAGGTCTTAGGGCTTTGGCAAACCACGAACCGAGTATTATTTAACGCTCGAGTGTGCCAAGGAGTTGGCTATGCTCGAGAACAACGAGCAGGGCAAGGCGGCGCGGCGTTATTTTATTGAGGTAGAGCGGCGCGCCCGCGAGGAGTTTCCTAAACTGTTGCTGCAGTTGCAGGCACAGGTAAACGCATTGCAAACAAAATTGTTGGCTACTACTACTACGGCGCCGGCGCAGCTTAGGAGGGCTGCTGTTGGTGGTGGTGGTATTAAAAAGGGCAAAGCCCTGGCTTTTAAATACACGCCGCTAAACAACCACTTGGTGCGCACGGTATTAATAGGCGGGCAGGCGTGGTATTGCATACGCGATATAAGGGTTGCGTATGGTGTTAAAACCGATACAATAGGCAGCTACAAGCACAAGCAGTATGTTATGCAGTTAGAGGTGCCGGGTACGCATATAGCGGTATATTGCGTTAACGAGTATGGTATGGAGGTATTAACATCGCGCATGAGGGCGCATAACAACGCTAAACCTGGTATAGTAAAATGGCAGTAAGCACCCACCACCCACCCGCAACCGAGCCAGTTAGGGTGCAGTTGCAAATAACCAGCATAGAATCGCTAATGGGCGTTAAACTGGCGCTAATAAAAGCGTTGCAGTTTGTGGCTATAAGCCCCACGCCCATAGCCACCGCCCGCGACCGAGATACTGTTTTTTACCTTGCGCAGTTATTAGAAGATTTAGAGCAAGCCGTTGAGGTAGCGGTTTAGCACATGCCTTGTTTAGTTAAACAAAAAAACCTGCTGTAAAAGGCGGGTTTTTTTTATGTTTGTTTGGGCTAAAAAAAATAGTTTAAAACTAAAAAATATAGTTATGCTACTATTAAAATGCCTTATATTTGTTGTTTTTATTTAACCAACAATTTAACCCCCCTTAAATGCCTGCGTTATGTTTACAAATTTAACCCCTGCCGAGCTTAGTAGTATTAAACTGGCTATTATAAAAGCCTTACAGTTGGCGGCTATAAGCCCCACGCCCATAGCCACCGCCCGCGACCGAGATACTGTTTTTTACCTTGCGTTGCTGTTAGAGGCGTTGGAGCAGCCAGCAGCGGGGCAGCAATAGGCGGCAAACTGTTAAGTATTGTTTTGAATAATTTCGTCAACCTCGCCTGTTTGTATATGGCTTAGCCCGTGTGTATTTTGGTAGTCGGGGTTAATGTGGAGGTTGTGGGGTGGGTTTAGCCAAACAACCGGAGGTTTAGCCAGCGCAGCCGAGCAGTCGTTAATAAGCAAGGAATAAACCAGGGTGTCGTAAATTATATTGTTGTAGTTGTCGTCTATAACGGTATTGGTGCGTTTTAGGGGTTTAAAATTGGTTCCGGAAAAATTTTGTAGTACGTTGTTTATGGCTTCCAACAAATCGAACCTGGTTAGTTTTATAGCTTGTTGGCTCATGGGTGCACCGTTGTTTAGGTAGCTATCTTGGTAAAATTCTTGCCCAATATAAATATGCAGTTGGGCGGTGCCTTGTTGTTTTAGGTTGTTGCGGGCATCTGTTTCCCATTCAATTTCGCCAAAGGCTATAAGGGCGTTAGGGAAAGTAATGGGTAGTTCATGGTTAGTTGCGCCTTCTTTAAAGGCAATATCCTGGTTGTTGTACAGGTCTATCCAAACCAGTGCTGGGGTGCTGCTGGGTGTTAGAACGGTATAGAGTTGTTGCTCAATTTGTTTGTAAATTACGGCTAAAACAGACATGGCTAAAAGGTTAAAATGTGTTTGAGTTTTTTAAAAATATGGTATTTTATGGTTTTGTGTAGTCGTAGGCTGTCGCCGGCAAACTGGCGTTGTGGAATGGTAGTGTTTACGTTGCGCTGGTGGGCTTTAACGGTGGCAATTTTTGTTTTGGTTCGGCGGCTGTGTTGCCGTACTTGTTGGGTGGTGTTAATAATACCGCCCTGGTTGTGTATTTGGGCATAGGGCATATCTGAGCCAACTATAACATAAATTTTATTGGCACTATACCCTGCTTTTTTTACCTGTACCGACCTGCGCAATGCCCCCGATTTTATAAGTATTGCCCTTCGGCGCCCTTTTTCTTTTGTTTTTCGGTCTTGCCATTTTTTGGTTCCGGTATCTTCTAAAAAGCCTTGACGTTTAAAATTGTCTTTAAAAAAGCTAACGGCAGTGCTGCCCACAAATTGGGGCAGTTTGGCTTTAAAGGTGTTGTAGTTGCGTTGCATGGCAAGCATATCGGGAAGGTTTTTCAGGGGCATGGTTGGGGTGGTTTTTTGGTTATCGAATTACAGAAAAGTCGTCGTTTAGTTCTTGGATTAAGGAGGCTTTAACCATTTTGGCAATTTTTAGAGCATCTTGCTGGGTGGCAGTATTGGTAATGTTGATTATAATATTGTCGAACACTTTTTGAATAATAGTATTGCTTTTGGTGTTAAAGCGTTTTGTTTCGGTAGTGAGTATGGCGGGGTTTTGTAGTGGCGGTTTTGGGTTGGTGGCGGGTATGGCTATGCTGTTTGGTGGCGGGGCAGGGTTTGCAACGCTTATGGCGGGCAAAGTTGGCAGTTTTGGCATTGCTACCGTATTAATGGTATTGGTTTGGGTGGTGTTTGGCAATATAGCTGGTGCTGTATTTACTATTTGGGTAGCAGGCATTTTGGGCATTGCTACCGTATTAATAGTATTGGTTTGGTTGCCTAAATTGGTAGTGGCAGGGCTTTTGGGCAGTTTGGTAAGTTTGTTTATGGGAATTAGCTCAATGCCATTGTTGGTAATTTCAATAGCCTTTGGGCTGTCTTTGTCTGTAGTGTTTCTCTTTTTAGCTTGTTGGCTTTTTAAAAATGCCAACATATTATCTTGCCCTTTGTTGTTTTGGTTTAAGGCAGCCTGCATGGGTTTTGTTGCATCGGCAACTGCTTTGCCCATGCTGTTTACAGGAAAATCGGGCGACATAAAATTAAAATTTCGGTCGTCGTCAATGGTGTTTTGCAGTTTAATGTTTGCCTGTTTGGCTATGGCATCGTTAAACCCTTTGGTTAGGTCTATATCTTTAAAGCTATTAAACAAGTCTTTGGCATTTTCGAAGCCGGCTAAAAAGTTTCCGGACATTAAACTTATACTTGTTTTAAAAAGGAGGTTTAGTGGTGTAGCCAGTTGTTTTATGGCACCCAATAGCCCCGTGGCATATTCACGGGCTACGTTAAGTGTTTGACCAAACAGGTTGAAACTATTTGATTGTTGGTTGGTGGTGGTTTGCAGCGAATTAAGTTCTGGCGTAAGCGTTCCGGATAAAAAAGAGGCGAAGCTTTTAGCTTTATCCCACGCAAAGCTTATATCATCTTTTAGGTTTTGAAAAGACCCACTAAGGTTGTTTGCCTCTTTTTTTGTGTTGGTAAGGGTTGGGTTTAGTTTGGAGAATGTGTTGTTGGCGTTGTTGGTAGATTGAGTTAGGTTGTCGATACTGGGGGTGCCTTTGCCATAAATCCAGTTGCTTAAACTTTGCGAGGCGGTAATTACGCCGTCTAAAACCCAGTTAAATTTGCTGAGTGCATTGTTTACAATTGGCAAAACTATTTGCCCCAGTTTGGTGGCTACATAGTTAATGTTAGCCAAAAACTTATTCCATTGGTCGGTGTCGTTGGCACTGTTTTTAATGGCATCGGCAAACTGCCCTGTGCTGTTGGTGGTGCCGTCTATTACTTTTCGCAGTTCGGCGGCATTGGCTGTCATGGTAGAGATTGCCATTTTTGCCTCATCGTTTAGCCCTAAACTATCTATAAAAGTGGTTCGGGCAAGGTCGGTGGGCATTTTGTTTAGCTTTTTGTTTATGTCGTCTATAATATCGGGCATGGGGCGCATTTTCCTTGTTACGGCATCGAACACATCAATACCTGCTTCTTTAAAATTCACGAGCCTGTCAACATCTCCAAAAGTGTCGAAAATGTTTTTAAGCCCCTGTGCTGCTTGTTCGCTGCGCAAGCTGCGGGTTAGCAGGGCAAAGGCGCCGCTTACCTCTGCTAAGCTGCTGCCGGCAAGTTTGGCATTTGGCACAATTTGAGGCAGGTAGGTGGCAATATCGGTCATTTGGGCGTTGCCCAGGTTAAGGGTGGCAAAAAGGGTGTCCCATAGTTTTGTGGTGTCGCGCACGCCCGAGCTGCTCATAATATTTACCATTGCTGCAGCGGCAATTTCGGCATCTACAAAGCCTGCTTTTGCGGCGAGTAGTGCGGGTTTAAGGGCAGCTAAACTTTGTTTGGCATCTAAGCTGCCTTGCGAAATAATGCGCTCGAACGCCCCTGAACTAATGTTTAAGTCGCTTAAACCTGCCTGCCTTGATATGTTCATTATTTCGGATTTTAGCCCTGCAAGTTCGGTTTTGTTGAGTTTGGCAGTTACGTTAGCCTTTGCCATTGCTTTGTCGAATTGGGCTGCTTTTGCCGAGGCTGCGGCTAATCCTGTGGCAAGGGCGGTTACGGCACCACCTGCAAGTGCAAAACGGCTACTACCTAATTGCATTACACGGTCTAAAATGGGTATTTCGCCGGCAAATTCGCTAATTTTGTCTATATTGTTTCGTTGCCAATTGCCTATTTGCGATTGGCTGTTTTTTGCAAACCGCCCAAACGCTTGCTCGGCACCTTGGGTTTTTGCCTTAAATGTGTCTATATTCTTGTTTATCGTAGCCAACGAGCTGCTTATAAAGTCGGTAGCTTTTAGTTCCCAGAGTGTAGGCATATTGTAAAATAACGTGAATTCGGAGCTAAGCTATAAAAAATAGGGGGATTAGTATAGTTGATAGGAATAAAAACAGGAGCATAGTTATCTTTGTAGTGTCCAAAACTGCAAACAATACTACCCCCTGTTTTATGAAGTCCAAAGATACAAAATTTGATGTGTCCATGTTATTTGAATTATTTTTTTTGTAGATAATGCCTGTTTGCTGATGCAACAATGGGTTGCTCAGCATTGGCTTAGCGAAGGTAAAACAATGCCACGCCTCGTAGTGTGCCCAAAATTTCGGAAAGTGAGATACTTACGATTCTGATTTTCTACCACTATTCGGGCTATAAATGTTTTGAATATTACTATAAAGCATTGGTTTTGAATGACTTAAAGACCTATTTTCCTACTGCCCCATCCTACAACTATTTTATAGAGTTAATAGAACGGGTTGCTCTTCCTATGGCGATTTTAGCCAAATTAACCTGCCAGCAAGCAGAAAAAACAGGAATTTATTACATAGATGCCAAAGCGCTACCTGTTTGTGACATGCTGCGAGCCAAGCAACATAAAGTTTTTGCTCAAACCGCCTCGAAAGGAAAATCTTCTATGGGGTGGTTTTTCGGCTTTAAGCTCCACCTGATAGTCAATCACAAAGGACAAATCGTGGACTTTGCTTTGACTACAGGACAGGTGGCAGACAATAGTAAAGACCTCTTAAACAAGCTATTAGAGAAAATATCAGGCACATTGTTTGGCGATAAAGGCTATTTGACTACCTTATGGAACAACTTTTTTGAAAAAGGACTAAAAATAATTACCAAGGTCAAAAAGAATATGAAAAACAGACTAATGTCTTTAGAAGAAAGGCTCTTATTGAAAAAAAGACCTATGATTGAAGCCATTAATGATATTTTGACCTCGGCTTTTGACTTAGAACATACCAGACACAGAAAACCACAGAATGCTTTTGTCCATATAGTCGCTAGCTTGGTAGCCTATCAGTTTTACCCCAATAAACCTCAAGTAGATCTTGCTAAAATTTACTAAGTAAATCTCCGAACTCACGTTAAAATAAAATTTGGTTTAAGTTATTGCTGTTATTTCGTACCTGTTGTCGGGCATTAATTCGAGATACATAGATTTGCCTTCAAAATCGTTAGGGTGTTTGAGGTTGGGCATAAAGGTTTTAAAGTAGGATTTAGGTGCGCTAAATGTTACTAATTTTCCGGATATTAAACCCCCTATTTCGTAACCGATAGTGTCTTCTATTTCGGTTTGTTCGGCTACAAAAGCGGTAGTGTATGTAATAGGTATTACTATCATAAAAAAAAAAAATTGGTACTTAGAAAATGTTATTGTAATTTTGCCCTCGACCGCACTTAATTGGTGGTCTCTAACCGCACTCCTGCTCTTTCGGTACACGATAACTGGGGTGCATTTTTTTTTTATAAAAAGTCGCCATAGTTGCTATTTTCTATCTGTTCACGTGTTAAAGGGTAGATGGTATTGTTGTAAAGAATATCAATTAGTTTGATTTTACGCTTATTATCGTGTAAATTAATGGCGTTGTGGATGCCCAACGTAACATCGCTTTTGTTAATTGTATTAGGTAGGTAGATGAATACGTTTGCTACATTTTGTTTCTTTGCTGTTGCTATATGGTTTTGTATTCTATATTTAGCATTGCCATACACGGCTTTAAATTCCCAAACCACGCCATTGCGGGTTGCATCCGGATTTTTAACATCGGGCAAATCGGGTAGTAACTCTATGGCTTCGCCCTGGTCTGCTAAGAAGTTGGCAATGTAATTTATATCTGCCGTGTCGTTGCTTTTAAGGTTTCGTTTCTTATGAGTAACAACATACCCGCCGTTGTCGTTTAATGCTGTCCGTATCCAATTTTGGTCGTATTCGTTGTAGTAGCGCAGCTTGTTTATTTTGGTTTGCAGGTCGGTTTTTTCGGTGGTGGTTAAGCCTTCGAAGTAAAAATGCCCGTCGAACCAAGACCCATTTTTGCCGGTGTTTTTGGCAAACAGGGCAATGTCACGCTCGTTTATTACGTTGGCACCTTTGGCTTGGGCTTTTTCTTTGGATAGTATTTTTTTGGGTTTAACCTCGTCTTCGCTGCGCTGTACTACGTCGCATCGGCAGCCCCAGCCGTTTGGTGGGTAGTAGGTATCCCAGAAGGGGTCGTCTATTGGCACGGCAATACCGTCGAGTTTGTTGTGTTCTAGTCTTACGCGGTCGTCTCCGGCGGTTTGGTATTCTAATAAAGGTTTAACCTCTTTGGCATCTTGGTATTGCAACCAATTTACAGCACTTTGGCTGGCGGCAATGGCGTAATTGTATTCTGCTTTAAGCCGGGTATTGTTGTATGTTTTAAAAACATTTTCGGCATCTTTTTTAAAGGTGGCAAACGATTTAATATTACCGTCTTGGTCGGTTAAAAGGTCGGTTAGTTCGCGCAGTTGTTCTATATTTTTTGCACCGCTAAACATAAACAGGTTTGCTTTTGTGTATGTGAGCAGTTGCGCTTCGTTGGTGGTAAAGTCTGTAAGGCTTATGTCCTTGCCCCATCCGGTGTTTATTGCCTGCCAAAGTAGTTTTACGGTATTGAGCAGCAGGGGTTCGTATATATCTACTTTAGTTATTTGTTGGGTATAAACTTTAGTGGCGAGGTCTTCAAATAGTTGGTCTATTGGGCTAAAGTCAACCGAGTCGCTTAGCGTTTCGTGCGCGCGTGCGTGCGCATGCGCATGTATATGGTTGCAAGTAGGTGGCTCAATGTCAGTTAACTTTTTTTTTTCGTTTGGCGCAGGTGTTGTAGCAGCAGGTTTAAGTAAAGGTACGTTAAAAGTGGTAGCAATATAGTCGGGGTCTATGGGGGCGATATTATTATTAATTTTAACCAATATGTCAATTTGTTGGTCTTTTGTTAGTTTTTCAATATCGTCGAAGGTAAATCTTCCGGAGGCTACTTTGTAACCAAAATTTTCTAATATTTTTTTAAAGCCCCAGTTAAGTTGATAGGTTATCCATATCTTGTCGGCTAAAGTAATTTGGTCTTCAACGTTTTTATGAACTTGGGCTTGGCTTAGGCTGCTGCCGTCTTCGGTGGTCATGGTTTGCCCAAGTATTAAAATGGCAAGTTCTTCGTTGCAGGCTCGGCGTATTAGGTCGTAAACATTGTTATTGCCTTGCCCCGATTCGGATTTGTGTAGCTCGATACTTGCTTCTTCGGGCATTACCATATAGGCAGCCGAGCCGGCTTCGGCAAGGGCTTTTTCTAATATTTTGCGGGTGCTGTCGTCGTAGGCTTTGTATTTGCCTACGCGAAAAGGCATTCCAAAAAGTTGAGAATACTGTGCCCAGTCGCCAAATGCCCCTCTTTTGTATATAACATATTGTGCCGCTTCGAGTAGTAAGCCTAAGTCTTTGTTTTTGCCAACTTCTAATAAATTATTGATATATGGAGGTTGCCGGTACAAAATGCGTTCGCTGTCGTTGTTTTGTTTTATAAGTATATCTCCAAATTCGGGGCGAACATGGGGGCGGGCAATAAGTTCTGCGCTGCCAATAGGGGTGTTATTACCTGGTATAAATTCTATAAGGGAATGCCCCCAAAACCGTGCTTCTAAAATGTATTGCAGCAGGTCGTAGAACCAGGGCGTTTGCAGTACTTCTTGTATTATAATGTGGTCATCGTCTTTACCATCTTCTATAAATCGTGGCAGTGAGTTGGTGATGTTTAAAACTCTTTTTTCAATTAGAGCTTTTAGCCTGCCATCTAACAAAATATCGCTGTATAGCTCGTAGAGTTGGGTACGGTTTGGGTTGAGTACGTTTTCTGCACTACGCATGGCATTGCGCCACTTCGCAATGTCTTGGGTGGTTCGCTGCATTTGACGTACATCGAGCGAATAATTTATCGGTAATCCTTTTTTGTTTATTTGCTGTTTAGGTGGCATATAAGCGATTTAATTAGTAAGGTAAGGGTTGATACGCAAAATATGGGGTTCGTTGAACGTGGAGTTAGTTAAAGGCAAGTTTAACACGGTTTTAAAATTGGTAATCTCTTGGCGGGTTGGCGCCGTAAATAATATACTGTTTTTCGTTGTTTTGGGGTTTGGGCAAAGCAGGGTTTATTTGTTCTTTGGCTATCATTTTTAACCAGGTTATAGCTGCATCGTACCGCTCTGCTCTAATATCTGGAACATTGCGGGGCGAAATGCGGCTATGGAGGTGGTATAGTACCATATCTATTAAGAACATAACTACGCTGGGGTGTCTGGGGTCGCGTTGTTCCCATGCTGGCTCTGTAACTAATTGCCAATAGTTGGGGTCGGTTGGCTCGTTGCCAGTGGTTGCTACAATACATTTATAGGTGTTTTGCCAATAAACAATATCGTTTATGGCGTAATTGGTAGTGTTATTGTAGTTGTTTGGGGGGGTGGTGTTCGAGTTATCTTTTAAGGCGATATAAATTGCTGTGTTGTGGTAAACCACCTGGTCTTTTTTATAGGGGTTGGTGTCGTTCCAATTTGGTATATTAAAAAATATTTCTTGGGCGTTGTAACGGCTACTTAAATAGGAGGACATTTCGCCGATGCTGGCAAGCTCGGCGGTGCGCAGTTTGTTGAAGTCGGTTTCTATAATTGTATTTAATATGTCGGCTCTGATTTGGGCGGTATAATCTTCCGGAAATAAAAACTGCATGTTAAGCCTCCTTTTTTAAATTAATTATTTCTATTTCGGTAATATCAAATTTGTAATATAGTAGGTTGTTTAACGCTTTTTTGCTTGCTGCACCTGTTATGTTACCGGAATCATAAAAGGAAACTGTAGTGTTTGGCAAAATACAGCCTTTAGTGTTTTTTACATGGTTTCCGACATGAATTAAAATGCCTAATCTGTTGGGTACATTATCTATTAATAATGTGTCGCCAAATTTTTTGCTTTTATAGGGTAGTACTTTGTAAATACCTGTTGGGATACAGCTTACTTGTTTTTTGTTGTTTAGCCAGGGCGGTTCAATTGTAAAACATCTATAAACGGGTTTAGCTGTTTCGGTGTCTATAACAGATAATATGCCAATGGTTTGTTTGGTGTTATCTGAAAATCGTTGCAATAGTAGTTTCATGGTTTTAATTTAATAAGAATTGGCGGGGTTGCGGGTTCTTTTTGCCAGGCGCAATGCGCCGGCAAAGTCTTCTATATGTCTGTCTATAAGGTACATAGCTCCTTCTATGGCATCTATGCCGTCGAGGGGTGTTTTGTGTGGTGGGTTAAACGACAAATGCTGCTCTAATAAATTTTGCATGTGTCTGTTTTCTTGCTCGGCAGTATTAAAATAAACATTGCCGCGCTCGTAATGCCCTGTAATAGCTAATAGTCGTTGTATTTTGGCAGGCTTGGCTCGTTTGTCGCCGTTTATAGGAAATGGTGGCAGGTTGTGTTTTTTTGCGTATTCGGCGAAATTGCTATAGAGTAAGCTTTGATAAAAAACCTCCTCCATATAAAATGTAGCAGCCGCGTTTTTACCAGCCAACCATGTTTGCAGCTCGTAGTGCCAGGCAACCATTTGGTCGACGCTTGCTTTGGCGCAATAGGTTTTTAAAATATGGTATTGCCCGTCTTTTCTACCTAATAATACAAGTGCTTTGGTGTCGCCCTTATCGCTAAAAGAGGGGTCGCAGTAGGCTATTAGAACTGGGTAGGTTTTTAAATTGCCCATAGTGCAGTACTGTAGAAATTCGGGTTTAAAATGCCTGCCTTCTCTGATTGGGTTGTTAAAATATTCGCGTTGGCTAAAAATATAACCAAGCGCTTCTATCATGTATTGGCAATCTTTTAGGGTAAAGCGTTCTTTCCAGCTTGGTTGCCCATTGGTATCGAGCAGGTTAATTCGTTTATGATAAGCGGGATAGCCTTGTTTCTTTAGTATTTTTGCTTTTTCGACAGCTCGGGCAATAATGCTATCGTCGGCGTACCTGTTTTCGGCTATAATGAAACGTCCTTTGCCTACGATAGACATAGATGGAAACAAGGCGGTCATTACCCATTTCCATAATTTTTCTACTCGCTCGGGGTTTTCTACTAATTCGTCGTCGTCAATATCGTCCACGCAGATAAAATCGGGTCTGATAGCTTCGTTGCGAATCCCGCGCGGCGATTGCCCCCTGCCAAGTGCTACAAAATTAGTACCGCCACTTGTTTTAAAGTCTTCTGAGTTCCAGTTGTTTATGCTTTTAAACTCGCCAAAATCTTGTATCAGGCGATTGTTTGCCTCTAAATTTGCGCGTATAGGTTCTATTAATTTGGTGGCGTTATCTTTGCTTTTGCTAACGGTTATAGCTGTGTTTATCTCTTTTTTTAACATGAGCCAAATTTGCAGCATCCACAAGGTGCTACTTTTGGCATGGTCGCGCGCCCACTCTATGGCGGCAAAAAACCGTTTATTGTTTGCTGTGTAGTTAACAACTTCTACGTGGAATTTTGCCAATTTTGAGGTGCTGTAATTTGGAAAATAATACGCGATAAATTCCGGATAAGAACTAAGCAGTTTTTTTATACGAGCCTGTTTTTGTTGCTCTGTTTCGTTTAAGTTTAAAATAGGCGTTGCCTGCCTAATTTCTTTAATTAGGGCGTCGAACTCGAGCAGGGCTATTTTGTCTTTTTGTTTCATTGCCTATCCGGATGTTTTTATCTCTCTGATTTTCTTTTGTATAAAGCTGTTGATGTATTCGGCGATATTTTGTGTTAGGGATAAATCTAACGGGCGAATAAACTGCAAAAACTCTCTAAGCACCGACACATAAAAGGCAATGTCTTGTGTGCGGTCTATGTTAGAAATAGCGGCGGTTAGTTGGGTAATAAGTTTTGCCTCTTGCTGTGTTGTTATTCTGCCTTCGCTTTCGGCAATGGTAAGCACGTCGTTTAGTGCGGCATATAGCCGTTCTATTGTTTTTTGCCTTGAGCCTATTACAGAGACACGAAGGGTTTTCCAATTGCCTTTTTCGCTCCAATTGGTTATGGTGGTTTCGGCTACCCCTACCATATCTGAAACTTCGCGCCTGGTTAGCCCGTTTTCGACATAAAGTAGTTGCGCAAGTGCTTTTTTATTGTCTATTTCCTTTGCCATTTTGTAAAAAAATCTTACTAAAGGCAAAGTTCGGGTTAAATTAATGGGCAAAAAGCAAGCAATACAAGCCCGCAAAAAAATACCAAAAGCCCTTTATTACTGCATAAAAGGCTTAATGTATAAGTTGCACACAACGAAGTATGTACGCAATTTTGTGGCGATTTTAATGCAAAAGTACAATTAATTTTACAATCACCAAAAAATGTGAAAAATGCAAAAAAAAACAACAATGACTGTGAGTGATGAAACGGTAAACAGACATGGATACCGCGTGCTTACTTCGGGTATTGATATTGAGGGGTTCAAGAAAAACCCGGTTATGTTGTACAACCATTTGCGAGCCGACGACTGGAAAGGCATTAATGAGAATGGGCTGCCCCCTGGCAGGTGGGAAAATATTAAAAAAATAGAAGGCAACTTAATTGCCGACCCCGTTTTAGATATGGACGACCCAATAGGTAAAGCAATTGCCCAAAAATTAGAACTTGGCATATTGAACGCCTCGAGTATAGGAATACGAATTGTTGAAATTAGCGAAGACCCAAAATTGATGCTTGCCGGGCAAACCCGCCCAACAATTACAAAATGCGAGCTGCGCGAAATATCTATTGTAGATATACCCGCCAACCGCAATGCAGTGGTGCTGTTCGACGAAACAGGCGCCGAACTTGAGGACAACTTAAATTTAATTTTACCTTCACTTATAGAGAAAAAAAGTATGAAAAACTTAGCCGAACTCTTAGGGTGTAACGAAAACGCTACCGAAGTTGAACTTGTTGCGGCTGTTACACAACTAAAAACAGAAACCGAGGCAGCTATTCAAAACCTTGCCGATTTTAAAGCAAAGGCAGAAGCAGACAAAGCAAAAATATTGGTAGAAAATGCCATTTTATCCGGAAAAATAAAAACTTCGGATAAAGATTTGTGGATTTCGCTTGCTACAAAATCGTATGAGGAGACCGAAAAAGCAATTACCAGCATAACGGTTTACACCCCAATTTCTAAACAGTTGCAAACAGCAGGCAATAACACCACTAATGCTAATGCCGATGCTGAAATGTTCGACACACTATCGAAACAAGGCAATGCCCTTGTTGAACTAAAGAAAAACGACCCCGAAAAATACAAAAAATTACACGAGGCAAAAATGTCTTTAATTAACCAACGCGGCATAACAAAATAATGACACCACGAACCAGTACAGTAGATATTACAATTATAAGTGCCAGCCTTGGAAACACCTGTTTACAGTGGTTTGGTGCTAATTTTAACAACCTTATACATGATGTATCTGCGGTATTGTCTTTAATAATCGCGGGGTTGGTTATAGCCGAAAAAATTATTTCCTTACGAAAAAAAAATACAAAATAAACAATGGCAACAGCAACAGTTAATAAACAAATTTGGATAGACCATCTTATTTCTCTGAATTTTTTAGAGACCAACTGGTTCTTAAAATACGGAAAAAACATGAGTGATTTCGTTACTAACGATGTTATTCATTATGCGTTTGAGGGTCCTCTTCCCGAAGTAGTAAAAAACCCTTCTTACCCCTTAGTTGTAAGCACTCGGGTAGATACTCCCGATTTTGCCACCCTGCACAATTACTCTACCAAACCAACGCGGGTGTTCTATGACGAAACTATTGAGCTTGTATATAACAAGCGTGAAAGCATTTTAGCAGGGCACAGAACAGCATTGCTGAACGAAATATCTACAGAAGGTATGTGGAATGTGGGACCTAAGCAAAATACAGCCAAAACCCCAATTATATCGGGAACGACAGGCGCGGTAGTAAACGGTTACAAAACAATACTCAAAGAGGATATTAAAAAACTGCGTGTTGCCTTAGATACGAAGTATCCCGACAAACGAGGTATGCAGTGGGTTTTAGTGTTAGACGATGAATGCTTTTGGGAATTGGTAGCAAACGACCCCAACCTAAATGCGCAAATTCAAAACAACAATCCGGTTGGTGATGTAAATATTGGCACTTCTTTTAAGTACTACGGCTTTATTGTTTTTGCCGATAGCCGTACACCATGGTACGCTGCAGGTGTTAAAAAAGCCTACGGCTCAACGCCCGTATTAGGAACAGATTTGCCCTCGGCTATTGCCTTTCTTAACCAAGAAAGTTTTATGATAGCACAAGGTAGTACCGAGATGTTTGCGGACGAAAAAAATCCGGAATGGCAAGCCGACTTGTGGAGTTTTCAAACTCGTGCAATGGTAGAGCCTTTTGGTACAGTAAGCAACAACGAACTGCATTTGGGCGCATTATTGCGCACACCAGCATAATTTATTAACAGTATTTATTCATTTCAAAATTATTATGAAATTTTTTATCATTATTTCGACATTTATTTTTGCCCTGTTTTCTGCCGTTGGGTGCAACACCAAAGACCCTCCTCCAGCAACAGCAACCCAGCCAGCCCCCGAATTTACGCTCGCTATTTACGACGAGCTTGGGGTGCGTGAGCCGCTTATTTATGCCCCTGTTGTAAACGAATATATCCCGCCTGTTACGGTGCGGGGGCAAGCCGAGTACAACCAGGCACATATATACCTTAGTGCGGTTGCAGATGCTTATAGCTCGGTTTATAAAATTACGCAGGTTATACAGGGTATAGACCCCAAAAACAATTTACAACTTTGGGTAAAATTGCTACCTGTATTAATTCAAGAAGCACCACAGCTTATCTATTCGGCTAAATCGTTAAAAGAAATCGAACCATTTTTAAAGAGTACGGGGGGCTTAACTAAAGACGAACGACAGCAACTAAGTAGGGTTATACAAGAAAAATATTTTGCAACAGAAAACAATGCAAACAGTATTGCCGATGCTACCGTTGAGGCTGCCCTTGCTAATTTAAATCTGTATAATAGTATTAGCAATGCCCGAACCAAAAAATAAAAAAACACCAGCCTCGCTTTTAAACTATGTAAAAGGAGTGTTTTTGGGAAAGGAATGGCAAACAATATGGGCAACTTCAGATTTTAATGTTTTTGCTCCTAATCGTTTCGACTACGCCAACCAACATGCAAAGGCAAACAATTTAACACTATATAAAATAACCAAAGAAGCCCAGTCTGTAGAAATGACGGAGGTTTCGTTAAAACAGTAAGACTAATATGGCTTTATCGCAGGTAAATATTATAAAACAAACAGGAGGTTTGGGTTTTGCCCAACTTAATGCCGATGCTGTTTCGGGGCTTGTAATGCCGGGAGTAGCAACTGCTAATTTGACAATAAATACCGTTGTCGAAATTTACTCAGCGCGTCAATTAGCTAACCAATATCTAATAGATGCCGATTACGATGATACTAACAGCTTGTTAGTATATCATCACGTTAGCGAATTTTTCAGGCTTGCTCCTGGTGCAAAATTGTGGTTAATGCTGGTACCTGTTGGCACAACTATGGAAAACATAGCCGACCCCGATAATAATTTCGCTAAAAAATTATTACGGGAAGCAAACGGTGAGATTTTTCAATTAGCCATAGCAGGTGGAGGCGCATTAGGCACACTCGGTGCCGGATTAGAAGCCGATGTGTTGGCGGCAATTCCTAAAGCGCAGGAATTGTGCGACAGCGAATTTTCGGAATACCGATACAATATTGTGTTGTTGGAAGGCAGGGGCTATAATGGCACAGCAACAAATGCAACCGACCTGCGCACCCTAAACGCCCGCGATGTTAGTGTAGTTATTGGACAGGACAAAGATGTTGCCGCCTTGAAAGCAAATTATGTGGGCTATGCCGCTATTGGTACGGCTCTTGGAACTGTTGCCGCAGCACAGGTACACCAAAGTATTGCCCATGTAGGCAGCTTTTTACTATCGGGTTTTGATGCCGAAACTCCTCGTTTTTTAAACCCAGCCATAAGCAATAACACCCTTGTAACTGCTTTTACCGCCGCCGATTTAAACACCCTGAACGATAAAGGATATATTTTTTGCCGCACATTTGCCGGCTATCCAGGGGTGTATTGGAATAACAGCCCCTCTTGTATAGTTATAACAGATGACTACAGAACCATAGAGTTGAGCAGAACCATGTACAAAGCAATCCGGATTGTTAGAGAAACATTATTACCCCATTTAAACGGGCCCTTATTGCCCGACGAGGTAACCGGACGGCTCGACATCAAACAAAAAAAGATGTTTGAAGCACAGGTTAAAGGAGCTATTGAAGCGCAAATGCGCAATAATATAGCTGAAGTAAAAAAAGTGCTGGTTGACCCGGCAAGCAACGAAGACGGGGTGCCATACCCTCCTATTTTAAACGATAATACCCTGCGCTGCATTGTGGCAATTATACCCTACGGCAAAGCAGAACAAATAATTGTAACAATTGGATACACTAATCCAAGTGCTTAATATTAACCATTATTAAACTACAAAAAAACTATGTCGTGTTTTGTAAATGGAAAAGGATACGGTTGGGATAGCCTTCGTATATCTTTTTTAGGTAACCCAGATGTAATAGGCGTAACCTCGCTTAATTACGAGGAAACGCAAGAAAAAACAAACCTGTACGGTACCGGCAATCGCCCAGTAGAACGTGCCGAAGGTAAGGTTGAATGTAAAGGGGGTATAAAATTATACCCCTCTGAAATTATGAATATTCAAAAAGCTGCCGGCGGGAAATCCCTTATTCAGATACCGCCATTTGATATTGTTGTAACGTTTAACAATGGCGTTGAGCCACCAACAAGCGACACTTTGCGATGCTGCCAGTTTACAAAAAACGCAAGAGCATTTAGCAATGGAGACAACGAAAATGCGCAAGAACTTGAATTGGTTATTGGCAAAATCGAGTGGAATTCTTAACTATTTTATAAAATTGCTAACAATATAAAACCCAATGAAAGAGACAGAAACAAACGCATTAAATGCAACAACCGCCCTAACGGCGAAGATAAAAGAGTGGAAAAAAGAGTTTGGCGAAAAAAATATCCGTTGTATTGATGTAAAAGTTGCCGATGGCGATATTGCAACCTGTTATGTAAAAATACCTGGTGCAAGCAGCAAAACATTAGATATTTATAGCCGTGCACTGCAATTTTACCAACAAAACAAACTGTTAGAGTGCGGGCAGTTTTTATTGAATTCGTGCTGGCTTGGCGGCGATGAGCGTTGCAAAGGCACAGACCCAATAGTGTATGTTAGTGCAGCAATGGCAATGACGCAGCTTGTTACTTTTTACGAAACAGAAATAAAAAACGCCTAATCCAACTCGACACTATATATCCGGACTTAGAACCGGATAATGCCGGGTTGGAGCGTATTTACGCACTGCTAAGTTACCACTTTAAAATACCTTTTCCAGAAGAGTTGCCTGAAGAGCAACTTTGGCGAAAATGGAAACAACTACAATTAGTATTAGATTATGGCTTATAACTTTAATATAGAAACTTTACTACGGCAAAATTTTGGCATTAACCCCCAAAACTATCCGGATATTGTTACTATGAAAAAGGTTGTTGGCAATAAAAATAGCCTACTTGGCACACCTATAATTATGCCTGTTGTTATCCCTCCATTCACCTATATTAACGGACAAAAAAACAATACAAAGTTTGAAGGTATGACGTTTCCTGCCGCCACTATGGTAGAGGTTAATTTAGAAAAAACTATAATTAAAACACCATTATCCGGATACACAGGAACAGCAAAAGAACTTTTTAGTTGTAGCGATTTTTCGGTAACTATTAAAGGAGTGTGTTGTAATTATTCAAACCCCGAATACCCCGAAGAAGAGGTGCGGTTGCTTAAACGCCTGTTTGATATACCCGCTGCTGTTCCAATAGAAAACGAACTGCTAAACCTGTTAGATATAAATTTTATAGCAATTGACAGTTTAGAGTTTCCGGCTACAGAAGGCTACCAAAACATACAAAACTACCTTTTGCAGGCAACCAGCGATACCCCATTTGAACTAACATTAAACTTGTAATTAATGATTACTAAAGATAACTACTATTTAGTACCTGTTGAATTAGGGCAAGACATATTTGATATTGCTATACAGGAGTATGGCAGCTTAGAATATGTTTTTAAAGTAGTTGAAGACAACGCGCTAACAATAGATGAGAAATTAGATGCCGGAAGCCTCTTGCAATTTGAAACCAAACGCGATGACAACCACAAAGAAGTTAGAGACTTTTTTAAGAGAACCGCAACAAGGGTAAACTGCCACGATTTTTACGACGATACTAATTATATCTTACAAGAAGATACCAACAAAATATTACAAACCAACGATAGCGGATTATTGCACTCTTAGAATATGCCCGATTTAAAAATATCGCAATTGCCTCCCGTAGGAACACTCGAACTAAATGCACAGTTTGCAATAGAGCAAGATGGCACAACGTTCCGTACTTATTTATCTGAAGTGCTGAACGGTGTAAACGACAACGAAGCTACGGAAGTATTAGTAGATGGCGTAACAATACAAGGCAATGGCGTATCTACCCCGCTTTCTGTTATAAGACCAGTACCAGGAGGCGGGATATTGGGAGATGTTTTAACAGTTAGCACCGGTGGAGCATTAATTTGGACAGCACCAACTGGTACCGGCGACAACTGGGGTACGCAAGTAGTAGCTCATGATGCCACCTTAACCGGAGACGGCACAACAAGCAATACTTTAAAAGTAGCCAACCCTTTACCCGCCATTGGCACAGAGGGGCAAGTACTTACAGTTGTTTCGGGAAACCCAACCTGGCAAACTGCCACCGGCGACAACTGGGGTACGCAAGTAGTAGCTCATGATGCCACTTTAACCGGAGACGGCACAACAGGCAACACCTTAAAAGTAGCCAACCCTTTACCCGCTGTTGGCACAGAAGGGCAAGTGCTTACAGTTGTTTCAGGAAACCCAACCTGGCAAACTGCCACCGGCGACAACTGGGGTACGCAGGTAGTAGAGCATGATACAAGTTTGATAGGCGACGGTACAATTGCCGACCCCTTGGGTATTTCAACTGTTGGTGCAGCTACGGGCGAATATCTACAATTTGATGGTACTAATTTGGTTTGGAGCATTCCAGATAGTGAAGGTAGCGGCGACAATTGGGGTACGCAGGTAGTAGCCCATGATGCCACCTTAACCGGAGACGGCACAACAGGTAACACCTTAAAAGTAGCCAACCCTTTACCCGCCGTTGGCACAGAGGGGCAAATACTTACAATTGTTTCGGGAAACCCAACCTGGCAAACTGCCACTGGCGACAACTGGGGTACGCAGGTAGTAGCCCATGATGCCACCTTAACCGGAGACTGCACAACAGGCAACACCTTAAAAGTAGCCAACCCTTTACCCGCCATTGGCACAGAGGGGCAAGTGCTTACGGTTGTTTCGGGAAACCCAACCTGGCAAACTGCCACCGGCGACAACTGGGGTACGCAAGTAGTAGCTCATGATGCCACCTTAACCGGAGATGGCACAACAGGCAACACCTTAAAAGTAGCCAACCCATTACCCGCCGTTGGCACAGAGGGGCAAGTGCTTACGGTAGTATCTGGAAACCCAATCTGGCAGACCCCAAGCGGCGGTAGCTATACCGCCGGAATAGGTATAGAGATTGTTGGCACAGAAATAAAACACAAAACTAATCCAGGTGGTCATTCAGGCGATGTGTTGCAAGCTGCAAATACAATGGATTTAATTGTAACAGGCTTGCAACAGGTGGGTATAAGTTCAACTGCCCCCACCAACGGGCAAGTTTTAACCTATAATGGCACGCAGTGGGCGGCAGCAACACCAAGCGGAGGCACTTATACTGCTGGTTTGGGTATAGATATTACAGGCACAACCATTGCCCACAAAGACGGTGCAAATGGACATACTGGTGATGTAAGCCAAACAGCATCGAGCATGGCTCTTACCGTTACCGGATTAAGAAATATTGCCGTAAGTTCAACTGCACCCACCAACGGACAAGTTTTAACCTATAATGGCACACAGTGGGCTGCAGCAACCCCAAGCTCGTTGCCAACCGGTACAATACACCAAACCCTGCGCCACGACGGCACTAATTGGGTAGCGGATTCTTATTTAAAAAACGCAGCCAACACCTCCGGACTTCCGGGATTGCAAGTTGGCACACTTTATAGCGATGTAGTACCTACCTTGCTTTTACACGACAATAATAGAAACATACAATCGTTTGCAATTTATAACAACTCAACTCCAGCAAGCATCACAAATACTTTATATTTTGGTGATTTGCAAGTTGCAAATGCAGGCTATACCAACCAAGGTTTGTACCTGGTTGTAAAGAACACATCTAATACAACAAATAGCCATGTAAAAGGTATTGAAGTAGATGTTACAGCCGCCAATACAAATTCAACTGCTCATGGAGTTTGGATAAAATCGCGGAACACGGCAAACTCAAGCAATAATTTTGCCCTGCGATTAGATGACGGTAATGCTGCTGTAAACAAAGTTTGGACTTGTTTAAACACAAATGGAGATGGGCAATGGCAGACACCAAGCGGTGGCACCTACACCGCTGGTTTGGGTATAGATATTACAGGCACAACCATTGCCCACAAAGACGGTGCAAACGGGCATACTGGCGATGTGAGCCAAACCACATCGAGCATGGCGCTTACCGTTACCGGGTTAAGAAATATTGCCATAAGCACCACCACCCCCACCAACGGGCAAGTTTTAACCTATAACGGTACCCAATGGGCACCAGCAACCCCAAGCTCGTTGCCGTCTGGAACAACAAATCAAACACTTAGGCATAATGAGACAAACTGGGTGGCGAACTCGCTATTGCGGGTAACATCAGCTAAAATCGAAATGGGCGATACTGGTTCAGATGCCGCCACCCTTTTTGTTAATAATAGTGCCGAAACATATTCAGCTATCGTTCACCAAAATAAAACGCTAACAGCACTTGGCACCGTCTATGGTGTTTATGCCACTGCAAAGGGTTCTGATACGACATTTACAACCAACTGCGCAGGTTATTTTAAAGCGGAGAACGGCAGGTATAATTATTCGCTTCGGCTCGAAGACGGGCTACAGGCACAATATAAAATACTAATGTGTGGTGATAGTAGCGGATTTGCAAAATGGCAAACCCCTGCCACAGCGATTAAGGGTGGCGATGCTGGTGCCGTAACAGGTAGCCGTGGTGGCAATGCAGCACTGGCAAATTTATTAACAAAACTTGCTCTATATGGGCTAATAATAGACAACACAACAACTTAAAATTACAAAAACAAACTTATGGAAAAATTATTTTCTTTTGACTTGACACCTGCTGAAGCAGATATTATTATAGCAGGATTGGCCGAATTGCCTGCCAAAACATCTTACTTTTTAATAGAGCGGCTGCGCGAAAAAACAAAAGCATTTTTAGAACAAAACCAAGCCATCGAAAAAGTAAAAGAATAGTATGTTTGTAATGAACGCACATATTACCATAAAAGACATTGAGTTACATGCCGTAACTTATGTTGAAATTGTGCGCTCTTTAGAACAGCTAACAGCCACCGCTAAAATAACCCTCCCTAAAAGTGTTAAGTTAAAAGATACGATGCTTAAAGACTTACTCCAAAATGGAGATAAAGTAAGCATAAAACTTGGTTATAATAACACACTTAACGAAGAGTTTAACGGCTATATTGTAAAGGTAATGCCAACAGTGCCTATGCAAATTTTTTGCGAAGATGCTATGTGGATACTTAAACAAAACAAGATAGTTCAATCCTTTCGCAACCCTACGCTTGAAAATATTGTTACGGCAATTTGCCCAAATATAGAAGCAAATGTGGCAAAATTTCAGTTTGGTTTGTTTCGGATTAATGGCACCTCTTCGGCGAAAGTTTTTGCAGCTTTACAGGAAAAATATGGTATTGATAGCCTTTTTTTTAACAATATGCTATATGTAGGCACAACTCCAGACAGCGTTAAAACAGTTACAATAGACCTGCAAAAAAATACTGTTGAACATGAAAATGATTTGCAATTTAGATTACAGTCTGAAAAAAAAGTTAGTATTAAGGCTATAAGCATTCATCCGGATAATACCACAACCGAGGTTGTTGTTGGCGATGCCGAAGGAGAAGAAAAAAAAGTTGTATTGTATAATGGTAATAAAACAACCCTCGAAAAACAAGCAAATATACTATACAATAAATATATGTATTCCGGATATGAGGGCAGTATAACAACCTTTGGTGAGCCGTTTGTTACCATTGCCGATAATGTATCCTTAATTGATAATGAATACCCAGAAAGAGCCGGAAGCTATAAAGTTAAAGCGGTTACAACCAAATTTGATAACAGCGGATACCGCAGGCAATTAACCCTTGCTGAAAAAGCTGACTAGTAAAATGAACATCCGACAATTAGTAGCAAATATTATTACCTCAAACGCTGCCTTTGTAACGGCAAAGGTAATAACGATAGACAAAGAACAACAAACAATAGACTGCGCGCCTATAACAGGTGATGCTGATTTGTTAGATGTTAAACTTCAACCAAGTGTTGTAGCAGACGGTTTAGGGGTATTGTTGTACCCGAAAATAGGTAGCATTGTTATTACAGCATCTACTCAAGACGGCAGCTCGTTTGTTGCCATGTATAGCGAAATAGACGAGGTTAATATTGTTGTTTCTGACAATATTAAGATACGTGCTAACAGCAATGGCATTAACATTACAAGCCCGGAAATTGTAATAAACGATGGAAATAATGGAGCGTTAATTGTTTGGGAGCGACTACTTGCCGAGCTTCAAAAAATTGTACTGTTTTTAGATACTTTAAAAACTACAATTCAAACCGCCGTTCCTGCACCTGGCGACGGTGGAGCAGCTATTAAGTTAGCCTTAACTACTGCTTTAACTCCATTAAGCACCCCACAGTTTAATAATATAACCAACACAAAAGTAAAGCACTAACATGCTATCGCACGACATATTACTAACAAACGACCATGATTTGCAGTTTGAAAAAGGCGACCTAAAAGTTGACCTTAGCGACGAGCAGCATATAGCGCATATACTTGTTACAGATAAAGGCAATTGGCGACAATACCCTTTGTTGGGTGTTGGTTTGCACAGATGGTTAGAGGCAGATACTTCGCAAGAGCAAATTTTAACGTTAAAAAACAAGATTAAGCAAAACCTAATATACGACAATTTTGATGTTAAAAGCATAAAAATTGATACTTACGATAATATTAAAATTGATGCCGCTCGATGAGACAATTAAATGATATTCTCAATCTGTTGCTTGAAAGCAAAAACAGAGTTATTGAGTTATATAACGCAATAACAGCAGACGTTTTGTCGAATCCGGAACTTAATGGATTAGATAGTACCAGCAAAGCCTCCATTTGGCGTTTATGGGCATTTATAACAGCAGTATCAATTTGGGTACATGAACATTTGTGGCAAATATTTAGACAAGAAGTAGATGTTATTGTCGAAAATGCAATACCTAACACGGCAAATTGGTTGCGAAGCCAGCTATACCTTTTTCAATATAACCACAATTTACTGTTTGACAATTACAGCCCCTATTACGAAATAGTTGATTTGCCAGCGCGAATAGTTTCGCAAGCAGCAGTTGTAGAAACCACCTATGGATTAGTGCTAATTAAAGTTGCAAAAAACGACGGAGCAGGCGGGCTTTTACCCCTTACCTCATTAGAAGTAGATGGCGTGGAAACGTATGTGGATAATATAAAACCGGCAGGCACCATTACACAAGTCGTGTCGCTGAATCCGGATAAATTAAAAATAATGGCGGAAATATATTACAATCCGCTGTTTAATCTTAATGTACTGCGCTTAAACGTAGAGGCAGCTATAACCAATTATATTAGAAATTTAACATTTAACGGTAAGCTTTACCTTACCAAATTGGTTGATGTTATACAAAATACCGACGGCGTTGTTGATGTGCAATTAAATTATGTAGGGGCACAGGTAGGTGTAAATCCATATATTGAAATAACCAATTCGGTCTATCCGGATACTCCCACTTATGTTGCCGCTGCTGGTTACTGTATTATTGACCCGGCTAATCTGTTAAATACAACCCTGCTATTTGTGCCTTCGCTATGAACTACTATATAAATTTTTATTTACAAGTATGGCGATTATTGCCGCCGATTTTGCGCAAGCCCAAAATGATAAATTGGTTGTGGGTACTAACTAAACCAATAACCAATTTACATGCTATATTTAATAGTTGGCGCATAGGAACAGAACGAAAACTTAAATTAACGGCATTAACTTATAACTTAGAGACTGTCTAAAAATTAAAAATTGGCATGCCAGTCCTAAAAATTGATAGGAAAAAAGTTATTAAAAGAGATGTGAATAAAAGACTATCAGTTTGACGTTTAAATAATAATTCATAGCTTTATGAAAATCAAACACATAAAGTAAAATGAAAACCTACCCAAGCAGTCTCACCGATAGTCAATGGAGTGCAATATTAGGCATTTTAGACGACAAACGGAAACGAAAACACAGTTTAAGAGAAATTTTTAATGCGCTGTTCTATTTGCTTAAAGCTGGCTGTCAATGGCGCATGCTGCCGTTCCATTTTCCGTCATGGAAGCTTGTTTACTACTATTTTACCAAGTGGAAGAAGGATGGGACGATAGAACTCATCCATGAAATACTCAGGGATAAGACTCGAAAGCAAGCAGGCAGGGCTTCATCGCCAAGTGTTGGTATAATTGATAGCCAGAGCGTAAAGACAACAAGCGTCGGAGGCTTGTGCAGAGGGATTGACGGGGGTAAAAAGTTAAAGGCAGAAAGCGGCATATTATTGTAGATACAATGGGACTACTTTTAGCGGTTGTGGTTCATGCGGCAAATGAGCATGACAGTAAATCAGCCCCAATGGTTATAGCTGACCTCAGAGGCAGGTTTTGCAGATTGGTAAAGATAGTAGCTGATGGCGGGTATAGAGGCGAGTTAATTGAAAATACCCGCAAAACGTTTGGGTGGGTGGTTGAGGTTGTAAGTAGATCGAATACAGCCTCGAAATTCGAAGTATTGCCAAAAAGATGGATTGTTGAAAGAACTTTTGCATGGCTCGAAAGCTATCGAAGATTGAGTAAAGACTTTGAGTTCCAAACCGAAACGAGCCAGACAATGATCCAACTTGCCATGATAAAATTGATGCTTAATAGAATTAGAAAATAAAATTTAGACAGGCTCTTAGAGTGGTTGTTAAATTTAATTTTTAACGCTTCGTTTACGCCAACTATTGTAAACAACGAACTTAATTACCAAAATGGAGGTATTTGGATAGAGAACAACCCTATGCAATTGCCATATTGGTTTGTGTTTAGCGATTTTGACAACCAACCTCCACTTTATGTTTACAGCGAAACCGAAGCCGAGCCTCCCTTGTATATTTACCAATGGGCAGACTATTGGCAGCAAACACATTATATTATTTGGGTGCCAACAGCACTTGCAATAAACGAGTTAAAACTAAAAGCGACAGTAAACTTATACAACTGTGCTGGCAAACACTATGTAGTTCAATATTATTAAAAATGAATAAATTAAATCTTATTGGTGGCGGTCATCCGCTTGTAATCGAGGACTTTTTATTTTTACAATCTGCTTACCGAGATGGGTTTAAAGCAGCGATGCAAATGTTTTCGGCAACTTATTCCTTTATAATGAGCGGTTGCGAATTAACACCGCCAAACAGTTCAACTGTAAATATTTCAGAAGGATTTGTTTACCACAACGGGGAGATTTGGTTTGTTGGTTCAGGGGTAAACTTGCCCAAAGCAACTTTAGTACTTAATCCGGATATTGCTTACCAAGCACCCAACCCAATTCCCTATGCAAGTGGGGCAAATGTAAATGTTAAGGAAGTGCGGAAAATGCTTCCTGCTACGTCGTTGGAGGCGGGTGGTATTGTCTTTTCCGAACTTAAATCGTTTTGGCAACTATTACATGCCAAAAGCAACAGTTGGGTAAACATAGGAACACTAGAGATTCCATTAGAACCCAATATAACTATAGACACTCTTATACCCCCAAAATTTCGACGCAATGTCATTGGTGAAATCTGCTTTGCTGGCAACCTGTATGTAGATACTAATATAAACTCCCCAAGCATACCATTGTTTTCGTTGCCAAGCGAGTATTTAGGTGGTGGAGGTAGTTTTTATATAGCAGACAATAGCGTAGTATGCCGAATTTTGATTATAAGCAATGGAACAGTTCATCTAACAACCACAAATGGCAACACATTCAGTGAATTAAATTTACTTGACAATAATTTCCGAATACGCTTAGACTGTGTAAAATATCTGCAAGAATAATACTAAAAAAAATGGCTAAACACAAAATTAACCGTATTTTTGTGCTGCCTTCAATTTCTAAAAAATTAGCTTTAACTTCTAAAAAAAACGCTTTGAAAACACCAATTACTTACTACGGGGGTAAACAAAACATGCTAAAACATATACTCCCAATTATTCCTCCTCACACTGCATACATCGAACCTTTTTTTGGAGGTGGTGCTGTGTTCTTTGCAAAGGAAAAATCAAAAATAGAGGTCATAAACGACCTAAACAGTAGTGCAATCTGCTTTTATGAGCAGGCTAAAACTAATTTTCCTAAATTACAACAGTTAGTTCGGGCTACACCACATAGCCGAGCAGTTTATCGGAAAGCAATGGTCGTATATGATAACCCAAGTATGTTCAATAAGCTCCGAAGAGCATGGGCATTTTGGGTATTAACAAACCAAGGCTGGGGAAGCAAAATCGGTTCTTGGGGGTATGGAATTAAGGACAATAAATCTGAACTCTGATTACATAATAAACGAGAAATGTTTGTTGATGCGATACGGGAAAGGCTATCTGTTGTTCAAATAGAGTGTAACGATGCCTTAAAAGTTATAGGTGTTCGAGACAATCCGGAAACCTTTTTTTATATAGACCCACCATATTACAACGCAAATATGGGGCATTATGGGGGTTATACCTTGCAGGATTTTGAGAGTCTATTAATAACTTTAACTACACTCAAAGGTAAGTTTTTACTTAGCTCCTATGCCAGCGACATATTAACTAAATACACGAAAGAAAAAATGTGGTTTACAAAAAACATAAACCTACACATAAGTACTTCTAAAAATAGAAAACCCAAAGTAGAGGTTTTAACTGCCAATTATGAAATATAATAGCAAAAGTAAAACGTAACAGGTTGATACACTCTAACCTGTTACGTTTTACTTTTGTGGGTTTGTTACGTTTTACTTTTGCGTTTTAACATGTGGTCTGAACCATGATTTACAGGATTAAGGGATTAACAGGATTTTGTTTTTCTTCCGTATATTGTCTGAAACATGAAAATTTCGGCAGGCTCAATTCAGCGATTATAGGATTTTAGAAGGGGCAGGATGCCCCTCCACCTAAAAAAATTACCAAACCACCATTTTAACGCCTTCTATCTCCGGATGGTTTTGAAGGCGGCAGTAATAAATTCCGGATGTAAAGTTGGCGGTGCTAAAAGTGGTGGTTTCGTTTCCGAATAGAATAATGCTTTTAACCAACTGCCCCTGTGTGTTAAAAATCTCTACAACTTGGTTATTTTTAATCAAACCGTTATTACTGACGGTTATGGTAGCGGTTTGCTGCGCGGGGTTGGGGGTTAGGGTGAAACCCCCCTGCCCCCCAGAGGGGGAATTTGTTCCTGGTGGCTCAACCCCCGAAACGGTATCGCAAACATAGTTGCCGCAGGTATAGCCGTTTTCGTCAATGGTTAATAGCCATGCGCTGCAACGGTATTTGGCATAGTCGTAAACTTCGCCCGCTATTACGTAGGTTTCGCCGTCGTTTATGGCTGCAATACTGCGTGGGTAACCCGATACCTCGCTTAATGGCGAGCCAGTAGCATAAGCATCGGGTAAAAAGCGCATCCATATTGTATCGCCCTGTAAATTTAACTTCATAATGGCTCCATGCCAACTGCCTCCCCCAAAGTCGTTGCGCCATGTTCCGGCAAAAATTATGGTGCCATCATGGGCTAAGGCATGGGTGTCAAAAGACATATTATAATAATTGCCCTCGTTATGCATCAGCCATTTTTCCCAAACTACATCACCCGTTGTTTTATCAACCTCAACAATATGTAAGCCTTTATAAACATAAGTCATCGAGTCTTCGGTTACCATTGCCAAATAGTTGCCATTGGGCAATAGTACAATATCTTGGTAGTGCCAAACATTGGTGCCGGGCAGCCCGTAGGGGCGTTCCCATATTACCTCGCCCTCGGGGTTTAGTTTTATTAAGTACAGGTCGCATTTATCGCTATATTCAAGCGGAAACGGGTAATACCCCCCATGTTTTGTGCAGTACAGTACATAATTTCCATCATCATCAACTAAACCCGCCCAAGCATTGGTATATAAACCCCAAATTACATCAACTAATGATGTGTCGGGGGCGTAGGTTTTTTCCCATAGCTGCTCGCCGTTGTTGTTAAATTTAGCTGCGTATATTTTGTGTTTCGACCATATATCGGGTTCTTTTGATAAACCAACTGTTAAAAACCCTTCGTTGGGTATAAGCACTATTTCTGACATATAATCGACGGCTGTGGTGGGGTAGGTTTTGTTAAAATAGGTTTTATGCCATTGTACGGTTCCAGCAGTATCGAATTGTATTAAATGATACCCCCGCGAATAGGGGTATCCGGGTAGGGTGGCATTAACCAATAAAGTATAATAAATGTCCTCGTTTATCACAAAATCTTCCCAAATAGCTATGCCCACGGTATCTTTCCATAAACTTTTGGTCCAAATATGGTTGCCCTTTAAATCGTATTTTTGGGCTAATATATCAAAATATGGCGATTTCTGTGTGCCGGTAACCGTTAAAAAACCATCGGGCAGAGGGTTTACATACCTAAACACTAAGTACGAAGTATCGGTATAATATAACCTATTAAACAAATTAGGGGTTTGGGCGTTGGCGTGGGTATGGTATAGCAGGGCTATACATAAGGTAATAAGGTAGTAGGTGTTTTTCATAATAACAAATAAGCCCTACCCCATTTCAATAGCAATGGGGTAGGGTGTTTTTAAATAAATTAACGAATAATGGTTAGTTTTTGTACCGCTATGGTTTGGTTATTAGTGCTTAACACACAAGTATATATGCCGTTTGGTAACTGGTTTATGGGCATTACCATTTGGGTTGCGTTTTTTGCAATGCCTTGTACTTTAACAAGTTTGCCTACGGCATTATAAAAACCCAAATTTAAGTTGCCTAAATCGGCATCGTTTATAACCGAAGCATCAATATGTATGGTTAATGCTTGGCTTGATGCGGGATTAGGGTATAGTTTTAATACGTTGTTGCTGTGGTTGTTAAGGGCTGCCCTACCCTCATGTTTGTTATTCACAATACCTGTAGTATCGGGTAGGTTTTGGGTAAACTGCGCCAATAAATTACCCTCTAACCATGACCTTGCCATTAATTGCTCGGTGCTTAGTTCGGGGGCAAGGTTGCAATGCAAATGGTTATTTACCTGCCATGATACGGGCAAAAACTGCTCGTTTTCGTAAAGCACCATACCCACAGGTGGGAGTGTTGCTTTAATTTCGTTGGGGTGCGGTTGGCGGGCAAGGTAGGTAATTGGCTGCATCGAAAGGCAAAAGTACAAATTACATTGGGTTTTCGGGCTTTAGCCCGAAATAAAGGCTGCCAATACTTACACAAAGGCAGCCTTGTAGTAAATTTAAGCAATTATAATCGTTCGTAACATCAATGAATGTGCTTTTTTAGCTAACTACAAAAATTTATTTCACGCAGCTACCACACCACCATTTTAACTCCTGTTGTTTCGGGATGATTTTGCAACCGGCAATAATATATTCCGGATGTAAGATTGGCGGTGCTAAACGTAGTAGTTTCACTTCCGGATAGGGTTATGGTGTTTACTAAGCGTCCTTGTGTATCGAAGATTTGTAACGCCGCCGAATTAGGGTTTAATAATGCAGGGCTAATGGCAATAGTAGCGGTTTGGTGGGTGGGGTTGGGGGTAAGGGTGAACCCCCCCTGCCCCCCAGAGGGGGAATTTGTTCCTGGTGGTGGTTTAACCCCCGAAACGGTATCGCAAACATAGTTGCCGCAAGTATAGCCGTTTTCGTCAATGGTTAATAGCCAAGCGTAGGTATGTTTATGGTATTGGTCGTAAATTTCGCCGCAAAGCACATATGTTTCGCCATCGGGTTGTGGCATTATATCGCGGATATAACTCGATATATCCCCTTCGGGTGGATAACCCGTAACATAATAATCGGGTAAAAAACGCATCCATATTGTATCGCCTTGTAAATTTAACTTCATAATGGCTCCATGATGGCCGCTCCCTTCTTCCTCCTCGTTTTTCCATGAGCCTGCAAAAATTATGTTCCCATCGTGCGAATAAGTGCTGGTAGTAAAATAATATCTATAGAATTTCCCCTCACCCTTAAATAGCCATTTCTCCCATACTATATCACCAGTGTTTTTATCGGCTTCAATTATGTGCAAGCCCTTTGTGTAATAATGTACGGAGTCTTCACCCATCATAAAAAAATAATTGCCATTGGGTAGCGAAACAATATCTTGGTAAAGATACGCATTTGAACTTGAGTCGGCATAAGTATGTTCCCATAAGACCTCGCCATCTGGATTAATTTTAATCAAATGCAAATCGCTTTTTTGCTCGTAAGGAAAAGGCCAAGGGTAATAGCCACCGTATTTGGTGCAGTACAATACATAATTTCCATCTTCATCTACCATACTATCCCAAGCATGTGTTTTTAAGCCTTTAATATAATACACATCTGTGGTGTCGGAGGTGTAGGTTTTTTCCCAAATTTGCTCACCAATGGCATTATGTTTTGCAGCATAAATTTGGTTAAAATCCTTGTAAGTGGGCGTGTTTAAGCCGCCGGCAACTAAATAGCCACCATCGGGGGTTGGTATTAACGCCGATACATGGGTTAGGGCTGTTTTGGGGTAGGTTTTATTATAAAAGGTTTTATGCCATAATACCGTGCCATCGGGTTTAAATTTTAACAAATTATAGCCTACCGCATCTTTATTTTCGGGGTGTGGCGACATAAACATCAAAATGTATTCGTTGCCCACTCTATATACAAAATCTTCCCAAATTCCTATTCCTACGGTATCTTGCCATAATAGTTTGGTGCTAATATGGTTACCCAATAAATCAAAACGTTGGGTATATAGCCGTTTCGTCTTTGTATTGTCGTTGTGGTGGACAACAGTTTGAAAACCATCAGACAAGGTATCGACAAATGTGAAAGTAAAAAAAGATGTATCATTGTACATGATTTTATTAATAACGGGGAGTTGGGCTAAGGTTGTTTGCCTTAAAACAAAGAGCAAAATTGCAAGTAAAAATAGTTTTCTCATAATATATGTAAAAACAACCCCAGCGATTGTACATTACAACCGCTGGGTAAATGAATTAAAATTTAACGAATAATGGTTAGTTTTTGTACGGCTAAGGTTTGGTTATTAGCACTTAACACAGCAGTGTATATGCCGTTTGGCAACTGGTTTATAGGTATTACCGTGTTGGCATTACTAATTATAATAAGTTGTGTTTTTATAAGTTTGCCCACACTATTGTAAAAACTCAAATTTAGGTTGCCTAAATCGGCATCGTTTATAACCGAAGCGTCAATATGTATGGTTAGGGCTTGGTTTGATGCGGGATTAGGGTATAGTTTTAATACTTTGTTGGTGGGGTTGTTAAGGGCTGCTCTGCCATCTTGTTTGTTCTGCATAATACCGGTGGTGTCGGGCAGGTTTTGGGTAAATTGCGCCAATAAATTGCCTTCTAACCATGACCTTGCCATTAATTGCGCCGCTTTGTTGGGGCTATTGGCCAAGGTTTGCATAGTTTGCACCAACGTATCGGGTTGCTGCGGAAAACCTATATTAATACACTGCTGCCAGTTGGTTAAAAGTGGTTGCGGTGCTTGCAAATGTATAAGGGCTTGGTAATAACGTGCTTCATCGGTATTGGGCGCAAAAACACTATTAATGGCTTGTTCGGCTTGTTGTGGCATACCTTTACTTAGGTAGTAATTGGCTATAATGCGTTGACCTTGTGGGTTAGCTTGCAACAACAACAACAGGGTATCGAAATTAGCCTGCTGCCTGTAATGGCGTAAGGCTTTTTGGTATAATTGCCCAATAGCATTTACCGCCATTTGTTGGGCTACTACTTGCTGAATTTGCGCTATTTCAATACTATTTAAATCATCACTTTCAACAATAGCAGGGGGCGAAGGCGGAGGTACAGGAGGGCCATACTTACAAATAGTAGGCAATACACTTAAGTTGCACTGGTTATATAATAGCATTACTGGGTCTAAGGTGCAGTTGGGGTCGGGTATATCATCGGCTTCTTTATAGTTAAAAACAATGGGGTCGGTAAAACCAAAGGTGCCCAAATGGTAATTATTGTTATTGCAACCATTTGGGTGAAAGCCATTTTTGCTTGGCTGCCCATCAACGCATTCCCCTTGGTCTTCAATTTTTTTATCCAATATTAGCCAATCGTATTTGCTGGCATCTTTGTATTCATTGCATTGAATTTGTACTTTTACAACATCGTCGATTGCCGTAGCCGCTAAAAATGCTTTAGCAAAATCGTTGTCCTTAATCAAGGTTGGTTCACCACCACCACCATTTACCTCTGGACCTGTAACAACTACGCCCATATTAGTCATACCAGGTTGGTATTCTTCAATGGATGAGGTTGAAGAAAAGGTATTCCATATAACAGATGCCATATCAACCTGTTCAAGCCAAACCCCAAATGGGGGGCTATAGTTAAATATATTATTAGGGCTTTTACCATCCGGAATGAGTGTTAGCGAATTTCTCTTTAAAAAAGGGGCATTACTATTTTTTATTACTATTCCTCGCCTACAATACCAACATTGGTTTGTTTGCAAAGCGTTTCCTGCTACATCAAGGCAGTTTTGCAATGTTATACCTTGAAATAAATGCCAAAACGTATTATTTTTTTTGGTGTCATCTTCGCCAATATTAATAGATGTACTATGTCCAAAAATTCCCATAGAGCTAGGGAAAACAGGTTCTCTATTATCTCTAAATTCGCAGTTTACAATATTAGCTTTTGTTCCCGATAATAAGTTCATATATCCTAAATAAACGTGTATGGGCAAATTAGCATCGGTAAAATCAGCCCCTTGTATAAATTTTGTGTTTTCGGGACCTTTGTAATTTTCATCGGTAATAAATTTACAAGCATTAAGGTTTATGCGGTGTTTTATGTCGCTGTCGTAACCCGAAGTATTGTAGGCAAACACATCGAAAGCATTATTTAAAAACTGCACGTTATTGGCTTCTAAAATACACGAAAAGCATTTAACGCCTCTATAAGCATCTTGTACTACAAAGCTGTTTGAAAAGTCAGTTCCAACAAAATCAGTCTCAAAAATAACAATCCCATGGTCGGGCGAGGTATTTCCCGCGGGTGCGGCTATGTTGCCATTGCCAATGGCTATAATACCTGTCCATAATGTGTTGTCGCAGGCATCACCGCGTAAAATAGTTGGTTGCTTGTAATAGCCTTTAACAATTAGCTTTCCGCCCGGCATAACTACTATTGCCCCATTTTCGCTAAATTCATATTCGCCCCCGTCTATGGTTAGTTCGCCCCCGCTTTGCACAACAATAGCCCCATTTATTTTAGTTTGCAAATTGGTATAAACAACTTGCCCACTAATAATACGGTGATAGTAGTCATAATTATAGTTAGCGTCATAAATACCTTGCACATTTACATCCGGATCATGGTCTAATAAGGGGTCATCAACCGTAATCGTTATTTTATCTTCTCGGCTACATTCTGTGTCAATAACAGTCGTTAATAGTATTTCAAATGTACCCGGTGTTAAAAAGGTATGGCTAAGGGTGTTGTTATTTACCGAGGTAAAAAAACTGCTCGACCAAGTAAAGGCAGTTGGAGGCAGGCTGCCAAGAGTGGCTGTTAGGGTAACTGTTTTTCCGGCAACAATTCTATTTCCGGGTAGTACTTCAATTTTAGGTACCCCGGTGTTTGTTAAATTTTCATCAGCCATCATTAGTACTTTCGTCTCGTTGTTTACATTCCAATAATTCATTCTATACGATTGGTCTAAGGTTGTTTTAAAGGCATAATCGCAATAAGACATAATGTTTAGTGTTGGGTTTGGTGGGTATAGCACATTGCCATTAGCATCTGTGCAGCTATTGGTCAAAGCAGGGCAGGTGGCACCATGAGGCGAAGTATCGCAAATTTGGTCCCCATCTTTACAATCTACTTGCGAGCAATCAAATCCCTGAAAGGTATGAAATAATGATAATATGTGCCCCATTTCATGGGCTAAGTCAGCGTAAAACCCTAATGGCTTAGCAGTTATTCTATCTCGAACAATCGCTACCATATTTACACCAAAAGTACTACCATATACTTTACCATTGCCATCTAATTTTTTAACAACATAAACATTAATATACCTATAAGTTGGGTCATTATCAGTTCCATCAATATCATCCCACCATAATGGTTGTAAAATGGTCATATTAGCTTCGGCTTGGGCTAAACTTGAAAACGTGGCGGCACCAGCAGCAACATTCACATAGTTTAAGCCAGGGGTTTCCATACAAACACCTTGGGGGTCAATAGCGGCAAGCCTAAATTCTATTTTTGTATCAATATTGTTTTCAAGCAATGAATTGCTGCTGCGGTAACAATAGTTAAGATGTTGCATAATACCTTCAAATGCCGTTGGAGTTAAATCTTCCGGAATTTCCTCTTCATCTTCTAAAAAAATATGAAACACCACCGGAAAAACGGCTACTGGCAAATTGCAATCATCTACCGGAGTTGGCGGTCCGAGTATAGGTGGGTCGTTTATATCAGACACATAGCCACATCGAGTTTGCGCAATTACCACTGTTTTACTTAATAGAAAAATTATTATAGCAAAAGATGCTAACTTTACAAGCCAAAAATTATTGCTGTTGGGCTGTTGGGCTGTTGGGCTGTTGGGCTGTTGGGCTGTTGGGCTGTTGGGCTGTTGGGCTGTTGTGCGGTTGTAGGTATAGTGCCTACAAAATTAAGAAAAAAATGTTTCATTTAAAATGTTTTTTTTGGGTTAAAAAATAGGTTTGGTTTGTGGTTTTTTATTCCCGGAATTGTCTGAACCTTGATTTATCTGATTTTAGGATTAACATGATTCGCAATTGCCTTAATCCTATTCATCTTCTAATCCTACTAATCCTAATTCCTTTAGATTTGCATTTTGAAAAAAGGATGTGTTTAAAGGCTAGTAAAAGGGGTAGAATAGTTCAGTTTCAGACAAAGGGACGGGGGGGGTGTTTGCAAGGACGGGGGGATAGGGGTAAATACAAGGCGGTAAGCTACGCTTAGTATTTACCCCAGCACTTGCTTAAAGCGCGGGAAGTGCCGGTGCGGGGGGAAGCAAAGCAAAAAATCATAGCAAACGGCGGTTATATGGTTAAATATGGCGGCAATTTACAGTATTTTATTTAACTTGTATGCGGTTCGACAAAAATAAGATACAATTATCACATTTTTCTTATACTGAAGTTAATTACAAGGAATAGAAAGAAAAATCCGGATTTTAACAGCCGAATAAGTTTTTAAACAAAAAAATATGTATTCTCTTTTTATTTGTCGTTAAAAATCAAAATACGCGCTTATTTTGGTTCTTAACAAAAAAAATAACCAAATTTAACAGTTAAACAACACTCATATTCTATATAGTCTGTAATTTTACCGGTTGAAAAAACTTAATCATTTTTCTATCTCATATATACAACATAACAACTATAAACAAATTCATAATTTAAATTGCAAAAAATGAAAAATTTATTACCTATTTTAGCTGCAATTTTGCTGGCAGGTATATGCCCAACTATGGTTAATGCTGCCTGCCCAGGTGGTCAGCAAGAAATTGTAGTATCATTAGATACAGACAATTCGGGCTACGAAACTTATTGGGAAATTTTAGACGGCACCACCGTAATTTTTTCGGCCGGATGCTCTAAAATTATACCCGGAGGCAAAAAAACACAAGACCAAGTTTGCGCAGGCGCGGGCGGCGTATTAATTAGCGGCAAACATTACGAAACTCCCGTATGTGTACCTACCGGAAAAGAACTTACTTTTAATATTTATGACGACTGGGGCGATGGCCTTTGCTGCACAAATGGCAATGGCAGTTTTAAAGTATTAGGTAGCGAACCCGCTATTGAAGGCTATAATGGCAGTTTCACCATGCAAACCTATAAATTTACTGCTACCTTAATTAAAGGCGGCGACCTTAAAGTGGTTTCGACCCCCTTGGAAGATGCCTTTTTGGCCAGCAAAAAAACCATTCAGGCCGAAGTACAAAACATGGGTGGCGCTACCGTTACCTCGTTTAATATTAACTACAAAATTGATGCCGGCAGCACTTTTACCTCAACAATTAATGGCATTAGCATAGCACCCGGTGAAAAATATATGGCCATTAGTACCGAAAAATGGATTGCCCAACCCGGTTTACACGAAGTAACAATTTGGGTTGACAATATCAACGAAGGCACCGACCTTAACCCCTTAGACAATACCATTTCGGTAAACGTAAATTCGTTGTTTAAAATGCCGCTGCGCCAATTATTATACGAGCATTTTACCCAAGCTTCGTGCGGACCTTGCGCTGTAAGCAATCCCCCGGCTATTGCAGCTATAAAAGCTAATAAAAGCAAAGTGGCTGCTATTTGGTATCATACCTCGTGGCCTGGTTACGACCCTATGTATAACGAAGAACCCGGCGACCCTGATGCCCGTGTTAGCTACTACAAAATTAGTGGGGTACCCAATAGTATCGTTGAAGGTGGCTTGGTGTACAACGGCTCGCCAGGAAGCGTAAACAGCAATTCCATAAAACAATGGTTTAATAATTTACCCCCCTCAAGCTGGGAAATCAGTCTAAACGAAACTAAAACCAATAGCAAAGCTAGTTTAACCGTTGATTTAACTCCTTTGGCAGCGTATAACGGCACCAATTTAGTAGCCCACGTTGTTATTACCGAAGAAGTAGTTGAATACGCCCAGGCACCCGGCTCGAATGGCGAAAAGAATTTCGATTGGGTTGAACGCAAAATGCTTACCGGAACAGCCGGACAAGCCATTCCCAAATTAGCCCTTGGCGAAAAATATACTTTAACCTTGGATTACGATTTTCCAAGTTGGGTAAATAAAGAAAACTTGCGTACCGTTATTTTTATTCAAGATAAAAGCAAAAAAGACATTGCCCAGGCTTTTGAAGCCGAAGCTGCCACCGGCACAAATACAGGTGTAACCTCGACCGTTGAAGTATTTAAAATTGATGTGTTTACCAATAACACCTCTTGCCATGGTGCACACGACGGGTTTGCCTCTATAATACCCAAAGAGGGCGTAACACCTTTTACCTACGTTTGGTCAAATGGCGCAGTTGGACAAGTAGTTTCGGGTTTGGCAGCCGGCACCTATAATGTTAGTGTTACAGACGGCAACGGTATTCAAAACAACTACGATGTGGTAATTGAAGAACCAGCCGGCGGCTTAGAAGTAAACGTAAACAAATCAACCCCCGACAACAATAAAACCTGGAGCGTAGACTTAAATATTACATCCGGAAAAGCCCCCTACGTAGTAGATTGGTATCAGTTACCAAATAATACAAAAGTAGCCAGCGGCGAAAACGTAACCTTATCGGGCGGAGTTTATAACTACACCATTAAAGATGCCGACAAAGTTTGCCAGGGCGGGCAAGTTAACCTCGAATTCCCCGTTGGTATTGCCGATATTGCCAATAATTTTGCCCTTTATCCCAACCCTGCAAGCAACAACCTAACACTAACCTTAAACACTGCAGCCACTCACCTGATACTAACCGATTTGGCTGGCCATACTACCCTACAGGTGCCAATAAGCAAAGGCGTGCTAACTTCAAATATTGATATTTCGCACTTAGCCGATGGCATGTATATTTGTACCTTGCACAATAACAGCAATATAATTGGTTCAACCAAACTTACTATTATACATTAATTAATTGTCCAGATAAAAAAATGACAATATAATTTAATAGCAGCTATTACGTTATATCACATTAACTATTTAATTAACGAAAGTATAACGAGCCAGTTTATAACACGCAAAACCCTTGGAATAGAGATATTTCTAAAGGTTTTGCGTGTTTTGTTTTGCAAACAGTGCTTTTATTAAGTGGTAATTATTTGGTATCTTTGCCACTGACTTAACTCTTTGGCACTAAGTTTATAAGATTCATTTAAATAAACCACGTAAATAGCCATTCGCTTGCCCTTTGCCAATCATTTTCACCAATCAAACAATTTACCTTTATTTGTATGAATAGCCCTATTGTAACCCGCCTTGTAAGCACCGCATCCGGATGTTTTTCTATATTTTTAGGGATAGTTATTACTATTTTATTACTCACCTCACCCCAAGTAAAACTAAAAGCCCAATTTGTAAATGACGAGGATGCTCCCACAACGCCAACTAAGCCAAAATCGTACAAACTGCCCTTAATTGATGCCGTAAATTTAGCCGAAGCCTTCAATAGAAACGACAGCAACACCTTTTACGCCATTTTAGCAGCCTATACAGGCGGAAAAGCCGACACCGCAAGCCTGTTAGCTAATTTTAAACTGAAAGGCAATACTATTTTGTACGAGTATTTAAAACTATACGAGAAGCGCCAAGCACAAACCCTTAACATTTTTAATATACCCGGAAGAGGTGGCACAGATAATTATGTGAAACCGTCGGGCGACATGTCCTACGGCACAGGTTTTAGCTGGAATAAAATTGCCGATGGCCTTAGCCAATTTGTAGCCAGCCGGATTAAACAAGAAATGGTGGGCACCTTTTTTTTACGCCTGCAACGCGATTTTACCAAGTACAAAGAGCTGCAAGTATTTTTTCCTTCGACCTACCAATATGTAAACGTTTTAGGCGACCATAACCCGGCTATGCTTATGGACTTATTACATACTTCTATTAAAAACGACATTAACAATATACCGCGAAATGTGCCCAATTTACAAGACATTCCGCGCTATAAACAAATGATTGAAGACAGGCCGCAGCTTCAAATACTGCTTACTACTGGTGCGGCCTTGGGTTATTTGTACGAAAATCGGGAACATCCGGCAAAAATTATTGAACTGTTGCCCGAGCTTCCTTTTATTAAAGATGCAAAAAGTACTACTTTTCAGCGCTCGGTAAATACATTGGCCTTTGTATCGAAAGCATTAAAAAAAGATGAAAACACATGGGCTTCAAAAGAAGAGTTTGACGATTTAGAAAATACCGACAATGCCCCCATTTTGCTTATGGGTTTAATGTGGCAGCGTTACGGCAATTTAGTTAACAACGTTGCCATTGACCGCCGCGACATGCCCGCCTATTACCGAGATTTACCCATATCGGGCGGGGCAAATAAAAATCTAATAACCATGAGCGAGGTAGTTTATGCCTACCAGCTTACTTACCGCAACGACAACTTAAACCCCGTTCCGGATAGCACAACTTATTCGACTTATAATTTATTTAAACCTTATTTTAAATCAGTTTTAGACCTAACAACAAAAACACAACGCGAGTATCAAAGCCTTGCCATCCGTACCAACCAAAAAACCGGCACCCAAATACAATTTAATGAAATATTGCCCTACCTAAAATTAGTGGCCGAAATTTTAGAGTTTTCGTTTAACCAAAAATCTTTTGGAAACCCCAACGCCAAACAAAATTTTGCTGGTATTGCGTCAAATTTATTGAATTTATACCAATCGGTCGAAGAAAAAGAATATAGTGCAGCCGTTGCCAATTTAAGTTTGTTGTTGGCCACCTCACTTCCGGAGGAAACCGCATTTAAACGCGAGTTTTTAACCTATGGTTTGTTTATGGCTAATGTTGCCAATGCCCGCTCATCAAACGAGGTGCGGTTAGCCATTGAAGCCATAGCTGTACCCCCCGGAAGCACAGCTATTAAACGCACTGCTGGCTTAAACATATCGTTAAATGCCTTTGCAGGGCCGTTTTATGCTGCCGAAAATTTATTGTCGCGCCCAAGTGGGGCCAGCAATAAGTGGGGGGGCACGGCGGGTTTAACTACCCCTGTAGGGATATGTATAAGTACCGGATTGGGCAAAGCCGGCTCTGTTGGCGTAGTAACCTCGCTGTTAGATATTGGCTCGTTAGTTAGTTTCCGGATGAAAGATCCCAGCGCACAAGTTTTACCTCAATTCAAACTGCAAAACATATTAGCGCCGGGCATATATGCAGTTTACGGAGTTGCCCAACTGCCCTTAGCACTAGGCTTTGGTGTTCAGTATGGCCCACAACTGCGCGAAATCACCCTAAATCAAGTAAAAACAAGCTCAAATGCCTACCGTATGGGCGCGTTTGTAGCCATAGATATTCCGATGTTCAATTTTTATACCCGTATGAAAGAATAATCTTACTTTTGGCTGTTAGCTTTTGGCTTTTGGCTTTTGGCTTTTGGCTTTTGGCTTTTGGCTTTTGGCTGTTAGCTGTTGGCTTTGGGCTTTTGGCTGTTGGCTGTTATCAATTATCAATTAACCATTATTATCAATTTATCTATACTGCATGTCTTTTTTTAAAACCACCCTTGCCACTGTTTTAGGCATATTTTTATTTTTTGCACTCCTATTTGTTCTTTTTATGGTTTTTGGTCTTGCTGCGTCTGTATCATCGACCAGCCCAATTGCCGAAAACAGTATATTAAAATTAAAACTCGACAACCCAATACCCGACAAATCGAAGCCCGAAGATTTAGAAATTGGCAGCTTAGGGCAATTTTCGTTTGCTCAAACAATTGGATTGGCCGATATGATAAACACTATTGAACATGCTGCTACCGACAACCGAATTAAAGGTATTTACTTAGAATTGAGCAGCACACCATCGGGCTTTGCAAACCTAAAATCACTGCGCGATGCCTTAGCCAACTTTAAAACATCCGGAAAATTTATTGTGGCTTACGGCGAAACTATGACCCAAGGGGCTTATTTTATAGCATCAGTTGCCGATAAAATTTACCTCAATCCTACAGGCTTGGTGTTATTGAAAGGCTTCTCAACGGAAATACCTTTTTTTAAAAACACTTTAGACAAATTAGGTGTTGAGCCCGAAATTTTTTATGCCGGAAACTTTAAAAGTGCAACCGAACCATTTAGGCTTACCAAAATGAGCGATTATAACCGCATTCAAACCCGCGAGCTTATTAATGGCTTTCAAAATATTTACATAGAAACGGTAGCCTCTGCCCGCAAAATGTCGCCGCAACAACTCACACAAATTATTGATAATTTAACTGTACGAAAAGCTGAAGATGCTAAACAAAGTGGTGTTATTGATGAATTGGCATACTACGACGGTGTTTTGAACGACCTTGAAGCCCGGATTGGCATAGCCAAAGACAGCAAAGAAAAAGTTAAATTTGCCAATATAACAACTTATTTTGAGGATGTAAAAGGCGATTTTCAAAAACTAACTAAAGATAAAATTGCCGTTGTATATGCCGAAGGCAGTATTGTTGATGGTTTGGGCGAATCGGGTGAAGTAGCCTCGGAACCTTTTTCAAAAATGTTCCGCCGGATTAGAGAGGACGAACAAATTAAAGCAGTTGTTTTGCGCGTAAATTCGCCGGGTGGTAGTGCCTTAGCCAGCGATATTATGTGGCGCGAACTAAAATTAATAAAAGAAAAAGGCAAACCAATTATTGTATCAATGGGCGATGTTGCCGCCTCGGGTGGGTATTATATATCGTGTATAGCCGATACTATTGTGGCAATGCCTAATACCATTACCGGCTCGATAGGTGTATTTGGTATGATGGCCGAATTAGATAATTTTTATGCCGACAAATTAGGAATTAGCTACGATACCGTTAAAACCACTAAATTCAGTGATTTCCCTATGTCGGCAATAGTAAACCGCGACCTTCGAGACGAAGAAAAAATAATCATCCAACAAAGCGTGGACCAAATTTATGATACTTTTTTACAACGAGTAGCCGAAGGGCGCGGCATGACCCGCGATGCCGTACACCAGGTAGCCCAGGGGCGCGTATGGACGGGTGAACAAGCCAAACAAAAAGGCTTGGTTGATGTGTTAGGCAACCTTGATGATGCTATTAGAATTGCCGCTACAAAAGCAAATATTGCCGATAAATATTACGTGCGCTACTACCCCACCGATAAAGATTTTGCTACACGTATAATGGAACAAATTACAGGCAAAGAAACTAAACAAAATATTATAAAAAAAGAATTAGGCCCGTTCTATGCCTCGTATCAACAGTTAAAAGCCATTACCCAAATGCGCGGCCCACAAATGCGACTGCCTTTTGTCTATAACTTTGAGTAAGTAAAAAAATACTATTATTTTTTGTTGTTACTTATTGCCGGCAAAAGAAAGGGTGTACAAAACCAAGCTAAAAAATATACAGGTTAGTTAATATTGCTAATTGATTCGCCTGTATATTTTTTTTTGAAGGGTAGGATGATATTACTTTTCTACATCAAAATAGAAAAACAATTTATCCATAATTAATTGAGCCTCAACTAGCTCGCTATCTAAAGAGGAGAGTTCCATTTTTCCGTTCAATTTTGCCTGTACTTTTTCCGGAAGTTTTTTGAAATTTCCTTTAAACGCAACTTGCCCACCCAAGCCCAAATTGTCTAATAAGCCACCATCCCACGATATAATATTGCCCGGATACGGCATACCCAAACTGTTAAAATAAAAAGGGTTGCCGTTGCTTTTAGCTAAAACACTAATGGGGCAGCCCGTTTTTATGCTATCGGCAGTATGCCAGCGCGCACCCTGATGCTCAATAACAATACGTAAAACTGATTTGTAAGGATTCGACGGTTCCCAAATAAGGCGCAGTTCGTCACTTGTATTGGCAAAAATGCGCGTGGCAGGTATAAATACGCCTTGATTGCCGCGAACTGAATCGCGTTGAATATGGTTAGGCCCAAATATTTTTTTAAGGTCGGCTTCGGTGGTGGTAGCTGTAATAGCCCCCACTTTTTGCCCTGGAATGCACAACCAGTTAGTATTGGTAGTTATGGCCGGCGGGTAATTTTTTGAGTCCGTTTGTTGCTTGGTTTTTGACATTTTACAAGCTCCAAAAAATACTAACAGCAAAAATAAAAGAACAAAAGAAAGCAAGCGAAACAACATGATAAAATGAAGTATAAGATAAAAAAATCCGGATAAAACTAATTGAGTTGCAAATTTCGCATCATTTTTTATTTTTACAAAATGGCAATCATGGGGGGTAAAATTCAAATCAATATCGAATAGACATACAAAACTGCCACAAGAACGACTATTTTAACTAAAAAAAGCACCTAAACAAAAAAAATAAGTCAAAATTCATTCGAATAAGGCAGAGTTTTTATAGATTTGCCATTTGATTAGCAAGGTTACTTGTTTTTAACTAATATCATCCGGATAATTAAACCTTCACTTCATGTTTTATCAAAACAAATATATAATTTATTATTCATAAAACAGAAGTCAAAACGTTAATTGGCTATCCGGAGAAAATTAGATTATTGTTTATATACATCATCTATTTAGTAAATACCATTTATTTATTGCACGCATGAAAAAAGCGTTTACCCTTTTTGCCCTTTTACTATTTACAGCCCTATTTTTTGCACCTCGCCAAGCCTATGCAACGCATATGGTAGGTGGCGAGTTGAGCTATGACTGTTTGGGCGACAACAAGTACCAATTTAAATTGGTAGTTTACAAAGACTGCGACTGCGTGGACTGTGTTCCGTTTGACGCACCCGCTTACTTGACTATTTACAACGATTTTCAATTTGTAGTAGGCGAAAAGCCCCTTGAAATGTTTTATATAGACAGCGTAAGGATTGAACCCAACGTGGACGGCCTTTGTTTAGAAACCGTACCATTTGTATGTGTTGAACGCGCCGAATATGTTAGCGACACTGTTGAATTAGACATTACCTCCAGCAGTTTTTATGTTGCCTACCAGCGCTGTTGCCGCAATAGCACCATTCTAAATATTTTTGACCCTTTAGAAAACGGTGCCACCTACTGGCTAACGATTCCATACAACCCCGATGCCACCTTTTGCAATAGTTCTCCAGAATTTAACAATTACCCACCTATAATTATATGTGCCGATACTCCCTTAAAATTTGACCACTCGGCTTTTGACGAAGATGGCGACTCGTTAGTTTATAACCTTTGTTGGCCTTATATTGGCGCCTCACCCGATAACTCGCAACCCCAAATTGCACCTTTCCCACCTTATGAAAACGTAAACTGGAAACCCGGCTATGCCATTGACAACCAAATGGGGTACACCGCAGGTGCCGACTCGTTAAAAGTACATTGGGAAACCGGACAATTAACTGTAACCCCACCCTATATTGGCAATTTTGTAGTGGGTATTTGTGTTGATGAGTACCGCAATGGCGAATTTTTGACCACCAGCTTGCGAGATTTTCAGTTTAGAGTGGCCGACTGCGAAGTTGTACTTGCCGATGCCGGTGTTGATGCCGATGTTTACTTGTGCGAAGGTGAATCTTATACCTTAGGCGGCTATGCTTATGGTGGCGACTTTACCTGGGCGCCAACTGATGGCCTCAGCGACCCCTCAATTTTAGATCCTCAAATTACGCCCTCTGGCGATATAAGTTATGTGCTATATGTTGAGGCTGGTTCGGGTTGTAACGATGCCGACACCGTAAATATACATGTAGTACCACCCGTTACTGCCGAGGCTGGTCCTCCGGCAACTATTTGTCCCGGAAGTAGCACTACCCTAAACGGCTCGGGCGGCGATACTTATTTGTGGGCACCCGGCGATCTATTAAACGACCCATTTATTGCCAACCCCACTACTTTTGGCCTTACACAAACCACTACGTTTTATTTAACAGTTCAAGATAAATACGGTGCTTGCGCTTCGTTAGACTCGGTTACCGTATTTGTATCAAATGATTTGGTTGCCAATGCCGGCAACGATAAAAGCATTTGCCCCAATACCGAAACCCAATTAGATGGCTCGGCAACCGGTGGTGTTGAGCCTTATACTGTTGAATGGTCGCCCATTGATGGCCTTGACAACCCCAACAGCTTCACGCCTATCGCTTCTCCAGCAGTTACCACTACCTATACCCTTACCGTTACCAGCAGCGATGCTTGTATTGCTACCGATGAAATTACCGTAACCGTTAGCAACGAGTTAGTAGTATCGGGCGGAGAAGGTGGCACCATTTGCCAAGGCGAAAGTTTCCAACTGCACGTATCGCCTGCCGATGCCGCTACTTATGCGTGGAGCGATGCCAGCATTGAACAATCGGCCAACCCCTCTGTTAGCCCAAGTCAAACAACTACCTATACCGTAACCGTTACCGATGCCAATGGCTGTTTTGGCTCGGCCTCCGTTACCGTAGAAGTTATACCTGTTTCAGACCCCGGCACCATGCCCGATGCCCAATTTGTTTGCGATGGTGCAAGCCTTTCAATTGCCAGTGTTAATCCCGTTATTGCCGAAGGACAAGGGCTGACCTATGTGATGCACACTGCTTCGGGCAATAGTTTGGGTACTGTTTTAGCCATTAATCCGGATGGTAATTTTGATATTACCTCGGCGCCCGGCTTGCAAGTAAACACAATTTATTATATATCGGCAGTAGCTGGGCCTTTAAATACCAATGGCAATGTTGATTTTGGCAGCCCTTGTACCCGCGTAGCTCCCGGAACCCCAGTGGTGTTTTTACTGCCAATTAAATTAACCGTTAAAGACTACTGCGACAATGTTAGCACCTTGTTTACCCTACAAGTATCGGTTAGTGGTGGCTTGCCCGCCTACGACCCCGCTAACGAAGTGTATAATATTACCGGCGAGTATATGGGTGCCCTCCAATACAACGAAAACGTTACCTTAGGCCCCTTCGACAACGCCATTACTTACGTGCTAACCGCCACCGATGCCGCCGGTTGCTTAGGTGTTGACTCGCGGTTTGTTGAGTGCTTAAAAGGTCCGGCAGGTATTGAGTTGGCTGCATTTTATGCCCAAATTCAACCCAATAGCACCGAGCTAATTTGGCAAACAGCTACCCAAACAAATAGCCAATATTTTGTAATTGAAAGCAGCACAGACGGATTTACCTATACAGAGGTTTGTACCGAGCCAGCAGCGGGCAACAGCAACATAATACAAGATTACCAGTGCAGCCACTTAAACCCTGCATCCGGATTAACCTATTACCGCCTAACCGAAATTGATGCCAATAATCAAAAAACAATACAAGGCGTAATTAGTGTTATGCGCAGTAAGGCCATACAAAACAGTTTAGCTATTTCTCAAGTTTCTACCGATGCCAACCAGCAAAACCTTACTTTGTATTTACAAAAACCCAATACCAATACGCTTGCAAATATTCAAATATTAAGCACACAGGGGCAAGTAGTACAAACAGGGCAAACCCATCACGCTGTTTGGCAAACCGATATTGCGCATCTTCCATCGGGATTGTATTTGTTGATTGCCCAGGTTAATGACGAAATGATAAGTAAAAAAATAGTAATTAACAGGTAGATGCATTAATCTCTGCTAAGCTATTTTTCCGGATGCTGGTCATGACTAATAGCCATACCAAACTTTTATCCGGAAAAATTAAAAACCGCTATTTTACAGCAAAACCTGAGTTCCACAAACATAAAGCTCACAGACATTGTGGGCTTTATGTATTTTAGTAAGTTGTACGACCTTATTTGCGATTAGAGAAGGGAAACCTCTCCCCTACCAGCTCGCCCATAGCCACTTTACCCCTACAGTGCATAGCATATAAAATAGTATAAGGGTGCATTATAGCGCAAGTTTTGTTAAAATTTTGTAAAAAAAGTAGCAATATAGTAAACCCATACTAACTTTGTGGGTCTAAATGCCGTTGGTAGTAGAACAGATTACTTGAAGCAAAAGGAAGAGCAAAAAATGTTGTTGAATTTCATTTTTATTTTTTAGTTTATAGGCAATGGGCTGTAATTAGTTGATTGAGTAAGGCAATATTAAGCTAAGAATTTTTAAATAGTATTCTTACAAAATTATGAAATAGAACTATGCTTAAATGTAAATCACCCCCCCCCCTGTTTAAACCTAATTTCAGAACATTTAAACTTGCCCCATACTTTTTGTTCCGGAGTTATAAAATTACTTAAACAGTATAGTTTACGAAAGCAAGCTTCAATAGAATAAAACAAAATACATAATATTTATCAACCATGTTTATTAATCAAATAAAATAACAAAACAACAATAAATGTAACTTAATATGAAAAAATTAATTTTAACTTTTAGCATTTTTATGGGTATAGGTTTTGCCGCAAATGCCCAAACACCCACACCTACCCCTGTATCAGTAAAAGAAGCCCCCGAACATACAACGGCTTCGCCTGCCAGCCCCAACTCAAATCAAGGCTCGTTTAGCATTGACGCTGAAGGCAAATTAGTACCTACCAACGCACCAGTTATTGAGTTTGTTGAAGAAACTTTTGATTTTGGTGAATTACCCGAAGGGCCCCAAGCTACCCACGAGTTTAAATTTAAAAATACAGGCACCGAGCCCCTAATTATATCAAACGTAAAAGCCTCGTGCGGGTGTACCACCCCTAACTGGCCCAAAGAGCCCGTTGCGCCAGGTGCCGAAAGCGTAATTACCGCTACTTATAACACACAAGGCCGTGTAGGTCCCTTTACCAAATCTATTACCATTACCTCAAACGCCTCGAGCCCAACTTCGCGGGTAAACATTAAAGGCACAGTGGTGAAAGTAAAAAACGAGTCTTCGCCCAATACAAAATCAGAGTCGATAATTAAAGAATAAAATTATTTAATTTATTTCAACGACTTTAAATAAAATAAAAACCCTGCAAGCCTCAGTTTGCAGGGTTTTTTTGCTAATTTTGCACGTTATTTCTAAACGTTACTCCTTAAAACTATGCCATCTATATCGCAAAAAGGGCAACAAATGCCGGCCTCGCCCATCCGGAAATTAGTACCCTTTGCCGATGCAGCTAAAGAGCGCGGCGTTCATATACACCATTTAAATATTGGCCAACCCGATATTTTTACGCCGCAAGTAATGCTCGATGCGATAAAAAATATCAGTTTTAAAGTCCTTGAGTATAGCCATTCGGCGGGTAATGCCAGCTACCGCAAAGGGTTGGTACAATATTATGCCAGCAAAAATGTTGCCCTTACAACCAACGATATTTTAGTTACTACGGGCGGCTCAGAGGCAATATTGTTTGCCATGATGTGTTGCTGCGACCCCGGAGATGAAATAATTGTACCAGAGCCATTTTACGCCAATTACAACGGTTTTGCAATTACTGCAGGCGTTGTATTAGTGCCGGTAAATGCTTCTATTCATAACGGCTTTGCTTTACCCCCAATTACAAATTTTGAAGCATTAGTTACGCCCAAAACAAAAGCTATTTTAATTTGTAACCCCGGAAACCCAACCGGCTATTTATATACCGATTCAGAGTTGTTAGCACTGCGCGATTTGGTGCTAAAACACGATTTATATTTATTTGCCGATGAGGTTTATAGAGAATTTGTTTACGACGGCGAAACACATACGTCTATACTTACCTTATCCGGATTAGAGGCCAACGCAATTGTAGTTGACAGTATTTCAAAAAGGTATAGTGCTTGTGGTGCTCGTATAGGTATGCTTGTTTCGCGCAATGCAAGTTTTATGCAAACTGCTTTAAAATTTGCCCAAGCCCGCCTTAGCCCCCCCTCGTTTGGGCAAATTGCCGCCGAAGCTGCCCTCGCCTTGCCTGCTAACTATTTTGACGAAGTTTTAACCGAATATACCGATCGCAGAAATATTTTAGTTGATGGACTAAACAAAATACCAGGTGTTTTTTGCCCTAAACCCAAAGGAGCTTTTTACTGTATAGCCAGCCTGCCTATAGCCGATGCCAACCATTTTTGCCAATGGATGTTAGAGCATTTTAACTATAACAACGAAACCGTAATGATGGCGCCTGCAAACGGCTTTTACTCGAAACCCAATTTGGGCCGCAACGAAGTGCGTTTAGCTTATGTACTTAACGGCAACGCCCTTAAACGCGCTTTAACCTGCCTCGAAAAAGGGCTGGCTGCCTATCAAATACAATTTGCCGAGAACCAAAAAGCGGCAACCTAAACAATTGTAAATGGGTTACAAAAATTATATATTTAAATTTAACAACACTATTAATATCAATATTGGTTGGCTGCTTTGCATTGGTTGCCTTGTATTTGGGCATACAACAAAAGCTCAAACAACGCCCCATTCTGCTACCGCCGATACTGCGTTTCAATTTGCAAGTGAAGACACCACCAATAATCCGATATTAAATTTTAACGTGCCTTTGCCAAATTGCAACTGCACAAATGCACCCGATTTTGTAGGGCAGAAAGTAATATTTACGGGCTTGATTGCCGAAACGTACCAGCCCGATTTATCCGGAATTGATATTTTTTATATCAATATTGACCTGCCTTATCCAAAAAATTCTTGCTGTTTTATTATTAGATCATTTAACTTGCAAAAATTTAATTTGGCCCAATTTAAAACCGGAAAACAAATTGCGGTAACCGGCTTTGTTGAATTGTACGAACTTAAAAATGCCGGAAAATCTTTATACGAAATTGAAATTACCGAACCCAATCAGGTTAGTATTTGGTAAATAACTGGTAATGACCTCATCCGGAAATTATTGCCCTTATAAAAACAAAACAATTTCTACCTTCTAATTCATGCTAAAATTTAAGGAACCTTACCTATATCTTCATTAATTAAACATATAGACAGAGATAAAATCCCCCCTCCTCTGGTGGATTTATGCTAAAATACTTTTTGGACTAAATCATTTTGCATGAAAGAAAAAATACTCCTATTCCTTTATACTATTGCCTGCTTTTTTATATGTGGCTATGGTTATGAATCATCGGCCAACAGCAAGCAAATACCCAATTACACCTTTTTAAACGTTACCGCCCAAAAGGGCGACCATATAATTGGCTTGTTAAACCGCTATGCGTTAAGTTCATCAACTTGTTCGATAAGTTTTTTTAGAAAATTAAACAATCTTTCTGATAAAGACCCGCTTTTGCCTAAAAAGGCCTATATTTTACCCATCCGGATATATAAATATGATGGTAAAAGCATCCGTACAACCCTTAATATTGACAATTATCAAACAGCAAAAAATATTGAAAAATATAATGATGACTTATTGAAAAAAAATATCCGGAAAACTAATTTTAGAACTGATAAAAAGCTTTGGGTGCCGTTTGACGATAAGGAATGTACCGAGTCACTTAATTTGTTGTTAGCCTCTAATAACGAAGCGAGCATCAATAACAATACTAAACAAAATACAAATACGGCAGCAACGACAGTAGCAGAAAATAATACGGCTGTCGAAGAAAAACCTTATAGCACAGGTGCGAGTGGAGGCAAATTTCCTATTTTTGGCAAAAGTTTTGAACAAGTTGAACTTAAAAGCAACACCCTTGAGGGTAAAATTTATTATTTGGTAGCCGGACACGGCGGCCCCGACCCCGGTGCAGTAGGCACCCGCAACAAACATACTATTTGCGAAGACGAATACGCTTACGATGTAACCTTACGATTGGCTCGTTGCCTAATTGAACATGGCGCAACGGTTTATTTAATTGTACGCGACAATAATGACGGCATTAGGCAAGATGCCCTGCTTGATTGCGACAAGGATGAGTTCCATTGGGGCGGCTCACAAATTTCGACCGAGCAAATAGAGCGATTAACCGATAGGTGTAACCTTATTAATACACTTTACGCGCAAAACTTAGCTAAAGGTGTGCCGCAAAATTACCAACGCATGATAGAAATACATGTTGATTCGAGGGCGGTAGGCCACCGGCAAGATGTGTTTTTTTATTATTTTGGGGGTAGTGATGATGGGAAAAACTTAGCCAGCCTAATGCAAAACACTCTTCGAAAACAATACGATAAGCACCAAAAAGGGCGAGGCTATTTTGGCACCATAGAAGACCGCGATTTATTTATGCTGCGCAAAACCAATCCAACTTCGGTATATATTGAGCTGGCTAATATTACAAACCCCGACGACCAACAGCGATTAGTAGTGGCAAAAAATCGCCAATTAATTGCCGAATGGCTTTGCCAAGGTGTTTTAGGCGAGTTTATTTCAAAAAAACCAAAAGAAAAGGCAAAAAAAGGCAAAAAAAACAACTAAATTCCGGAATTTTTATTATAAAAACCTAATAATTTAGAATTACCTTTGCTTGTTCTCTTTTGTTTAACTCAAACCAATCTATTCACTTATGTTCAATAGCTGCTACAAAAATAAAATAAAAACTATTGCCCTTTTGTTTCTATTATGTGCGTTTTTTGGGCATCAAAACGTTTTTGCACAACCACTTTTTGAAGTAAATGGTGCAGCCGTCAAAACCTCTGACAATTGTTACACGCTTACCCCCGCTATTAACAACCAAGCTGGCTCAATATGGTGTGTTAATCAGATAGACTTAACTTATTCGTTTGAAACTGAAATGCTTTTGTATTTTGGCTGTGCCGACACCACCAATTGTTTTGAAGATTTAGATAGTGGTGCCGATGGTATTGTGTTTGCTTTTCAACCAGTTTCGACCAGCATAGGTAGTTCGGGAGGTAGTTTAGGCATTGAAGGAGTTGAACCCTCACTTTGTATTGAGTTTGATACCTATCCCAACGGCCAATATGGCGATTTAATAGATGACCATATAGCCGTATATAGCGATGGCGATATTGACCATAACTCTATTAAGTCGTTGGTTGCCCCAGTTACCGCCACCGACCCGCCCACAAATATTGAAAACTGCAGCGAACATACTATAAAAGTTGTGTGGAGTGCTGAAACGCAAAACTTAAAAGTATATTTCGATTGCCAATTGCGCGTTGATTATACCGGAATTAATATTATTGACGATATTTTTGGTGGCGACCCCAACGTATATTGGGGCTTTACGGCAAGCACGGGCGGTTGTAACAACGAGCAGCGTGTTTGTGTAGTTACCGAACCCAGCATAACTACTACCAACCATGCTATTTGTGCAGGTGGTAGCGTTCAAATTGAAGCCATTGGCTTTGGACTCTCTTACGAATGGTCGCCAACCGATGGCCTAAGCGACCCTAACATAGCCAACCCCATAGCAACGCCAACTAAAACAACACAATATGTTGTATTAATAACAGGCCCCGATGGATGTACTACCCCCGAATTAGTAATTGTTACGGTAAACGATGAATTAGTAGTTGATGCAGGTCTTGACATTACCACTTGCCCCGGGCAAGCAGTTCAACTTTTAGTAACACCCGGAGGTGCTACCAAATACGAATGGAGCGACCCAACAATAACACAAAATGCTTTTCCACAAGTAGCGCCTTTAACCACAACCACCTATATTGTTACTGTTACTGATGCCAACGGTTGTGTAGGAAGCGACGAAATTACTGTTTTTGTTGTTGACGATTTACAGGTCTCAGCCGGCGATGATGTTAGCATTTGTCCGGATGAAACAGTGCAACTGCACGTATCGCCTGCCGATGCCGCTACTTATGCGTGGAGCGATGCCAGCATTGAACAATCGGCCAACCCCTCTGTTAGCCCAAGTCAAACAACTACCTATACCGTAACCGTTACCGATGCCAATGGCTGTTTTGGCTCGGCCTCCGTTACCGTAGAAGTTATACCTGTTTCAGACCCCGGCACCATGCCCGATGCCCAATTTGTTTGCGATGGTGCAAGCCTTTCAATTGCCAGTGTTAATCCCGTTATTGCCGAAGGACAAGGGCTGACCTATGTGATGCACACTGCTTCGGGCAATAGTTTGGGCACCGTTTTAGCTATTAATCCGGATGGTAATTTTGATATTACCTCGGCGCCCGGCTTACAAGTAAACACAATTTATTATATATCGGCAGTAGCTGGGCCTTTAAATACCAATGGCAATGTTGATTTTGGCAGCCCTTGTACCCGCGTAGCTCCCGGAACCCAGTGGTGTTTTTTACTGCCAATTAAATTAACCGTTAAAGACTACTGCGACAATGTTAGCACCTTATTTACCCTACAAGTATCGGTTAGCGGTGGCTTGCCCGCCTACGACCCCGCTAACGAAGTGTATAATATTACCGGCGAGTATATGGGTGCCCTCCAATACAACGAAAACGTTACCTTAGGCCCTTCGACAACGCCATTACTTACGTGCTAACCGCCACCGATGCCGCCGGTTGCTTAGGTGTTGACTCGCGGTTTGTTGAGTGCTTAAAAGGTCCGGCAGGTATTGAGTTGGCTGCATTTTATGCCCAAATTCAACCCAATAGCACCGAGCTAATTTGGCAAACAGCTACCCAAACAAATAGCCAATATTTTGTAATTGAAAGCAGCACAGACGGATTTACCTATACAGAGGTTTGTACCGAGCCAGCAGCGGGCAACAGCAACATAATACAAGATTACCAGTGCAGTCACTCAAACCCTGCATCGGATTAACCTATTACCGCCTAACCGAAATTGATGCCAATAATCAAAAAACAATACAAGGCGTAATTAGTGTTATGCGCAGTAAGGCCCAACAAAACAGTTTAGCTATTTCTCAAGTTTCTACCGATGCCAACCAGCAAAACCTTACTTTGTATTTGCAAAAACCCAATGCCAATACGCTTGCAAATATTCAAATATTAAGCACACAGGGGCAAATAGTACAAACAGGGCAAACCCACCACGCTGTTTGGCAAACCGATATTGCGCATCTTCCATCGGGATTGTATTTGTTGATTGCCGAGGTTAATGGTGAAGTAGTGACCAAAAAGATAGTAATAAACAGGTAGATAGCCTATTTACGGCATATTGTTCTTTCCGGATGGCAATTGAAATTAAAAACAATAATCCGGATAGAAACAGAACAAATCCTCTTCATTTTTTAATGGAGGGGATTTGTCTTTAAAACATGTCTGTCTAAATCTATTAGCCTAAGTAACAAAATGAAACTAAATTTACCTTTTTTAAGTTAATACATAAGACAATCCATTTATTTTCTGAGTAAAGAAAAAATTACTTTCAAAAAAGAAATGTTTGGTGTAATTTTCACATATAATAAAAAATAATATCCGGAGAACCTAATTAGTACTATCTATATTAACATAATTTTTTTTACACATGGATCTTTATTTTCTCCCTTTCATTTCGTTTATTGCCTTAATATTGCTATTTGGCAGTTTTTTTGTAGTTCGGCAACAATCAACAGGTATTATTGAGCGTTTTGGAAAATTTATGCGCACTGCTTCGCCCGGGCTTAATTTAAAATTACCTATTATCGACAAAGTAGTGCATAAAATTAATATGCGGGTGCAACAATTAGATGTTGTTGTAGAAACCAAAACTTTAGATGATGTCTTTGTGGACGTTAAAGTATCGGTACAGTACCAAGTAATGCCCGACAAAGTGTTTGAAGCGTATTACAAACTATCGAACATCCACGACCAAATTAGTGCTTACGTTTTTGACGTAGTACGTGCGCGAGTGCCGCAACTTAAGCTTGACGATGTTTTTTCAAAAAAGGAAGATATCGCTGTAGCCGTAAAACACGAATTACACGATACGATGGACGATTTTGGCTACGATATTTTAAAGGCCTTAGTTACAGATATTGACCCCGATGAAATGGTAAAACATGCCATGAACGAAATTAATGCTTCGACCCGTTTGCGTATGGCCGCCGCCGAAAAGGGTGAAGCTGACCGAATTTTAAAAGTAAAAGCCGCCGAGGCCGATGCCCAAAGTAAAGCGCTTGAAGGCAAAGGTATTGCCGACCAACGCCGTGCCATTGTTGAGGGCTTGCACTCGTCTGTAACAGAGTTTCAGCGCTCGTTAGAGGGGGCAACCGCGCAAGATGTGATGACGATTGTTCTTTTATCTCAATATTTTGATACCATGAAAGAAATTGCCGCCCGCGCAAACTCAAATACTATTATGATGCCTAATAATCCATCCGGATTATCTTCACTAACCGAGCAGTTTCGCGATTTAATGATTTTAGCCAATCAAGTAAAGCCAAGGCAGTAGTTGATTAAATTATTATCCACTTAATTGTGTGACCTCGCCATGTTATGCATGAAAGAAAAAGGCAGAACGCGGCGAGGCTTTTTTATATCCTTGCCGGTTTAGAGAAACTATACAGCTAAATAAACAAAAACTGCCAAAACAATTAAGTTTTGGCAGTTTTTTATTAACTCAAATCACCGGTTTGCACTAAAATTAACTATTTATTAGGTAAGTAAACAGCTAATTAAAAATTAACAAACAGAATAATTAAATTATTTGTTAGATGGTTGCGCACCAGTACGGCCTTTAATGTCAGATGGCTTGGTAGCAACTTTTGAAGGTGCGTTAGCGGTACCTGAAGTTGATTTGTTTTCTTCTACTTTACCAGTGCGGCCTTTTATTTCATCCTTTTTGGGTTGCTCTGCTGGTTTTTGTGCTGGTTTGGCAGGTTCTTTTTTTCCTGTATTTTTAGGAGGTGTAGGAGTAGCAGCAGCACCTTTTTTGCCGGCAGCGGCGGCCATAATTGAATCGGCTTTGGCAGCAGCGGCGGCCATAATTGTTTGGTCGCAATTAGCTAAAATGCCTTTTTTAACCTTTTCTACTTCAACTTTGGCCAACGAGTCTATTGTAGCCATTTGTTTGGCCTCTGCTTCTTTGTTTTTGCCGGGGTTATCGCAGCTAAAAAGCGCAACAACGGCCAACAACATTAAAGGAATTAAACGAAGATGTTTCATATTTTGTTTTACTTTTTTTAAGTTGATTTGATGGAAGATAAATAATAATTTGGAATTTGAAATTTTCCGCTTGGGTTAATTTATGCTTAAAAATTGTTTGTTTTATGTATTTTTAAGGTTTATTTTTTTCCAGCGGCGGGTGGTGGGGTAGCGGCAGCGGCTTGTGCTTTTTTAGCATTTACCATTGAGTCGGCTTTTGCCTGAACTTCGGTTTGCATCCGGGTTTGGCATTTTTGTTCGGCTTCGGCTTTAAACGCGGTAGTTTGAGCGGCCACAATCGAATCAACTTTTTGTTTTTGTTTGGCTGGGTCCATAGCCACATTGCCGGGTTTGCCACATGATGCTAAAATTGCAACAAGGCAAAACAAAGCGGCTAAGCTTAAACGAAGATTTTTCATAAGTGTTTCGTTTGATATTAAATTTGTTTTGAGAATTGTTTATTTATAAATTAATTAAGTTTTGGCTTTACAAAATAAGTTTGAACAAAACCAACTGCAAAGTTACGTCAATAAGTGCTAAACTTAGATGTATAAAATGGATTTTTTTTTTATTTTACGTGTAAAGATGTTTTTTTTCTGTCTTTAGGTGCTTTTTACCTCTAATTTCTTTAATTTTATGCTTAATCTTGCTCTTTTTACTAAAAAATGAACAGTGCCATTTAATTTTAGGTGTTATAATTTTATATTGTAAAACTAAATTAGCTAAAATCCAAAACATTTCATTAATATTATCTATCGTGATAATTTAGTTTAAAAGCTCAAAGAATACATTATGCATAAATATATTGATGTAATAGTACAAGCATATTCCGGATATGCAAATTATTTATGGCATGAGATTCTGCATCCTCACCCAAAAAATTATTTTTATTGGTTAATCGGCGTTTCGTTGTTCTTTTGCCCTTGAACTATTAAAACCTGCAGGCCTAACCAAGCAAAATTCCGGAAAGATTTTTGGTTGGATGTATTTTTATATGTTTTTTAATTTTTTTCATTTTTTCGTTAATCATATATAACGCACTCTCGAGCGTGTTTGTAACTGCCTTTAACGATTTTTTGGCAATTTTTAGTATTAAAAATTTAGTGGCTATTAATGTGGCCAGTTGGCCTTGGGCAGCGCAATTAGCATTATTATTCGTAGTGCGCGATTTTGTACAATGGAATATTCATAGGCTACTGCATAGGGTTAACAAACTTTGGGAGTTTCATAAAGTACACCACTCGGTTAAAGAAATGGGCTTTGCCGCCCACCTGCGGTACCATTTTATGGAGAACATAGTGTATCGAACCATTGAGTATATTCCCTTAGCTATGATAGGTTTTGGCGTTACCGACTTTTTTATTGTCCATATTTTTACGCTTGCCTGGGGGCATTACAACCACTCAAACATTTCGATACCCATTGGCCCGCTCAAATACCTGTTTAACAACCCCGAAATGCACATTTGGCACCATGCAAAGTTTTTACCGCCAACTCACCCTTTTGGTGTAAATTTTGGCTTAACCCTAAGTGTTTGGGATTACCTTTTTAAAACCAATTATATTCCGTATGATGGCCGCGAAATTCCGTTAGGCTTTCCGGATGACGAAGATTTTCCGGATGATTTTTTACATCAAAATTTGCACGGCTTAAACTTGCACGCAAAAAATCAAGATAAATAAGTTTCAGCTTACATTAACCGCATAAATCAACAATATAACTAATAATCACTAACAACAAACCACTTCAATAGCGCATGGCCAACAATATTATATTAGCGCCAATATTATTAGCTCAGTTTGTACCTTGGGGTGTTGAGCATTTTTTAACAGTTCTAATTTGGGCTTTAATTGGATTTGTGCTTATTTATTGGGCGCAAAAATTGCCTAAACGACAACAGCATATAATAGCTATTTTATTGAGTTTGCTGCCAGCAGGTACCATGTTGTTGCATGTAGCTGGCAAAATTATGAGCCAAACCTTCGAATTGAAAATTGATTTGCCCCTGCCAATTTGCCATTTTTGCTCGTTGGCCACGCCAATATTGATGGTTAGCAGGCGATTTGCCTTGTTTGAAGTGTTTTACTTTTGGATTATGGTCGGTACGGTACAAGCTATTTTAACCCCCGATTTGTACGATGGTTTTCCGCACTCTAACTACTGGAAATACTGGGTGGCGCATTGTGGACTGGTAATTTGCATTTTGTATTTGGTATTTGTTTATTATATGCGGCCTACACACAAAAGCCTTTGGAAAACATTTTGGATTACACAAATTGTAGTTCCGGTGAGTCTTTTAGCCAATTATTTAACCGGCGGAAACTATAACTATTTATCGCATAAGCCGCCCCAAGGCTCGCTGCTCGATTTTATGGGGCCTTGGCCTTGGTATATTTTAGCCTCGGAGGCGTTAGCTTTGCTTTTATTTTATTTGGCTTATTTACCTTTTGCCTTTAAAACGCACAAACAATCTTAAATTTACAACCAAACAAAACTATCTATAAACAAATACTGAAATGCTTAAAATTGCCTTAATAGGATACGGAAAAATGGGTAAAACTATTGCGCAATTAGCCGCCGAGCAAGGCTGCGAGGTGGTGCTTCAACTCAATAGTGCTACTATGGCTACTATTAGTAACGCCGACCTGCGGCAAGCCCAGGTTGCTATTGAATTTACCCGCCCCGATGCTGCCACTACTAATATTTTGCGTTGCTTTGAGGCGAATTTACCCGTTGTTTGCGGCACTACCGGATGGCACAATGCACTGCCACAAATTGTACAAACCTGCCAAAAACTAAACGGCGCTTTGTTGTATGCAACAAATTTTAGTTTGGGTGTAAACATATTTTTCGCCATCAATAGGCAATTAGCACAACTATTAAATGGAAAAAATTACACCCCTCAAATTACCGAAATTCACCACACCGAAAAATTAGATGCCCCCAGTGGCACCGCTATTACTTTGGCCAATGATATTATAGCAAATAATCCGAATTTATTAGAATGGGTAAACCACGCCGCAACAACTGAAAACCAATTAGCTATTTTGTCTGAGAGGGTTGCCGATGTAAAAGGTACACATATTATAAACTGGCAATCGGCGGTTGACACCCTTAGCATAGCCCATTACGCCCACAACCGAAATGGTTTTGCCCTTGGGGCATTGGTGGCAGCTAAATGGTTGGCAGGTAAGCAGGGTATATTTACTATGAACGATGTTTTAGGCATTCATTAAGAAAATCAAGTTTTAAAAATAATGCATTAATTTAGAAAAAATTAAATCTAACAACTCAATAAAAATAAGAATAATAATAACCCACTCTAACTGGGTGCTTTCGCGGTGTAAATACAGTTCTTTAAAAACAAGTAAATTATCTTCAACCATCCGGAGGGTGTATTCAATACTTCTGAATCGGGTTTGTAAATCAAATGTTTTTACCATCCCCCTGTTTATTTTATCTAAATATTCATCGTCCCAGGCAATATCCGGACTGTCGAAGATATACAAATTTTCAACAATTCTATTTTTAGTATTTAGGGTGCGGCCAATAAATTTTAGCATATTAGTCCGGTTAATATTTAGTTTGCCTTTTACCTCAAGTTGGGTACTAAACTGTTGAACTTCGGCCAATAAATTTTCGCATATTTCTACATATCTGTCTAATGCTACCGACTGCGCTAAGTTAAAAAGCACAATATGCACTACGTTTTCGTTTAGGGTTGGCAGTGTTAGGTCGTTAAAAGTAAATTTAAAATTAGGGTCGGCGGGGTTTACATGTATTATAAAATCGTCCCGCATTTTTTCGGGGTGCAAATTTTTGCAGTATGGTGTAAGCAATTGTAAAAATTTGCTCATGTCAACATCCGAAAGGTTGGCAAAGGCTACCACGCCATATTGCGACAAATAAATATATTGCCCATCGTTGCCATCAATAATCCGGTAAAACAGCTCTGAACTCGACTCGGCTATAAGCAGTCCGGTAAAATTGTCTTTAAAGCGTTTTAGATCTATTTCGTAGGCAATATTTAAAGCAATTATTGGCAGCATATACTTTGCTTTTTCAGATTCAAATAAAATTGTAAATCCGGATAAAAAAGATAAAACTTAGGTGATTATTTAGCCTATTTTCCTTGCAAAGATACTGCAAAATTGCCAAGTCTTTATTTCGAGTGCAGTTTATACTTGGTTTATGCGCGTAAATAGCCCAGTTATTGGGCGTGCTTAATTGAGAGTTAAAACAATAGCCTTCGGTGGTAAAACCCTGTAAATCGTCAATTTGATTGATATTATTTTTAACCATATAGTTTACAAATAAACCTCGCGCTCTTTTGGCAAAAAAACTTATCATTTTTAGCTGGTCGTTTTTATACTCTTTAAATTGAATAGTAAGCACTTGCGCCTTTAATTGCTTGGCAACGATGGCAGCGAAATACTCGTTCGAGGCTAAATTGAGCACCATTTTAGCAGATTTTAAAGAGCCATCATCCGGATACTGCTGACAATTACGTAAAATTTCATTGTTTAGGGCCTGCGTTATTGTTTTACCCCAATATTGGTACAGGTTTTTGCACGAAGCTGATACCACAAAAGCAGTACCCATTTCTAAGCGATAAGGCTGTATGAGGTCTAAAGGGCGTAGCATGCCGTAAAGCCCCGATAAAATCCGGACATGTTGTTGGGCATACAAAAAATTGTCTTCGGTAAAATTGGCTGCTTGTAAACCTAAATATACATCGCCTTTAAAAGCCAATATTGCTTGCCGGGCGTTTTGTGGTGTAAACGGCAAATGCCAGTTAAGGTAACGTTGCATGTTTAGCTCGGCCAATTGCGGGCTTATGCTCATTAAACTTTGCAAGTGCTGCGGTTTTAATTTGCGGAGTTTTTTTATAAGTTGTTCACTTTTATTTAAAAACTGGGGCTGTGTATGGGTAGTTATACTTACGGGCGTGGTAAAATCGAGGGTTTTTGCAGGCGACAACAAGGCAATCATATAAAAAACAAATAAATTAACAATAAATTTGGCCAAACAAGTTATATCGGAAATGTGTAAAGAGGCAAGTTAGCTGCGAAATGTGCAAAGAGGCAAGTTAGCTGCGAAATGTGCAAATATACTCAATAAAAAAAACGTGTAAATATAAAATATCCGGATTATTTTTGTTTGAAATATAAAAGAAACTACACGCCGTGTCTATAAAAGTATCAATTTCTGCCAAAGTAGAGACTCCTTTATCAATATTTGTTACCGGAGGTACGGGCTATATTGGCTCGCGATTAATTAAACTCTTATTGGCAAAAGGGCATAAGGCAACTGCCTTAGTTCGCTCGGGCAGCGAGGCAAAAATACCACCGGGGTGCGATGTTGTTTTAGGCAATGCTTTAGATGCCAGCACCTACAAACATTTGCTAACGCATCAAACTGTTTTTGTGCATTTAATTGGTGTTTCCAAACCAAATCCAAGTAAAACCAAAGCGTTTAACGATATTGATTTGGCAAGTGTTAAAGCGGCAGTAAAGGCAGCAGAGCCAAATTTAATTCAACATTTTGTGTATTTAAGTGTGGCGCAAACCCCATCAAAAATTATGCAATTTTATCAAAATATTCGAGCGCATTGCGAGCAACTGATACTTGCAAAGCACTATACATCTGTAAGCATTTTGCGTCCTTGGTATGTAATAGGACCAGGCCATTACTGGCCTTTGTTATTTTTACCGTTATATTGGCTGCTTAAAAAATTGCCTTCTACCCGTCAAAAAGCGGAAAACCTCGATTTAGTTTGGCTAAATAATATTTTAGCAAATTTGGTTTATGCCATCGAAAACCCCAATAAGAGCCAAGAGATTACTTATTACGAAATTGCCAATATTAAGCAGTTTAGTTTAGAGTAACGGCAGCCCGTCTAAAAACTCTTAGTTTTCAACAAATTTATTGAGAGCTTGTTTTTTGTATTTAATAAATCCGGATGAAATATGTTTTGAGGCGGGCTGCCTTAATTTTATCCGGAAGTAATAGGCTCAAACCAAAGCTTTCAAAATTCAAAATTGAAACTTGCCCAGAACGCGGCAAAGGCAGCTACGGCGGGCGGTTTAGCCAAAAAATCACCTAAATAAAATTTGAGTTGTGCAACGGTTAGCCTTGTTACCACCAGTGGTTCTGTACGTCTGTCTTTGTAAACCATTGTCAGTATTGAGTTTCTGTGTCATTGAGTGTCTGCTGTGCGTTGTGTATTTTTTATTTTCAGAAGGGCAGGAGATTTTTTTTAATTACTCACTTTTTATTTGCTTTCTGTTGGTGTTCGTGAACCGTAAACGGTTTCAATTTTGTCAGACTTGGAAAGGTTGTATCGTCCTGTCATGGGTTTATCGGTGGTTGTTTGCCTTGTGACCAAAGCGTATCAAAAATAAACTCCTTGTATCTTCTCTGAAAGTCCTTGTCCTGCGAAAACTTTTTGAAAATTTCTGTTTGTGTGAAAAGGTATTTCTGCATGAGTTCTTCCAGTTTTTTGTCTGATGAAATTTTTGCGTTCTGTCTGTCGGGTGATGTTACAATAGCATCCATCACTTTAGAGTCCGCTTTCATGTCTGTTGGAATTTGCTCTGTAAGAATTTGATTTACCTTGTCTTTGTCTGTCCAGTCAATGTCGCCAAAACGTTGATTGAAAACTTGCAAGATATTTTCCAATGTGTCTAACTCGGGGTCGCCTTTTCCTCCACCAGCGTCAACTGGAATTGGTTCTACTAAACCTGGGTTGTCGTCCAGTTCAATTTTACCTGTGCCTTGTTTGCTTGGACGGTAGCTGTCCATGTCAATGGTTTCAAGAATTCCTGCTGCAAGGTCTTCGTCATCCTCAATTATAAGTTTCGGAACAAGCATTTTCAAAAACCACCACAACTGCTCGTAATATTGATTTTTGAAGTCAATAATTTTTGTCAGGTAGCTGTAAACCCGCAAGAAGGATTTTGCTTTTGCTTTAAAATCAATTTTCTTATCAACGTCCAATTGTTGATTGAACACAAAAGCACATGAATCTAAAATCGGGTCTAATTTGGTGCGTTCTTCTCCGTTTACATATTTCTCAAAAATCTCTTTTACCTGATGCTCATAAAACACTTCAACCTTATCCATTTTGTCCACCAACTCGTTCAGTTTGTTCGGGTCGGTTTCTTCGCTCAATACGGTTGAAGTGTAGTAAGGGTCAAACGCTTTTTTTATCTCTTCCACATCATTGTAGAAGTCCAACACAAAAGTGTCTTTCTTCCACGGTTTATAAGCACGGTTCACACGTGAAAGCGTTTGCACAGCAGACACACCATACAGACTCTTGTCCACATACATCGTGTGCAGCAGCGGTTGGTCAAATCCTGTTTGGTATTTGTTTGCCACTATCAAAAAACGGTATTGCTTTTTCTTAAAGTGCTTCGGAATGTTGTTTTTCTGTTCCGAAAAATTATTCATTTCTGTTTCGGTGTATTCAACACCTTCATACAGTTTCTTGCCCGAAAACGCTACAATGGATTTGAAAGGCGATTTTATTTCTTTCAAATAATCATCAAACGCCTTTTTGTATTTGATAGCCGCCACAATGCTTTTGGTTACAATCATGGCTTTGGCTTCACCGTTTATCAAATGTTTCACTTCTCGGTTGAAGTGGTCAATCATTATTTTGGCTTTCTCGGCAATGGCAAATTCATGTCCTTCTACATAAGCCCTTAATTTTTGTTGTGCTCGTTTGGTGTCAAATTCGGGATTGCCTTCTGTGGCTTTCACCAATTTGTAGTAAGAATTGTAAGTAGTGTAATGGTTCAATACATCCAAAATAAATTCTTCTTCAATGGCTTGTTTCATGCTGTATAAGTGAAAAGCCACATGCGGAATTTTGATGTTTCCGTTTTCGTCTGTTACTGGCGGTTGCGGAATACCAAATGTTTCAAGCGTTTTGTTTTTGGGTGTTGCAGTAAAGGCAAAGTAAGAACCGTTCTTAATCATTTGCCTGCGTTCAATCAACTCGTTGATTTTATCTTCAAGTGTTGGTTCTTCTTCGTCCTCTTGTTCTTCATCTGATTTGTTTGCCAGCACTGCATTCATTTTGGCACTGGTTTCACCGCTTTGACTGCTGTGTGCTTCGTCTATGATAATGCCAAATTTTAAATTGCCCATGTCCTGCATTTCGTCTAACAAATGTGGAAATGTTTGCACGGTGCAAATGATGATTTTTTTGCGGTTGGCTATGGCATCCCTTAATTGATTGGTTTTGCTTGTGCCTTCGCCTGTAATGGCTTCAACAATTCCTTTCGTTCGGGCAAATTGTTTGATGTTGTCTCGAAGTTGTTTGTCTAAAATCGTTCGGTCGGTTATTACAATTACCGAATCAAAAATATTTTGTTCGCCTGTGGTGTCGTGTAGTCCAATAAGTTGGTGTGCCAACCATGCAATGGAATTTGATTTTCCCGAACCTGCCGAATGTTGAATCAGATATTTTTGCCCAATTCCGTTTTCTTTGGCATGTGCCAAAATTTGCCTAACTGCAGTGAGTTGATGATAACGAGGAAATATCATTTTTCTTTTAATCTTTCCTGTGTCCTCATCTTCTTCCTCAACTACTTGGGCATATTTGTCAATGATATTTGACAAAGAATCTTTGCTCAACACTTCTTCCCACAAATAATGTGTTTTCAGTCCGTTGGGATTTACGGGGTTTCCTTTGCCAAAAGGTGGATTTGGTTTTCCGTCATTCAGTCCTTTGTTGAAGGGTAGAAAGTTGGTTTTCTTTGCTTGCAGGTGAGCACTCATAAACACCAATTCGGTGTCGGCTGCAAAGTGAACCATGCAACGGGCAAACGAAAAGATTTTTTCTTTCGGGTCTCGGTCGTCCTGATATTGTTTGATGCCTTTATGAACGTTTTGTCCGCTCAACGGATTTTTGAGTTCGGTTGTGATAATTGGAATGCCATTGAGGAAAATGGTTAAGTCCAAACGGTTTTCGTGGTCTAAGCTATATTTAAGTTCTTCGGTTACGCTGAAAATATTGGCGTTATAGTTGGCAAGGTCTCTTGCGTTTAAATTACTTACTGGCTGGCGGTAAAATAATTGTATGGTTTTGTCAAAATGCTTTACGCCTTTGCGTAGCACTTCAATCACACCTTCGGTTTTTAGTTTTTCATCTAAGCGGACTAAAAATTGTCTTTCGCCTTTTTTCTGAATAAACTCATACGCCTCTTTTTGAGTGGCTTCTATAAATGCCAAAACCTGTTTGATGTTCAGGCAAAACTCACGGTCAAATTCCTGCGGTGTGCTTACCACATATTTATGCTCATTTACCAAGTAGTTGGCAATGAACTTTTGAAAACCTCTTTCTGATGTATCGGAAAAGTTTAAGTTCATTTCTCTACGCTATGTGATTGTTGGTTAATTAAGAAAGTTCCCAGAACCACATCATTTAAGAACGCTTCCTTAAATTCTTTTACAAGTTTTGCTTCTTTCTGATAAATATTGGTGAGTTTGTCAGCTTCATCAAACATTGAAATCATAACTTCAATGGAAGCAGTATCTGGAATTGGTAGCATAAGTTCCCTAAAGTCAAACCAACTTATATTTTTCCCATCCCGAATACCTGAAATAACTGTATTGAGTAATGCTATAAATGGTTGTGTTTTAAAGAAATATTTGTAGAAACGTTGATATAAATAGTTGTCGTATTGCTCCTGTAAATGGATAATTGTGTATGCTGGGCTTACAATACCTCTATATTCAGAAAATTCAATGCCGCCTTGAAATGAACGCAAACTAATAACGAAGTCATTTGGTGAAACAAGTTTCAATCCTTTGAAATCATTTGGTGAAACAAAATTTTCTTCACACAAATTTTTTGGCAATACGCCTCTGTCTTGAGTAACTGCAAGTAATTCTTCGTTTGGAAAATTCTTGATACTTATTTCTTTAAAAATCCATTTCGCTTTTTCTTGTTGCCAATTGTCAGGTAATTGTTCCCATGTTGGCTTTTCAATTTTATCACTATTGTTAGAGAATTTGACTACTGAAGTATATGAGTTATCTGCTTTAGTGTGTTTGGAAAGGTTCTTTAGAACTGAAACTTTTATTTCATCTTGTTTCAATATTTCGTTACTCAACATTTCAGCATTTTTGGTTGGTATTGAGTTGAAAAAGCATTTTGTAAAATAAATGCTATAGCCCTTCACGGTTTTGCTTTCATCAATCCAAGCATCGGGTATATGTTGCAACACTTCCCGCTCAAAGTATTCATGTATGTCTTGGTCGAGCGGCACATTTTCGGTGTCTCTCAATTCACTATCGGCTACATAATGCACCGTGCCGTCTTTGTCGGTTTTGTCAATCACCCGTTCGGCATCTTCGTTTCGCCAACTAATGTTGTCTAAAATGGTTTTCAGGGCTTTGGCATCTAATTCCAGTTTTAGTTCTTTCACCGTTTTGTTCAGCAATGGCACAAAAGTGTTGTAGTCGTCAAACTGCTTGTCGCCAAAATGCTTTGCCAGTTTTTCGGCTGCTTGCATCAGTTGCAGTTGTGCGTTCCAATGCTCTTGGCTCAACAGTTTGGTTTTGTTGGCAGGCGAAAGTTTTATTTCGTTGCTGGCAAGATGCTTTTCAATTTTGTCTTTGTGCTTTTTCAGTTCAGTGTAACCGCTTTCGCCAATGTGGGTATAAGCCCATTCCATTTCATCACGAATGGCTTTGTCGTAGCGTAAACTTTCCACTGCTTCGGCAGTGAACTTGCAAGAAAGCCGCAAGGGTCGTTCAACGGTTATTTTGTTGTAGCCAAAATACTCGTTGGGGAAAATCTTTGAAATATCAGTTTCCTTAAAGTCAATGTAGAGTTGGGTAAGTTGCTCAATGTGTCCGTTAGGTCCCGTGGTCATTTCACAATTCTTATCACCCAAATTTTTCCGAAGTTTTACATATAAATCTAAAGCATTAATCAATTGCACTTTGCCTTTGCGGTGCTGTGCTTTTTTGTTGCTCACAATCCAGATGTAAGTGGGAATACCTGTGTTGTAAAAAATGTTTTTCGGCAAAGCGATGATGCACTCCAACCAATCGTTTTCAATAATGTATTTGCGTATTTCACTTTCGCCACCACCTGCATCACCTGTAAACAAGGCAGAACCGTTGTGAACGGTTGCAATTCGGCTGCCCAATTCTGTGTTGTGTTTCATTTTGCTAACCATATTCATCAGGAACAAAAGTTGTCCGTCCGATATGGTTGGCAAGCCAATTTGAAATCGTGGGTCTTTGATTACTTCTTTTCCTTTTTTGCCCCGCTCGTCCACAATGGAATCTTCGTCAATTTTCCATGTTTTGCCATAAGGCGGATTGGAAAGCATAAAGTCAAAATGCAAATGCGGAAAGCCGTCTTTGCTCAAAGTAGAACCGTATTTGATGTTGTTGGCGTTTTCGCCTTTAATCAACATATCACTGGTGCAAATGGCGTAGGTTTCGGGGTTTACTTCTTGTCCGTAAAGTTCAAAGTTGGCTTTGCTTTGGGTAATGTCAAGAGCAAAATGCTCTGCTTCGGTAAGCATACCGCCACTGCCGCAGGCAGGGTCGTATATCAAATACGTTCCTTTTTTGATTTTGTCTTTTACTGGCAAAAACAAAATGTGTGTCATCAGTTTAATTATTTCACGGGGCGTAAAGTGTTCTCCGGCTTCTTCGTTGTTTTCTTCGTTAAACTTTCTGATAAGTTCTTCAAACACATAGCCCATTCCCAAGTTGGTTAATGGGGGCAAGGTTTCGCCTCGGCTGTTTTTTGCTTCGTTAGGACTAAGGTTTATTTCCTTGTTGCAGAGCTTGTCAATAAGCAGATACGTAATGCCTGCATCTTTCATAGTTTCTAACTGGTTGCGCAGTTTAAACTTGCTGATGATTTCTTGCACGTTTGGGCTGTAACCGTCTAAGTAGGTTTCCAAGTTGCTGTCAATATTGTCGGCATCATTCAGCAAGGTCTCAAAAGTGAATTTAGAAGTGTTCCAAAACGGATAACCTGTCACGTTTTGTAAAGCAGATTTATTGTCAATCTTCTCTTGCTTCATGAAAGCGTCCGCTTCAAGCACTTTGTCTTTGGTCGGCACAAGTAAAGCGTCTAAACGCCTTAAAACGGTGAATGGCAAAATAATGTCACGGTATTTACCTCTTACAAAAACATCACGCAACACGTCGTCAGCAATGCTCCATATAAAACTTACTATTTGGTTGTGTACTTTTTGGTTCATCTGTCGCTGTTACTTATTACAATTATTAGGTTTGTGAATATCGGTAATTTAATTGGTGCGTTGGCAAAAAACAATCGGCAAACTGACGCAAAACCCGTGTGCCTGTTGCACAACTCAAAGGTAGTGAAAAATTAATATACAAAAAAAATTGGGTGAAATATTTTTAAAAAGAATAGGAAAACTCAATAATTTGTAGTATATTTGCCTGCATTATGCAAGGACGAAAACAGCTTACTCCGCAACTCTTTTACCAACTAAGTTTAGACCAATTAGTTCCGGAAGATAATTTTTACCGCCGGATAAACAATCCGCTAAATCTTGATTTTTTAAACTCAGGCCAATAAACACGTTTTAATGGCGGCTTTGGGCTATAATTTGAAGAAACTGTTAAAATTTATCCGGAAAATGCGCTGATGCAATTTTATCCGGAAGTAATAGGCTCAAACCAAGGCTTTCAAAAAAAGGGAACTTCCATTTATTTATCCCAAAATTGAGATTTGCCCAAAACGCGGCAAAGGCAGCTACGGCGGGCATTTTAGCCCAAAAATCACCTAAATAAAATTTGAGTTGTGCAATGGTTATCCGTGTTATAGGGCATGTGTGGAATGATACGGCTGAGTGCTGCCAGCATAATCATGGCACAGATAAAACTAAAACGAATGTTGATTTTTTTATTTATGATATTTGTTATTTAAAATAAAAATCCCCAGGAATAATGCCTGCCAGAAAACTTGTAACTAAATTTCCATCAGGTTTGTAGATGTATATTTTGCCACGCTGCACATAATCTATTGCATCTGTAATGTAAATGTTTCCATTGTGCGGATTGATTCCGAGGCCATAAAAGTTTCTTCCGTTTTGAGAAATAAATGCTGATGATGGCAGTGTATTATCAGTAACTGCCATACGATAACAGCCGTTATTGAGAAAATATAAAGTATCGTGAGTACCGTTAAGGTCCAATCTCCAAGGTGAATCTGCGCTATTGATGAAGGTGTAGGAACTCTCAATTGTGTTGTTAACGGGATTGATGCGATGCAACGAAGCGTTGATATTGCTGCTTTGCTTACCACTACACAACACCCAAAGTTTTCCGTTTTTATCTTCAACAATAGAATTGGAACCGTAACCGATGGTAATACTGTCTGTCAATACATCGTTCAGCGAATTGATAACATAAAGTTTGTCGTGCAATTCGTTGGTTACAAAAACTTTTCCGTAAGCCAAAGCAAGTTCTTCTGTCCAACCTGCACAAGGTATTGTTCCGGTTACTGTGTTGCTGCTTAAATCGGCTATTGAAATGTTGTTGGAATACAAATCGGTGATATATGCCTTGCTGTTGCTAACAGGAAGAAAGTATCTTGGTGAATTAAAACCTGTAATGGTAGCTATTGAAACAAATGTGTTGGGATTGACAACTTCTACTTTGCCGGAATTATTTACTACGATGTATGCTTTGTTATTGAACACATACATACTCTGGCATACATCGCCAAGCGGACGGTTGTTGGCAGGTTGAAATAAATCCAAAGCCGCATTGGCCATTCCATCGGCATAATAACTTACGGCTGCATTGCCAAACTGAAAGTTGCCTTCGTTGATAATGTAAACGCCATTATTGCCTGAAGAAATAATAGTTCCATTGTCGGGCTCAGGCGGTTCATCCTTTTTGCAGGATGCAGCCAAAAGCAGAAGCGCAGCAATAAAAAATAAATACTTTTTAGTCATGTTTTACAAGCAGTTTTTTTGTTACAGTTTTTTTGTTGTCTGCTATTGCCAAAAAATATATTCCATCGGGTAAGGCAGAAACATTAATTGCTTGTGTTTGAACTATTGATGCTATTGATTTTACAATTTGTCCCAAATTATTTGTCAGCGTAATTGATTTTATTTCGTCATTGCCATTGTTCTGAATAAATACAATCCTGTTTGCAGGATTTGGATAAATGATGAAATTATTTTTTGCGGATAAATCATTTACTCCGGTTGTGCCTGTGTGAATAACACCTACTGCATCCAAATCAAAACCACTTGAAGCAAAAGGAGTACTCCACGGGTCGTTAATGATGTTTCCGAACTGGTCGTGAGTAGCGTAAGCAGTTTGAATGCAGCCCACCACATCAATAATTTTTACATGAGTGATTGCATTGATGTTTAAACCGACTTGTCCTGATAGCTGCTGTAAATCAAATGGAGTTCCATACAAAGCACGATACTTTCCGGCAAGGTTATCAATCTTTGTTGCGTCAATGCTTCCGAAACCATCAACCTGTAAGGTGTCTTGTGTGTTGGAGGTGCAGGGAAAGCGGAAATAATTTATTCCGTCAGAGCTAACTTCCACAAGAGCTAATTCAAGAAAAGTATCACTGAAACTATTTTCAAAAACAGCGAAGTCCCAACCTGTAGCATCGCCTATAGGCTTTTCAAAGGTGAGGATGGCATAACCTCCATCGCCTAAACTTACTACGCCGTTCGTGCCTGCCACACCTAAAGCCATGGAACTGTCGCCTGTTGTTGCATAACCAAGCGTTTGGTTTGAAATATCCTGATAACCTCTTACAACAGAACATCCGGTTGCCCATGTTACAAAAACAGAACTGTCTTTATAGATGGCTGTTGTGCCCGGTTGCCCCGCAGGTGGCGCAAATTGGCCGTAAGTGTTTAGAAGTATAATTGGCAATAGGAAAATTATAAATATTATATTTCTAATCATTGTTTTATAAATGTTTTGGATGTTATAACTGCATTCTCTGAAACAGTAATGTTATAAGTGCCTTTAGGAAATTTCGTTAAAGGAATTTGTATTGAGGTTGAAAAAGTACTTTCTGTAAAAACTATTCTGCCTGTAATATCAGTGATTTTTATTTCTGCCAGATTGTGTTGCGTATTATTAAGCTGTACATTAATAAAATCACTTGAAGGGTTTGGAAACACATTAACTCCGGTTGAATTATTTATTTGATTCACCCCTGTTGCTACATCTGCAGTTGAAAAATTATCAATGCAAAAATAAGCCGGAGTATTTATTCCAAAGGCTCCGGCATCAGTTGATGACAATTCAAAGCTGAGACTATCCACATTTCCCAGTGAAGTCAGATCAACCCACTGCCAGGTTTTTACAATATAGTCCTGAGTATTGTTTGCAAAGCGATAATCAGCCAGATAAAATTCAACACTGTCATTTGTCATTACACCGCCATACCAATTGCGTATCGTAAGTTTAAACCAATCGGGATCGTTGCCTGTAGGTCCTCCAAATTTTTTTGCAAATGCATCACCGTCTCTCATACTTAAAGCAGCAATGGTTGAATTGGTGATGTAAAAACCGTTTACCACTTTACCTATTGCAGTTGGATTTAAATTAACCCTGGCACCATAAGTGCCTTCAGCATAAATGGAAGAGCCATTATATCCGATGGCTGTTATGGCACTATATAAATTTGCAAATCCGGCAGTTGTGCTGTCCTGCATATTACTGTATCCCCATCCGGTTACCCAATAAGAAAAACCAGCATCATAGTAATTAGGAAAGATGGCATTACCACTGATAAAACTTGTTCCACCGGGCGCTGATGCGCCATCCCAATAAGAATTGGGGACAAGCGTAAGCGATTCAAAATCAGAAACAGTTTGTGCATTTGCTTTCGCACTTATCAATATCAATATTGAAAGTGCAAGTTTTTGTAATTGATTTTTCATTTTGCTGAAATTGATTGGTTGATTGATTTGTTTTGTCATGACTTTGTTTGTTTATTAAATTGAATTGAAATTCCTCCGTTAATATTTACGCTGGGCATGGCACGATTGCTCAAGACCTGATACTGCTCATTCCAGATATTATTTGCCTGAAAGAAAATATCTGCACTGGTGCTTTTGAATTTCAGCTTGTAAGAAATGTAAGCCGAACCTAAATCATAAGGTGTCAGGTACTGTGTGTTGTCTGTCGAAGTATAGCGGTAGCCAATATAATTATGACGGTAAGTTATCTGAAGATTTTTATACGCAACTGATAATTTTGCCATGCCACTATACATAGGTGTATAGATTAACTGCCTGTTAACTGAATTATCGTTTTCTGTTTTTGCTGTTCTGTTTGTTGATTGAACATAATTGGTGAGAACGGCAAAAGTGATTTTTGTTTTTCCGGATGTAATTGCCAATGAATTGTTTGTTTCTATTCCACGACTCCAAACATTCATAATGTTTTGCGGACTCCAATACCAAACTCCGGGCAACCATAAAATCCAATTTTTAATATTGCGGTTGAATACGGTTAAATCTGTTTTGAGAAGGAAAGTTTTGTTTTTTAAAATTAAGTTCAGCCCTGCTTCTTCGGCATAGCCATCTTCGGGTTTTAAGTTAGCATTGCCGCCGGGAACCCAATACAAATCATTGAAGGTTGGAATGCGATATACTTTTGAAAAATTTGCTCTTGCTGAAAGGAATTTGGTAATTGCATACTGCCCACCTGCTGAATAGGCGAAAGGAATAAATGAATTATTCAGCAATTCTTCCCGTGCTGATAAACTTGCACTAAGTTTTTTGTTTAGTGATGTAAAAAGGTAGGAAGCGAATAATGCAAAACGGTTTTGGCGTGAGTCTGTTTCAAAGCTGCGGTTGCTTGCCGTTGAATAAGTATTGTGGATTCCCACATTCACAAAATGAGTTTTGCTTAATGTGATTTTAGTTTCTGCCTCTGCAATCAGTTGTTGGGTTTTGCTTGTTTCGGAAAAATCTGCAAGCCCGTCAGAGTAAACCAATTTTTCATTGAGCCATGCAGCACGTATAAAGGTTGCCGTTTTCCTCTTTTCGTATTTCCATTCTGATGTGAGCCGCAGCGCATCATCTGTTTGGTTTGATTTACTTTCTTTCTGCAACATTGTTGGCGGTATGTTGCGGTCGGTATATTGCAACCAAGCGTTGACGCTTAAAATTTGATTGCTATTAATCAGAAATTTGTTTTCGCTGATGATGCCCCGATTTTTTAATTCTCCATTTGATTGCTTAACGGTAGCTTCAGAAGCAGAATAAATATTGGAGTATTTAAAATCATTTTTTGCAGAAGCATTAAAAACTTTCAGTGATGAAACGAATTTCTTTTTGCTTACTTCAACTAAAATATTTTGGCGATAGTCAGAAAAATTTCCAGCATATAAATTTACTCTTGCGGTAATGCTTTGGCCAAACTTTGGGTTATTGAGTAAATGAATTACTCCGGCAACTGCTCCGCTGCCAAACAAAGCACTGCCGCCGCCATATTGCAGCTTAATGTTGTCGGCTGCACCGGTGGGAACAAGTGATAAATCAAGTTGCCCGTTCATGGGGCTTGAAAGTGAAATACCGTTCCATAATACTGCCGTGTGATAAGCACTGCCACCCCTGAAAGAAGTGGTCGCCAACGAACCTAATCCGTAGGACTTGATGAACAAAGGGCTTTCGTCAGCTAATAAGTCAGTTAAGTTTTTCTGGTCGTATGCTGCTTTGGTTAATGAATCAAACTCAGTGGTTTTTAAGCCGGGGGTGAAGCCGGAAATTCTTGGGGCTTCTACTGTTACTTCTTTCAAAAGAAATACAGAATCGAAAACTGCCTGTTGTGCAAAAGCGGAACCCGCCCGCAAACAGGAAAGAAAAAACAGTAGGAATAAGTATTTATTCTGCATGGTATCCGATTTTGTCATTACAGCATTTCGCAATGCTTCGGAAATAGAGCAGCAGAAGAAAACAGGAAGTGGTAAAATACCTGCATCAAACCGACTGTTGCTTCAATCCACGAAAGCATCGTCCATTCGGAATAGGCAGGTCTCCTGACTTGTAACAGTTTTATCGTCCTTCCCATTCTAAAATTTAAAACAGTGGACTTTGTTGATAAAACCTTTGCGTTACTTACAGTTACGGGATAGTTCGTGATTTTCACACGATTCCCTTTTAATACACCGCTAAGTATAACCTACTCCGGTTGAAAAAGAAATAAAGTAAAAAACTTATCGGGGGCAAAGATAAAATTTTTTCTCTTATAGTTATCAATAATTTTTTAACGGACTATGCTGTGGGTCAGGAAATTTGGCTCTTTGGCAAGTTTGGGTGGTGGGTGGGGTCGGTTTAGGGTTCCGCTAACGGCAGTCCGTCTAAAAACCGTTAGTTTTCGACAAATTTACATTATAAGTTTTAAATAGAGGCGATTTGAGGGCTTGTTTTTTTGCGTTCATAAATCCGGATGAAATATGTTTTGAGGCGGGCTACCTTAATTTTATCCGGATAAAAAAACGAGGGCGTAAATTTATCTGGATAATGCGCAAAAATGCAATTTTATCCGGAAGTAATAGGCTCAAACTAAGGCTTTCAAAATTCAAAATTGCCTAAAACGCGGCAAAGGCAGCTACGGCGGGCAGTTTAGCCCAAAAACCACCTAAAAAAATTTGAGTTGTGCAACGGTTACCCGTGTTATAGCTAGTGCTCACTTTCTGTATAATGTTATCTATATACAGTATTTGTCAATTAGCTTTTGTTCTTCTCTATTTCTTTTTGCTCGTTTTGCAATAAGTTTTAGCAGTGGAAACATAAAGGTGAATAATCCGGGAAGGTTCATGTCGCTCATACAAAGGACGATTGCTGAATGCCTAATGCTTTTTGGAACTGTATTTTTATCAGTTAGACCATCGCCAGCTAATCCATATATTATTCTTAACGAATTTTCAAATCCCGTATGCCCAGGTCTTATTTTAACATTGAATTTAATTTCACGGTCTGTTGGGTTAAAGAAACTATGTAACGACATTGGTTCAACTGTATAAGATTCGCCAGCTTTTAGAATCTTTGAACCCTTCTTGCCTAATTTTAAACCTAATTCTCCTTCAATTGCGGTAAAGGTCTCTGAGTATGTTTTATGGTAATGCAAGGGATTTTTTCCGCCTGGCATTAGCGTTATTTCACCTTCCGTAATTTTTCCACCTGATTCCTCAGATGTCTGTAAAAATGTTACAGTGTCCTTAATGATAGGGTTTACGATTGTCCTTTTCATTTTTTGTTTGTGCTTAATGATTATTAATTCTGTTCGTTAGCATTGGCTATAACGTCAGTCCGTCTAAAAACTCATAATTTTGGCAAATTTACATTATAAGTTTTAAATAGAGGCGATTTGAGGGCTTTTTTTTGCGTTAATAAATCCGGATGAAATATGTTTTGAGGCGTAAAATGAAGCGGGAAGTAATTTTATCCGGATAAAAAAACGAGGGCGTAAATTTATCCGGAAAATGTGCTGATGCAATTTTATCCGGAAGTAATAGGCTCAAACCAAGGCTTTCAAAATTCAAAATTGCCTAAAACGCGGCAAATGCAGCTACGGCGGGCGGTTTAGCCCAAAAACCCGCTTTATAAAATTTGAGTTGTGCAACGGTTACCCTTGTTGGCTGCTGTTTTATTGCTTTTTGTCTGGCGTAAACTTGTTTTCTTCCACGTCTTTCAAAAATGCAATAAGATTTTTAAAATAATTTTGTTGGTCGTCATACATACTCATATGGCTTCCGTTAGGGCACAAATACGTTCTGCTATTCAATATGAGTTGACCTTCTTTTTTTATATCGTCAGGGTTCATTTCATCTTTCATACCACCAATCACAAGTGTCGGAACTTTAATATTAGACAACCTGTCCCACATTTCCCAATCTTTAAAATTACCCAGTTACGTGAAACTCGTCCACACCCTGCATATGAATATAAATAGTGTGATTGGCTTTCTTAAATGCTCTCATTAATGGCTCTGCCCATTCTTCAACCGGCTTTCGATAAGCAAACTTGTGTATAAAGCTTATTCATTAAGAGGTCTTGGTATTGAGGTGAGTCATACAGTTTGAGTTTGTCAAGAGAATCATAAGTTTTCAATTCCTGTTGAGTGAATAGTTTTTGCTTTAACTGTTCAGTGTATGATGTATAACTTTTCATACCAGCAGTCATATTAGAAAGAACAGCAGCTTTCACATGGCTTTGATATTTTTGCAGGTATTCCATTGCCAACATTCCGCCCCAAGAATGTCCAAGCAAGTAAAAATTATCTAAGCCAAGTCCTTTCCTAACTTGTTCTACTTCTTCTACATAGCGTGGAATATTCCATAGCGAAGTGTCTGTTGGAATATCAGAGTTTCCGACACCTAATTGGTCGTAATAATAAAACTCAATTCCTTCTTTGGGCAAAAAATCTTCAAAGCACTCAAAATAGTCGTGAGTAAATCCTGGTCCACCGTGCAGAAGTAGAACTTTGATTTTTCCGTCCTACTTTTTTTGTCCAAACATTATACTTACCGTCAACCTGTATCATTTTACTCCCACCTGTTTTTATTTCGTAATTCGTGGAAATTGTATCTTGGGTTGAAACCGTGTCGCTTGTTTCAGATGATTGATTGCAAGAGCATAAGCTGGTCAAAATAAGAGTTGTAATGATTAAATTCTTCATTTTTTATTGTTATGGTTTAAGTTTAAAGTTGTCCTGCTAAATAGCTGCCAACGGCAGTCCGTCTAAAAACTCATAATTTCGGCAAATTAATTTACATAATAAATTTCAAACAGAGGCGATTTGAGGGCTTATTTTTTGCGTTAATAAATCCGGATGAAATATATTTTGAGGCGGGCTGCCTTAATTTTATCCGGATAAAAAAACGAGGGCGTAAATTTATCCGGAAAATGCGCTGATGCAATTTTATCCGGAAGTAATAGGCTCAAACTAAGGCTTTCAAAATTCAAAATGGAGACTTGCCCAGAACGCGGCAAATGCAGCTACGGCGGGCATTTTAGCCCAAAAACTACCTAAATAAAATTTGAGTTGTGCAACGGTTGCCATTGTTAGCGGCTGGCGTTTTACTTTTCATTTTGGGTTACTTAGTCAATTTCAATGCTGTGTCAAGTCGTGCAGCAACGTTGTCCCAATTTAAAATCGGAAAGAGGGCATCAACAAAATCGGCTCGTTTGTTTTTATACTTTAAATAGTAAGCATGTTCCCAAACATCAATTACTAAAAGCGGAACAACTCCCCATTGTGTCAGCTTCTCATGGTTCTCACATTGCAACACAACTAAACTGTCGCTGTAAGGTTGATAACCTAAAATTCCCCATCCGTTGCCGTCAACATTTTTGGAAGTTGAAGCAATGTAGGTTTTGAGTTTATCGTAAGTGCCAAAATATTTCTCAATGCGTTTTAGCAATTCTCCTGTCGGTGTGGTTTGCTTGTTCGTGAGGTTTGTCCAGAAGATTGAATGCAAGATGTGCGATGAAAAATGTAATGAAAGTTTCTTTGTCCAGAAGTCAACTGTTTCAAGATTGTTGTTGTCCAACGCATCTTTTATTTTTTTCAAATCGTTGTTGGCCGCTTTCACCGCACCGCCATGATGAAATGTATAATGCAGATGCATCGTTTCTGCATCCATATTTGGTTCTAAAAAATTTTCGGAATACGGTAATGCTTGCTGAATGAAATTTCCGTTGTCGTCAACAAGTTTGTCTATGCCTCCTTCGGTAATTGCGTTTGCAAAGATTGAATTTGAAGGAAGGATAGTTGCTCCTCCGATGATTAAACTGTTTTGAAGAAATTGTTTTCTGTCCATTGCATTCTTTTAAAGTGATTTTAGAATTAGTCCGATTATAGCCGCAACCAATATGATATATGACTCTTGAACTTTTTTGATGTAGATGAGTGCAAGCACACTTGCAACTGCAATCAAAGCAGTCGGAATGTCAGTGATACTGCGAATGCCGATAATAATAACTGCTCCGACTAATGCACCGATGACTGCGGCAGTAATGCCGTCAACAAACGCTTTGATGCTCGCATTCTTCGCAATCTTTTTGAAATATGGTGCAGGGATTACAGTCAAAAGATAACATGGAAGAAAAGTTGCCGATGCTGCAACGCAAGCACCTGGGAAACCTGCAACGAGATAACCAATGAAACCAACAGTAATTACAACGGGTCCAGGTGTTATCATAGCTACCGCAACTGCATCAACAAACTGTTTTTCGTCAAGCCAATGATATTCTGTTACAACCCCTCCGTGTAAAAACGGAACGATTGCAAGCCCGCTTCCAAAAACAAACGCACCTGCTTTTGTAAAAAACCAAGCGATTTGTCCCAATGTGTTCCACTCAAATTGCCAAAAGCCGATGCCTGTTAGCAAAAGAGAGTTAGTGTGCCGTTGTAAAAACTTTGGCGGTGCTTTTATGAGCATGTATAAAAGTCCTGCAACAACGAACAGTAACACCTCTTCCGATTGTGTAATTATTGTAATTGTTGCTGCTACTAAAAAGAAAAGCCACAACAACCATTTTTCTTTGATGGCGGAAATGTTGAGTTTGCTCACTGATTTAGTTGTGAGTTTGTAGCTGCTCATGGCGATGATGCCGATTACTGCTGCACCTACACCGTAAAATACTGCCTGCATCCAAGGCAGTCCGCCATAAAGTTTGTAAGCGACGCCAATCAGCACAACCATAATGAAGGAAGGAATAACAAATGTAAGTCCGCAAAGTGTAGCACCCAAAACTCCGTAGTGAACAAAGCCCAGATAAATTCCAAGTTGTGCTGCAAGTGGTCCCGGTGCTAACTGTGCAAGCGCAAGTCCCTCTTTGTATTCTTCTTCCGAAACCCACTTGCGTTGTTCAACTAAATCTCTGTGCATATAACCGACAAGAGCAACGGGTCCACCAAAACCAGCATAGCCAAGTTTCAGGAAATACAAAACAAGTTGTCGCAAAGTGTATGTAGGTTGTTCATTCATTGGCAATAAATGTTCATGATAGCACTGTCCTCAAAAAATGGTATATAACGTTCCCCGCGTGCAAAGAAAGACGGGGCGAGCGGTTCACTTTCCCTGCCTTGTGATTTACGATTTTTTGATTTACGATTTTTGACTTTTCAAATCATACATCGTAAATCTAAAATCTAAAATTCCCTCACGGGAGATTCACTTTAAATATAGAAATTTCACCCCGCTTTTATTTGCGCGGGTGTTGGCGGCTGGTTTATTGCTTAATAATTTTCCCACTCTCAATTTTATCATCGCTGTTTCTCAATTTATAGAAATAAATTCCGTCAGCAAGTTGTTCTGTCTTTATTGTCGTTGAGTTTGTGAATGTCTGTTGCAAAATTTGTCGTGCGAAAATGTCATAGAGCATAATTTCCGATGGTTCAGTATTGCGAACTGTCACATACAATATGTCCGTTACAGGATGCGGGTAAACATTAAATAGCAGATGCCCGTTACCTTCATTTATTCCTGTTGTTAAATCCTTAATCAAACGTATGGAAGAACCATTTGCTTTTTTCCAGTTTGCTCTATAAATATCTTCGTGATAAACGCACAAATGTCTGAGCCATGCTGTAGAATCATTTTGTTCGCTAGATGTCCAGAATTGAGCATTGCCGGTTGGAGGCGAGAATGATAAATAAGGATCACCTGCATTAAAATACCATCTAAAGCCACCACCAAGTGCTGTGAAACCGCTTGAATTGGTTCCCGCATTCGGATCATGCCCCGGGCAACAATCCAACGTCCAATGAGTAGTGGTACCGGATTCTTTTAATGCATTGCCCTCGGTTGTTCCTCGGTATTGACCCGGTTAGCTGTTGCAGGTGACATTCCAAGATATATCTCTAATGTTTTCCATTCATCGTCTGTAGGCAGGTGCCAACCTACCGGGGCTATGTTGCGCGGGTCGTTGGCTGCATACCAGTTGTAAAGCGTTCCGTAAACAGCGCCATTGACAGGGTTATTTTCATTATAACACCACGCGCCTTCATTTTGATTTACCCAAAGTACTGAATCTTGTACTTCCGGTATCGCATCGCCATTGCGATAGTGCTTTACGTTTAAATTTTCTTTCATCCATACTTGAGTTCCAATAGTTACTGTGTTATAAACATTCCCGTCATAGTCGGTTACTGTCTGCGCCTGAATTTTAGTCACATAAAATGCAAGTACGGCAAAAAAAAGAATTATTTCTCTCATGGTTTAATCTTCAATTTACATAACTTACATTTTAAAATTACACTTGCTAAAACTTGCTGCTAACGGCAGTCCGTCTAAAAACTCATAAGTTTCGGCAAATTTACATTATAAGTTTTAAATAGAGGCGATTTGAGGGCTTGTTTTTTCGTTAATAAATCCGGAGGAAATAATTTTGAGGAGGGCTGCCTTAATTTTATCCGGATAAAAAACGAGGGCGTAAATTTATCCGGATAATGCGCAAAATGCAATTTTATCCGAAGTAATAGGCTCAAACTAAGGCTTTCAAAATTCAAAATTGAGGTTTGCCCAGAACGCGGCAAATGTAGCTGCGGCGGGCGATTTAGCCCAAAAACCACCTAAATAAAATTTGAGTTGTGCAACGGTTACCGATGTTAGTGGCTGTGTTTTTATGATTTACTTTTCTGTTTCTACTTTAATGTCTTGTCCGAATTGCAACACATAGCCGTTATTGTCGTAAATAGCAAATTCCCTCATTCCATATTCAAAATTTTCAATTGGGTAGCAGACTTTGGTGTTTTGGTTGACCATTGTCCAAATTTCGTCAACGTTGTCAGTGTTTAAATAAAATGAACCGGTAAATGTCGATTTGTCGAACGGGATGTGGTCATTCGGTTTGCTTACCATAAGGTCTGCATTGTCAAGGCGAACCCTTGCCCAACCCCATTCAGGCTCATTTGCTAAACATTCAAACCCGAGAGTCTTAACGTAGAAGTCAACCGTCTCTTGAATGTTGTCAGTGTAAATCATGGGTGTTAAACTGTTTACTTTCATGTCCTATTGATTTTTTGGTTTATACTATTGTCCTTTTAAACATTGCCACTAACGGCAGTCCGTCTAAAAACCGTTAGTTTTCGACAAATTTACATTATAAGTTTTAAATAGAGGCGATTTGAGGGCTTGTTTTTTGCGTTAATAAATCCGGATGAAATATGTTTTGAAGTGGGCTGCCTTAATTTTATCCGGATAAAAAAACGAGGGCGCAAATTTATCCGGAAAATGTGCTGATGCAATTTTATCCGGAAGTAATAGGCTCAAACCAAGGCTTTCAAAATTCAAAATTGAAACTTGCCCAGAACGCAGCAAATGCAGCTACGGCGGGTGTTTTAGCCCAAAAACTACCTAAATAAAATTTGAGTTTTGCAACGGTTACCCGTGTTAGCGGTTCGGGCTTCTGTCGGTTTGTTTACGTCAATTCTTGGTTCCAATTATTATGTTTTTTTGTTTCAGTTATGTGGGCAAGATGGTGGTTACAATGCCATGCATACAAACCTATATTTTCGTCAACTCTGAAAATTTTCCCGTTCTGAGGATGGACGAATTCTCTCTTCAATTGGTCGTCAGTTAAATTGTTAAGCAAAACTGTCCACCTCTCGTGGATTCCTTCTATCATGCTCAATGATGGTTGTATCGGCATATTTTTAGTATCAAGGAGTTCTGCCCAACGTTCTTCAAAATATGGCTTTATTGTTGGTTGGTTTTCTGTCAATGTAAGTTTTAGGCGAGTCAAACTATTCATATGACTGTCTGCACAATGATGAACAACTTGTCTTATTGTCCAACCATTTGGTCTATATTGCGTATCAAGTTGCTCGTCTGTTAAGTTTACAACTTCGTTTAATAGTCTTTTTGGGAATGTTGAAATGTCAGAAATCCATTTGTTTAAAATGTCTTTCGTTATTGTTGATGGTTTGTCAAACTTACCAATCGGGAATTTTAATTTTTCAATGTCCGTCATATTAACCTATTTATATGGTGTCTGTTTTTTTAGCCTGACCGCTAACGTTTTGCAGCTTGCCGAAGGCGGGGCTTTCGGAGCACCATCTGTCAAGCTATGGTTAATGTTTATTCAGAGCCAAAAAGTTTCGGCCACCAGGTCCGCCCCGCTTTTGACAAGTTGCTGTTATAAGCCGCTTTTCTATTTGTCATTCGTGTCAATTAGCTCAAAAATCAATTCTGTCAACGTCTTCACGTCACTTTCAATCGTCCCTTTCATATATTGTTCGTAAACACTTTTGTTGTCTGGTGGGTTGAGATTTAGAGTCAAGCCTTTTTCTAATGCCAACAGTCTTAAAAACTCTCTTTGTGTTCGTCCGTTTCCTTCTCTGAATGGGTGTAAATAATTGACGTTATCTAAAATTTCCGCCAATTTCTCGGCTAACAGTTTTTTGTTGTCTTTCGGAATTTTCTTGAACTCAACAATTAATTGGTCAATGTATCTGAAAGCGTTGTCAAAGTGCGAAGTAGGGAAGAACTGCTTACCGTCTTTGCTAATTTCAACTGTCCGCTTTTTGCCTGCCCAAACGTAAATGTCTTGAAATAAATGTCTGTGAATTTCAAAAAGGGTGTCAATACCCTTTATTTTTATCGGGTTTTCGTAAAGTTCTTGTAGTCGTTTTGTTACCGCACCGCTCTCAACAAAGAGCAATACATCGGGGTCGGTTATGTCCTGTAAATTCCTTAAAAGTCCTGTCTTGGGGTCAGTGTAGGTGAAGTCAGGGTCTATGTATTTGTAGGAATTAGACATAGGCTTTTTGTTTGGCGAATGTCACAAGTTCTGTTAGTGATATTTTTCCAGTAACATAGTCCCGTATAATTTCTATTCCTTTTGGTGTCGGTTTAAATCCTTCAAACATATTGCTTCCCAAAGCGTTTGCAGTACTTTCAAGCGTTTTCAAGTCTGAAAATTTTACACCCATTATGGTCAGGTTACTTCTGTCTATTTCTATTGTGTTAAACATATCTTTCAGTCTTAAGCTCTTTTCAATTTTACAAAATATTTAGGTCAAATCATTTGTTTTCTGTCTCGTTAAAATGGCTTATACCGGAAAAGGCTTTGCGTTGGGCGGTTTACGAAGCACAAATTTACAATACATTTCCAACTTTTGTTAGAAAATTTTCACTTTGAAATAATACTTCCGCCCGCCTAACCGTAAAGCCGTTGTGCCTGTTGCACAACTCAAAGGTAGCGAAAAATTAATATACAAAAAAATTTGGTGAAATATTTTTAAAAAGAATAGGAAAACTCAATAATTTGTAGTATACTTGCCTGCATTATGCAAGGACGAAAACAGCTTACTCCGCAACTTTTTTACCAACTAAGTTTAGACCAATTAGTTCCGGAAGATAATTTTTACCGCCGGATAAACAATTGGCTCGGTTGAGGGTATTTAAATGTAGGGCAGCAATTTATTTATCCCAAAATTGAGGTTTGCCTAAAACGCGGCAAATGCAGCTACGGCGGGCATTTTAGCCCAAAAACCCGCTTAGGAAATTTAGGTTGTGCAACGGTTACCCTTGTTAGCGGCTGCTCTTATTATGTTCATTTACAGACTGATAATTGTTTCTATAACCCATCAGCCAGCCAATGGGTGAAAGTGTCAGGTAAGTCATTATTTGAATAATCCACGGAGGATTAATTACCCGAATATCGTTCCTGTGTTTCAGCAGTATCATTGAAGCATGTATAAAATTTGGTATTCCCTTTTCGTTTAACTTACCGTCTCGTGATAATGCAAAAAATGTCTCAAAAAATTCGTCAATAGTTAGGGCAGGCGAAAATCGTTGAATGCTGTGTGCTTCCTCATTTTCCTCGTTCCAAAAGCAATGATGTGCCCCTGCAGGAATTGTGATTTTTTCACCGGGACCAACTATTTGTTCTTTCCCATTTATCAAAAAATGGAGCTTCCCGGAAACGACTTCAGCGGAGCTTTCCTGTTTTGGATGAATATGAATAGGTTCTCTCATATCCGTTTTGGGATTGAACGAGTCTATTTCCAACAAATTGCCATTCGTTTCCTTGCTTGTTTTAAGAAATACCATTCTTTGCCCTGTCCGTGCATTTGTGATTTGGTCGCCTTGCTTTGCCATTGTTATATTTTTAGTTGTCTAATTTAAAATTTGTTTCAGGATTAAGTGTCGTTCCAGAGTTGCCGCTAACGTCCCGCACACACGCAGGGCGGTAGCCTTGTCGGGTGTGCATTGTTGGGCGAAGTTTATATTTATATACATTAAAACAAATACAACATCATGCTTTGTGTTTTAATAAATAATTATTATTGTTTAATTATTGTCCATGTTTTGGTTTTGTTACAGTATATTAACTGTAACCAATAAGCCCCCGGAGGAAAATCGTTTGTATTAACTGTTATTTCGCTATTTTCATTAAAATTGACCAGCTCGTTATATAATTCACTAACAAGCATACCTTGTTGGTTATATAAACGTACCTGAGCGGTTGTGCTGCTACTTGGGGCTTGACAACCAGTTGGTGGTAGAATAATAAATTTAAAGTTTAGCTGCTGTGTAAATGGATTAGGGCTAATTACACTCGGCCCTGTTCCACAATTATGGCAATCATCAACAGTTATATTTAGGTTTTCTACTGTAAAAGTATGTATTCCAATGCAATCGCCGTCTGTAATTGTAACAGTATAATTACCTGCTGACAAGTTCTGTATTTTAGCACTACTTGCCCCATTACTCCATGCGTAGTTATAAGTAGCTGTATCGTTTTTTAAGGTGCAGTTCTATTTTTCCATGACTACCACCATTATAGGTATGGGTTATAGTAGCATCGGCTTTAACTTGGCTTATTAACGTAATTGTCTGCGAACCAAAACATCCGGATATATTGTCCCAAACATCGAATTTATAGGTTCCGGCACTTAAATTATCTAAAGTTAATCCCAAAAAGTCGGTATAACCTGTATAAAATTCTAAACTATTTTTATACATTTTATAATAAAAACAGGTAGTTCCTGCCAAATAGCTATTGTCTAAATAAATAATTCCGTTATTGCTATCACAGTCGGGGTGGGCATACGAAGTGCTAATTAACATGCTGTCAATAGCGCATCCGGCTTAGGCGTTCACAAACAAGGTACGACTAAGTTCATAACAGTTAGTACCGTCATTAATGGTTAAGGTAATTGTTTTTAACCCCGCAGTTTCCCAATGAACTTCGTGAGGGCCAAATTGCGTAGTATTGGTTCGGATGTTATAATGCCGCCATCGAAGTTCCATAAATAGTTAAAATTGGGTTGGTCTGTGGTATCTTCAATAGAAACAATAACTGGTACCATCAATAGTACGCCAAAATCATCTTCAGCAATGGTGCCGCTATCTAAGTTGCAGGTAATGTTTACATCTATGTCGCCTATTGGGGTTGGGTTATAACAAGTAGCCACGCTACACGGCACTAAGGGGCAATTAACAAAACTTACAGGTACCAAGGGTTTGTAGGCGCATAATGGAATTGGTTTTTTAGAAAACGCCACTACGGTATCAACTCCGGTATTGGCTGGGTCGTTGGTAATATCTACAATATTATACTTTGCAGCAGTATCGGCAGCACTACCATAGTACATAAGGGTGGGTTCGTTTACATGTTTTAATCGAAAAAAATGCCCCAATTCGTGCAAGGCTACGCTCTCGAAATTAAACTGGTTAAGTTTTAAGGTATCGGGCGAGCCATAATACCACGACTTGCCGCCAAGAGGTTGCTTGCGAAACCGCATCGTGGCGTTAAACACATAAATAACAGAATCACTCCCTACTGTGCCAATACGATTTTGTTGTGTTGCTCCTTGAGTTTGCGCCAGCGTAGCATTATTTTTTAGTTTATTGCAAACTGTATCGGAAAACGACACATACAAACCCCCCTTTTCTATATCTTTTCCCGCTTTTATACATAGTGATTTGGGCGTGCAACATTCTTCAATTTTAACCCCCGTAGCGCAACGCCATTTTTCAACAGCCCGCCTAAATGCTGTTAGTGCTTTGCTGTTGTTGTAAAAACTGGTATCGTACACTATTCTATAGCCCCCGTCTATTAACCCCGCTAAATGAATGTGTTTGGTTGTGCCGCTAATAGCGGTATTAGACAAAGAGTAGGGAATGACTAAACGTTTGGGCGATTTCGCATATTGATTTAACCCGTCAAAAATTGAAATATAACCGCTACCAATAAGCACATAAATACTATCGGCATTAAGGGTTTCTGATGGCACATTAACAGTAATTAATGTATCTGACCAAGTTATTAAATTAGGTGAAATTTTTACAGAGTCCGCGCCACCGTCATCTCCCGTTCTAAAGTAAACTCGCCCAATAGTTTCTCCAAATTCTCCCTTTATTTTAACCAACGAGTGTTTGTTTAATAACCCCGCTGGAACTGTCTCGGGGGTAATACTTGTTATTGTTGGCAGCCCTTGCTTCTTGTTATTTACTGTGCTTTTTTTTTAAATTTTACCTCCTTGCGTTCTATAAAAGGTTGTTGAGTGGTATTTAGTATAGGTGGATAAAATTTGTTGTAATACATCTCTTGGAAAGATTTTAGACTATTCTCCCATTCTATAAAAGAGTTTCTGTACGAAAGCACCTCTGTTAATTTTAACACTTTTGCGGAGTTGGCAATAGCGTGCGGCTGGGTTTCGGGTACAAAAAAGAATATGGCAAACATGTTGGTGCCATAACCATAATTCCAATCAAAATCTAGCAACTTACTACCATCTTCTTCGTCCCAAACCCAACCTCTTCGAGCCATAAACTCAATAGTGTCGCGGGCTTGTCCCTTAAATATTTTATAAACTTCAATAGAAACGAGGTCATACCTTAAAATACCACCCCTATTATCTGTTTCCATTCTAAAGGGTTTGCTATTAATTACCCGCCCCTCAACAATGGTGGTGGCTTGGGTTGTCCATTGGGGTATAAGGGTTAGTGGGTCAACGCCGTTAAAAGGTCGGGGGGTGCAATAAACAATATCGGGCGCGGGTTTGGGGTTATTAGTTTGTGCCTGTAGGGGGTAGTGGCTAATAATTAAGGTTAAAACCACAAGGTTAAAAAATAAATTTTGCATAGGTGTAAATTGGTTTGATGTGAATAAAGAAAAAACGTTTAACCGGTTATATCGGGCTATTATTAATTTCGCCCAACGGCAGTCCGTCTAAAAACTCATAAGTTTCGGCAAATTTACATTATAAGTTTTAAATAGAGGCGATTTGAGGGCTTGTTTTTTTGCGTTAATAAATCTTGGATGAAATATATTTTGAGGAGAGAGAGGGCGCATATCTCCTTAAAACGAGCTATAAAAAGACGAAAAACAAAAACAGGGTTTTTAACCACGTTTTGAACAGCTCACGAGGCAAAATATTGAATAATCGGCGCAAATTATAGGCAGTCATTATAAGCCCCACATCGGCGGCGGCGCGCTCAATGCCCCGCTTGGTGATGATGTAGGAGTAACCCCATTGCCGTTTAATTGTGCCGTAGGGGTGTTCTACTATTTGCTGCCGAAGCTTATACAAGTTTTTATTTTTTTCTATGTTTTTTTGTTAATATCTACATATTGTTGGTACTCGCCCGCTCTATGAGTCTGCCTTTTGCATTTTTGGTGCATAACAATTTGACGGGACAATGCTGACATTTAGTGGTTTTATAATGTTTAACATAATAGGTCGAGTTCTCTTTGGTTTTGAGGTAGTTATTGCCGTTTGTACGGATGTGATATCCTTTGTCGTAAAGGGCGGTAAAACCCGTTGTTTGCAATATTGTTTGCGCGCTTTGCAGCATCTCGCCCATGGCTTTGCTGTCGTTGGTATTGGTAAGTTTGTAATCAATAATGAGTTTGTGTTTATCATCTACGGTGGTTTGCACGTTGTACCCTACTTCGGTAATATTGTTGCGGGTAATGAGTTGGCGGCTGTCGGGGTCGGTGGTAGAAATTTGTTTTTCGCCCGTATCCTCAAGTTGTTGCTGAAGGACTTGGTAGTTTTGTTTTCGTTGTGTTTGCTTGTCAATTTCTGCTTGTATAGTTTGTTTGTTATCTTCATCGGCTGCGGCAAGTTCGGCGTTGTACTCGTCTAACTTTTTGTCAATATAGGCAAGATGTTGTGCTATTTTCTTTCATTAAAATTGTTTTTCTTGCTGTTTTGAGCCCGAAGTTTGGTCGAGTCGCCGCAATGAGTTTGCCCCCTATTAATTGAAATTGTTTTGCTATGCGCACGGTGTGCCGAAATACTTCCGGATGGCTTTTTGATTATCTTTCCGAAATTGGCTATGGTATTGTGGTCGGGTGCTAATTGTTGCAACAGCACATCACCTCGGTATTGCGCCTGCACTCTTTTTCTAACACCTCGAAGAACGAATGCAGTTTAAATACCCGTAAATAAACAATTTGAGCAAATCTTTCGGGTTGTATGCTGGCCGACCTTCAGCATTTAGTTTGCTGGCAAAACCAAATTTTTCCATCTCAATACTTTCAACAAACATATCAATTAACCGAACTTCATTGTCCGAAGCGATAATATTGTCTAAGCAATCGGTAAATAAAACGGCTTGTTCTCTTGGTATTCCTTTAATATATTCCATGCCACTAAATTACGAAATAAATTAAATATTACCCAATTATTTGAAAGAAAAAATAAAATTATTTGAAGGTTTTTAGACAGTCTGACGGTTTCGGTATTGCCGAAGGCGGGGATTTTTAGCACTAAAGTTCAATCGAAGAACAAATGTTGAACTCTGTACAAATGATTCATAGAAGCACTTCAGCCCCACTTTTGGCAATACCTTGTGCCTGTTGCACAACTCAAAGGTAGTGAAAAATTAATATACAAAAAAAATTTGGTGAAATATTTTTAAAAAGAATAGGAAAATTCAATAATTTGTAGTATATTTGCCTGCATTATGCAAGGACGAAAACAACTGACCCCGCAACTATTTTACCAACTAAGTTTAGACCAATTAGTTCCGGAAGATAATTTTACCGCCGAATAAACAACCACCTCAATCTCGATTTTCTGTACCCAGCTACCAAGCAGTATTACGGCTCCGAAGGGCAGCAAAGTATAGACCCAGGTGGTGTTTTTCAAAATTTTGTTGGTGGGCTACCTCAACAATATCAACAGCGACCGCGCTTTGCTTGCCTACTGCAACAACTGCCTTGATGTTCGCCTGTTTTTGGGCTACGACCTCAACGAATCGCTGCCTTGGCACTCGACCATTAGCCGCACACGGCAACTGTTTGGCGAGGAAGTATTTTTGGGTTTATTCAGAAAAATTCTGTCGCTTTGCGTAAAATCCGGAATGGTGCGCGGCAAACGCCAGGCGGTCGATAGCGCCTTCATCAAAGCCAATGCCAGCATGGATAGTTTGGTCGAAAAAGAGGTTTTAGAAGATGCCTCGGCCTTTGTGTCGGAATTAGAAGAAAACAGCGAATTTAAAGTAACTACCGAGCGCAAAAAATTGGTAGAGCGGCACCACAAATGGAAAGAAGAGGCCTACAAAGATATGCCCGCCGGCAACAATAAATCTGGACGTTTAGATGAAGATGGCCATGAAATTCGGCCTAAATTTTTAAGCAATCACACGCATTATTCGCCTACCGATCCGGATGCTAAAATAAGCGTAAAGCCCGGAAAAGCCCGCCAGCTAAACTATTCGGGGCAGTTGGCCGTTGACGATGCGCACCATGTCATAACGGGAGCTTGCGCCAGCACATCGGGCAGCAAAGACAGTGCCATTTTTGGCGAAATCATGAACCAAACCATCGCAAATTTCAAAGAAAACGGCTTGGAAATGGAAGAGGTTTTGGCCGATGCGGGTTACAGCAGTGGCGAGAGTTTGCAGTATTGCGAGGCGCATCATATCAACGCATACATTCCAAATTTTGGGCAGTACAAACCCCAACGCGAGGGCTTTGTTTTCAACAAAAACTCAACCGCTACCGATGTGTAAAAAGGGCGGCAACAAGGCTATTTTGACCTTCAAAGGCACAAAACCGACAGCAAAGGCTACACCAAAAACGTTTATCGCAGCAGCGAAAGCGATTGTGGCAAATGCCCCCTCAGAGCCTTGTGTTGCGGTGCGGTAAGCAAATTCAAAAATTAGACGACAGCATTCACAAACCCCTGTACGACAAGATGCACCGCAAACTCAACAAAGACAAAAACTACACCCGATTTTTAACCAAACGCCGAAGCTCAACCGTTGAGCCGGTGCTGGGAACGCTTATCAATCATCACAACATGAAACGAGTGAATGCACGAGGAATAGCCCAAGCCAATAAACACGTTTTAATGGCGGCTTTGAGCTATAATTTGAAGAAACTGTTAAAATTTATCCGAAAATGCCCAAAATGTACGCTCAAATGCCCAGTACCTGCCAAATTGGGCAGCAGGTATTGGTTTCTTCAAAATTCACTTTATTGGGCTTAATTAGGTTCATTTTAAGGCATTCAAAAAAAAGGAACTTCCATTTATTTGTCCCGAAATTAAGACTTGCCTAAAACGCGGCAAATGTAGCTACGGCGGGCATTTTAGCCCAAAAACCCGCTTTGTAAAGGGAGGGTTGTGCAACGGTTACCCTTGTTAGGTGCTGCCCTTCTTTTCTGTCGAGTTGTTGTTCATCCATTTTGCAGTGTGTTTGTGCGTTGGCTTGGTGGCTCTTTTGCTTTTTTTATTTTGGCTACGTGTTGTTGCAAAAAAAGCAAATGTGCCACCAATTGATTAGGCAAATATTTCTTTAAAAATCGTATCTAATTTTTCGTCAAAGTTGCCAGATAAGTCCTTGTGAGGAATACCAAGGTTTTCTAAAGCAAGTTTAAACCGCTTAAAACCATTTTCACTTCTCATTTCAACCCAATTAATTCCCAAGTGATCAAGTTGGTTTTTATTTTGAATTGAAAGTTTGTCTGCAACAAAAACATTAGTTGCTCTTGCAATTACTGCATCAGCACTTTCAGGATTTCCGCTTCCCATTAGTTTTACTTCACATAAAAATTCTTTGCCATCTTTGAGCAAGTAAAAATCAATTTCTCGGTCAAATCCTTTTGCGTTGTCTTTTACGAATTTTGCTTTATAATTATCTTCACTTACTGAATATAGTTTGCAGAGTGTTTTCATTAGTGGGTTCTCCACTCTCTTTCCAGCTGTGCTCCAAAGTCCGCCCCGCAATTCGGCTCGTTTAACTGCAAGTGTGTTTATTACTATTAAACTTTCACTAACATTCAGGTCAACAGAAACACCTTTAAACTTTATTGTCAAAGTCAATTCTAATTCGTGCTCGGTCTCAACTAAAACTTTGATGCTTTCATATAAAACATCATAATGTTCATTAGCTGCATCAATGATGATTTCTTTTGTGGATGAGTTGAACATATTATGAATGGTCTTTTTGTTCAACCCGGAATTGATTGTAATTTCCTTAGCTGGCAAATTTGGATTTAAAAACTCCTTTTTATACCAATCAATGGATATGTTTTCGTTTTTCAGTTTAGCGTCAATAATTTTCTTGAAAAATTCAATTGCAAATTGCAAAAACTCCGCATTGATAAGAGTTACAACTTCAATTCTATAATCGTCTCCTTTTAAAAGTTTGCGGATTATGTTCTTTGCTACTTGTTCTGTTAATGTCATTTTATAGTTTCTTTAAATTTATCAAGGGTTAAAAATTTAGTTTCAAAGTTATCGAACATATCTTTTGATTTTTTTGATTGCATATATTCAAAGTATGTTTCGTCTTTCTCTGTCAAAAGAAAATGTCGGCCTAACTTTTTTGCAGTTTTCCCCATTGTTCCACTACCGCCAAATGGGTCAAAAACTAAATCGTCTTTGTATGAATAGTATTGAATAACTCTTTTGCAAAGCTCAACAGGAAAAACCGCAGAATGCACTTTATCAAAGCAAGGGTCAATTTTCCAAACATTTGTTGTTTCGTAGCCGTCTGCAACTTTGCTTTCTAAAATTGTATTCCAGTCATACTGTTTAATATTCCAGTCCAAAAGTTTTTCGGTGCTTTTGCGATAAACCATTAAGTATTCAGTGACACTATTTGGTTTGTATCCTAATGGTTTTCTGTGTTGCATAAAACCACCAATTCGATTTTTTACACTTGCTTCAGGTTTTAGCCAAACAATGTCATCAATAAATTCCCAACCCATTTCCATTAAATATGGATGTATGTCAAAAGGAATTGGATAACGCTTACTGCTATGTGAACGACTAATTCTTGGAATAATAATCGGTGAAGTATTTACAATTAAAAATCTACCTTCTTTTGTTATACGATGGACTTCTCTAAAAACATCTGCAAGAAATTCAAGATAATGCTTATAGCTTGGGTAAATAGAATAATCTCTTGCGTTGTAATATGGTGGCGAAGTAAAAGTTAGATGAATGCTTTCATCTTTCAGTAATTTCATTGCTTCAATGTTGTCTGCATTAACAACAACATTTTTCAAATAATCGTAACTCTCTGTATGTGGTTGAGAATTTTTGTCTTTGATTTCAGTAAAATACTCTTTGTAAATTACCGTTCTCACCATTTCGTTTTCGTGATTTACAAGTGCTTTTAATTGCTCGTCAACTTCTTCTTCTCCTTTAAAAACAAGCAAACCACGAATTGCTTGACTTACAATTTTTGGGTCTTTGTCTTTGAGAATTTCAAAAAGTATTTTCTTTCCTTTTTTACTTCTCATTCTGCCTATTGAAGAAACCGCTTCACGTCTTACAGTTGTGTCAGTATCATTTAATGCAGTTTCTTTAAGAGTTGCTAGATATTCTTCCTTGTCAAGTTTACCAAAGGTTTTAACTGTCCAAAGTCGAACAGAAGCATTTTTATGGGTTAATAATTCGGGTAGAAAACTACCGTCAAAATCTTTGGGAAGTTGTCCAAGATTTTCAAGTATAAAAGTCAACGAGCCGCTGTCTTTATAATCTTTTACAAGATGTCCTATTGCACCGTTTCCGTTGCTTTTTAGGTCTTTGATGTATTCTTTAGTCAGCATTTCTTTTTGTTTTTAAGTATGAAACTTTCTTTTCTGCAACCTTTAGAATATTAAGGTCTGCTTCTTCGTCTAAAATTTTGTAAGCAATTTGGTCGCTGAGAAATTCATCTTGTAATTCTTTCTCATCTACTTGAAACAATGTTGCCACCTGCTTAATAAGTTGCTTTGTTGGGTGTCGTTCGTTACGTTCAATTTTTGCAAGCAATGAAATATCAATGCTGATTTGTTCAGCCACTGTTTTCAATGTCTGTCCAGCTTCTTCACGAAGTGTCCTTAAATGCTCACCAAAAGAAGTATATTTTTTTACAGATGCCATTTGGTCTAATTTTGTCCAAAAGTAAAAAGAGATTTCTTAATGGACAAATAAAGTCCAAAATAGTTATTCACAAATTGTCAGGGTGGTGGGTGGGCTTGGGTGCGGTCGGGCAAAATAAAATGTGCTGCAATTTGTGTCGGCTTGTGCGGTTGGTTGCAGCTCTTTTTATTTTGCGAAGCGTTGGTATTTTGTCTGTCGTTTTACTGTTTGTCTGAATGTTGCTTTGTCGTCAAATAGGGTTGCACCTAACGGCAGTCCGTCTAAAAACTCATAAGTTTCGGCAAATTTACATTATAAGTTTTAAATAGAGGCGATTTGAGGGCTTGTTTTTTTGCGTTAATAAATCTTGGATGAAATATATTTTGAGGAGAGAGGGGCGCATATCTCCTTAAAACGAGCTATAAAAAGACGAAAAACAAAAAACAGGGTTTTTAACCACGTTTTGAACAGCTCACGAGGCAAAATATTGAATAATCGGCGCAAATTATAGGCAGTCATTATAAGCCCCACATCGGCGGCGGCGCGCTCAATGCCCCGCTTGGTGATGATGTAGGAGTAACCCCATTGCCGTTTAATTGTGCCGTAGGGGTGTTCTACTATTTGCTGCCGAAGCTTATACAAGTTTTTATTTTTTTCTATGTTTTTTTGTTAATATCTACATATTGTTGGTACTCGCTCCGCTCTATGAGTCTGCCTTTTGCATTTTTGGTGCATAACAATTTGACGGGACAATGCTGACATTTAGTGGTTTTATAATGTTTAACATAATAGGTCGAGTTCTCTTTGGTTTTGAGGTAGTTATTGCCGTTTGTACGGAGTGTTTCTCCCTGCGGACAGTTGTAGGTATCGGTAAGATTGTTGTAGTCAAAGCGGTCAAAATTGTAATCCGGATTAGGTGCGCAAGCGGCAACTGAGGGTATGGCTGTCATAATTTCTACCCCATTTCGACTGCCGTTTTTATTTCACTTCCGGTGTGATATCCTTTGTCGTAAAGGGCGGTAAAACCCGTTGTTTGCAATATTGTTTGCGCGCTTTGCAGCATCTCGCCCATGGCTTTGCTGTCGTTGGTATTGGTAAGTTTGTAATCAATAATGAGTTTGTGTTTATCATCTACGGTGGTTTGCACGTTGTACCCTACTTCGGTAATATTGTTGCGGGTAATGAGTTGGCGGCTGTCGGGGTCGGTGGTAGAAATTTGTTTTTCGCCCGTATCCTCAAGTTGTTGCTGAAGGACTTGGTAGTTTTGTTTTCGTTGTGTTTGCTTGTCAATTTCTGCTTGTATAGTTTGTTTGTTATCTTCATCGGCTGCGGCAAGTTCGGCGTTGTACTCGTCTAACTTTTTGTCAATATAGGCAAGATGTTGTGCTATTTTCTTTTCATTAAAATTGTTTTTCTTGCTGTTTTGAGCCCGAAGTTTGGTCGAGTCGCCGGCAATGAGTTTGCCCCCTATTAATTGAAATTGTTTTGCTATGCGCACGGTGTGCCGAAATACTTCCCGGATGGCTTTTTGATTATCTTTCCGAAATTGGCTATGGTATTGTGGTCGGGTGCTAATTGTTGCAACAGCCACATCACTCGGTATTGCGCCTGCACTCTTTTTCTAACACTCTCGAAGAACGAATGCAGTTTAAATACCCGTAAATAAACAATTTGAGCAAATCTTTCGGGTTGTATGCTGGCCGACCTTCAGCATTTAGTTTGCTGGCAAAACCAAATTTTTCCATCTCAATACTTTCAACAAACATATCAATTAACCGAACTTCATTGTCCGAAGCGATAATATTGTCTAAGCAATCGGTAAATAAAACGGCTTGTTCTCTTGGTATTCCTTTAATATATTCCATGCCACTAAATTACGAAATAAATTAAATATTACCCAATTATTTGAAAGAAAAAATAAAATTATTTGAAGGTTTTTAGACAGTCTGACGGTTTACGGCTTGGCGAAGGCAGGGCTTTAAAAAACCGTCAGCCGAAGTTAAGCACAAATGTTGATAGAAATTCAAATGTTCAATTACTTCCATCAGCCCTGCTTTTGCCAAACCGATGTGCCTGTTGCACAACTCAAAGGTAGTGAAAAATTAATATACAAAAAAAATTTGGTGAAATATTTTTAAAAAGAATAGGAAAATTCAATAATTTGTAGTATATTTGCCTGCATTATGCAAGGACGAAAACAACTGACCCCGCAACTATTTTACCAACTAAGTTTAGACCAATTAGTTCCGGAAGATAATTTTTACCGCCGAATAAACAACCACCTCAATCTCGATTTTCTGTACCCAGCTACCAAGCAGTATTACGGCTCCGAAGGGCAGCAAAGTATAGACCCGGTGGTGTTTTTCAAAATTTTGTTGGTGGGCTACCTCAACAATATCAACAGCGACCGCGCTTTGCTTGCCTACTGCAACAACTGCCTTGATGTTCGCCTGTTTTTGGGCTACGACCTCAACGAATCGCTGCCTTGGCACTCGACCATTAGCCGCACACGGCAACTGTTTGGCGAGGAAGTATTTTTGGGTTTATTCAGAAAAATTCTGTCGCTTTGCGTAAAATCCGGAATGGTGCGCGGCAAACGCCAGGCGGTCGATAGCGCCTTCATCAAAGCCAATGCCAGCATGGATAGTTTGGTCGAAAAAGAGGTTTTAGAAGATGCCTCGGCCTTTGTGTCGGAATTAGAAGAAAACAGCGAATTTAAAGTAACTACCGAGCGCAAAAATTGGTAGAGCGGCACCACAAATGGAAAGAAGAGGCCTACAAAGATATGCCCGCCGGCAACAATAAATCCCGGACGTTTAGATGAAGATGGCCATGAAATTCGGCCTAAATTTTTAAGCAATCACACGCATTATTCGCCTACCGATCGGATGCTAAAATAAGCGTAAAAGCCCGGAAAAGCCCGCCAGCTAAACTATTCGGGGCAGTTGGCCGTTGACGATGCGCACCATGTCATAACGGGAGCTTGCGCCAGCACATCGGGCAGCAAAGACAGTGCCATTTTTGGCGAAATCATGAACCAAACCATCGCAAATTTCAAAGAAAACGGCTTGGAAATGGAAGAGGTTTTGGCCGATGCGGGTTACAGCAGTGGCGAGAGTTTGCAGTATTGCGAGGCGCATCATATCAACGCATACATTCCAAATTTTGGGCAGTACAAACCCCAACGCGAGGGCTTTGTTTTCAACAAAAAACTCAACCGCTACCGATGTGTAAAAAAGGGCGGCAACAAGGCTATTTTGACCTTCAAAGGCACAAAAACCGACAGCAAAGGCTACACCAAAATCGTTTATCGCAGCAGCGAAAGCGATTGTGGCAAATGCCCCCTCAGAGCCTTGTGTTGCGGTGCGGTAAGCAAATTCAAAAAATTAGACGACAGCATTCACAAACCCCTGTACGACAAGATGCACCGCAAACTCAACAAAGACAAAAACTACACCCGATTTTTAACCAAACGCTGAAGCTCAACCGTTGAGCGGTGCTGGGAACGCTTATCAATCATCACAACATGAAACGAGTGAATGCACGAGGAATAGCCCAAGCCAATAAACACGTTTTAATGGCGGCTTTGAGCTATAATTTGAAGAAACTGTTAAAATTTATCCGGAAAATGCCCAAAATGTACGCTCAAATGCCCAGTACCTGCCAAATTGGGCAGCAGGTATTGGTTTCTTCAAAATTCACTTTATTGGGCTTAATTAGGTTCATTTTAAGGCATTCAAAAAAAGGAACTTCCATTTATCTGTCCCGAAATTAAGACTTGCCTAAAACGCGGCAAATGTAGCTACGGCGGGCATTTTAGCCCAAAAACCCGCTTTGTAAAGGGAGGGTTGTGCAACGGTTACCCTTGTTGTGTGCTGTGCTGGTTTTCGGTCAAGTGTTTATAGTCTGATTTTTCGATAAATAAATCTTGTTCTACTCCGTCAAGTTTATTTATAATTGCTTTGATTGCTTCGTCTGATTGGTCAATTCCTATCCATTGTCTGCCGTTGGTTTGTGCAGATTTTAAGGTTGTTCCCGAACCTGCAAAACAGTCTAAAATAATGCTGTTTTCATTTGAAGAAGTCGTAACGATAATATCCAATAAATCAGAGTTTTTTTCGGTTGGATAAACAGGATATTGAGGGTCTTTAAATTCCCAAATATCTTGCATACGTTTACCTTCTTGCTCGTCAAAATAGATTTTTTTTCTTGGATTTCCGTTGTTGCTCCACTCAATTAAACCATCATTGTCCCATTGTTCTAAAATTGAAACTTCACTTCTCCAATGTCTGCCTTTGGGTGGTAAAATTCCTTTAAATGCTTGCGAAGTTTTTCCGTTTTGTGTTTCGCCTGGTGCGTGAAGTGGAATAGTTGTATATCTTCTTCCGTCTTTTTCTGTTTTTGGAAAAAGTTTGATTTTATCTTCTTCGGTGTAAGGCATTTTGGGTTCGTTCCAAATTAAATTGTCGGATTTGGAATAGAATAAAATCAAGTCTTTGATGTTACCATAACCTTTTCGTGCAAAATTTTTCGGATTGCATTTTACTCTTGTAATGTCGTTTCTAAAATTCTCAATTCCAAAAATTTCGTCCATTACAATTTTCACATAATGCCCGATTTTGTAATCAATGTGTAAATAAATCGAACCGTTGTCGGAAAGTAACATTTTAAGTAAAACCAAACGCTCACGAATAAATTCGATAAAGTCAAAACCTTTCAAAGTGTCCGAATATGCAATATTTCCATTTTTAGAATTACTGATGGTGCTTGCTCTTCCGTCTGTAATGGTAAAAGTGTTATTGGTTGCAAACGGTGGGTCAATATATATTAAATCAATTTTACCTGCTAAATTGTGTTGTGTTATGAGTTGTTTTAGTGCAACTAAATTATTGGCTTGAATGAGTAAATTAGGACTGTCAGAATTATTGATTTGTTCCAAAGTTATGTCTGGAATGCTATCAAAAATTTGCTGTTCAGTTTTTTTATTAGGGTAATTCAATTGCATAATTTCAGAGTTTTAAAGTTGATAAAGAAATTCACGCAATACCAAACTGCTCATAATATTCAAGTCTTTGTATTTTCCCGTGATGTCTTTGTACATTTTGTTGTTCCCTTTGATGTACAGAACTCCGTCAAGGATTGCAATTTTCACGGCATTTATTTCTGCTGACATTACAGTGCTGATTGCATCGTTAAATTGTGCATTTTGATGCCCGCCAAAATCTGTCAAAAATTTGGCTTCGCCAATAACGAGTTTTCCGTTAAATCTTCCAACAAAGTCTAAACCTTTTGGATGTTCGTATTTTAGAAATTCGTTTGCAAACTTCATCAGTTGAGCATCGCTTCCGTTCAAAATTGCATCGTTGTTATTTGATGTAAATTCTTCGTAAGAAACAGGTTCAATTCCTAATGCTTTTGAATTGAGCCAACGTCTGAATAGAGGTCCGATTTGTCGGTTTGTTTCTTTTGGTTCACTACAACGTTCAAAAATTTTGTCCAAACCCATTTCATAAAGTCGTCCACAAATTCTATTTATCGTTTTAGGATTTCGGTCTATGGCACTTCCGTCACGTTTGAGGTAGGCAATATAGCTGTCTTTGATAGGGAAAAGGTCGAGTTTTAAAAGTTCTCTAATAAGAGTATCATTATTTTTATCGTCAAATGCTTTTTCAATATTTGTCCAACGAACTTGGTTTATTTCTCTAATTCCTTCGGGTATAGTCGGATATACTTGGAATAAATCGTCCAAATATGATTTCTGACTTGCGTATTCTATGCTTAATTCTGTCCAATAATTCATAGGGTCAAATTTACAAAAAATAAATTACGATTTCTGTTTTCGGTTGAGATTTGTGCGGTTGGTTTAGCATAGCACACAACGGAAAAGGCTTTGCGTTGGGCGGCCTACGAAGGACAAATTTACAATACATTTTTAAGTTTTATTAGAAAATTCTTCCCTTGAAATAACACTTCCGCCCGCCTAATCGTAAAGCCATTGTTATATAAATGTTATTTTATCTGCCTGCAAGTTTATACTTTCCAGATACTTTAGCACAACAGTCGGCAAACGACTAACCGTGCTGGCCGAGTTAATAGTTCCGAAAACTACTAAGTTTTCAAGCGACCTACAAAATTGCAAATTTTCACCGTGTTTTCCTATAAATTTTTCTGATAATTTTATATAACGGAAAAGGCTTTGCGTTGGGCGGCCTACGAAGGACAAATTTACAATACATTTTTAAGTTTTATTAGAAAATTCTTCCCTTGAAATAACACTTCCGCCCGCCTAATCGTAAAGCCATTGTTATATAAATGTTATTTTATCTGCCTGCAAGTTTATACTTTCCAGATACTTTAGCACAACAGTCGGCAAACGACTAACCGTGCTGGCCGAGTTAATAGTTCCGGGAAAACTACTAAGTTTTCAAGCGACCTACAAAATTGCAAATTTTCACCGTGTTTTCCTATAAATTTTTTCTGATAATTTTATATAACGGAAAAGGCTTTGCGTTGGGCGGCCTACGAAGGACAAATTTACAATACATTTTTAAGTTTTATTAGAAAATTCTTCCCTTGAAATAACACTTCCGCCCGCCTAATCGTAAAGCCATTGTTATATAAATGTTATTTTATCTGCCTGCAAGTTTATACTTTCCAGATACTTTAGCACAACAGTCGGCAAACGACTAACCGTGCTGGCCGAGTTAATAGTTCCGGAAAACTACTAAGTTTTCAAGCGACCTACAAAGTTGCAAAGTTTCACTGTGTTTTCCTATAAATTTTTCTGATAATTTTATATAACGGAAAAGGCTTTGCGTTGGGCGGCCTACGAAGGACAAATTTACAATACATTTTTTAAGTTTTATTAGAAAATTCTTCCCTTGAAATAACACTTCCGCCCGCCTAATCGTAAAGCCATTGTTATATAAATGTTATTTTATCTGCCTGCAAGTTTATACTTTCCAGATACTTTAGCACAACAGTCGGCAAACGACTAACCGTGCTGGCCGAGTTAATAGTTCCGGAAAACTACTAAGTTTTCAAGCGACCTACAAAATTGCAAATTTTCACCGTGTTTTCCTATAAATTTTTCTGATAATTTTATATAACGGTTTGGGGCTTGGCGAAGTGGGGGCATTCAAGGCACAAATGTTTAATAAACCACAAATGTTGATAGACGTACAAATGCTCAATTTAGCACTTCTGCCCCCATTTTGCCAATACCTTGTGCCTGTTGCACAACTCAAAGGTAGTGAAAAATTAATATACAAAAAAAATTTGGTGAAATATTTTTAAAAAGAATAGGAAAATTCAATAATTTGTAGTATATTTGCCTGCATTATGCAAGGACGAAAACAACTGACCCCGCAACTATTTTACCAACTAAGTTTAGACCAATTAGTTCCGGAAGATAATTTTTACCGCCGAATAAACAACCACCTCAATCTCGATTTTCTGTACCCAGCTACCAAGCAGTATTACGGCTCCGAAGGGCAGCAAAGTATAGACCCGGTGGTGTTTTTCAAAATTTTGTTGGTGGGCTACCTCAACAATATCAACAGCGACCGCGCTTTGCTTGCCTACTGCAACAACTGCCTTGATGTTCGCCTGTTTTTGGGCTACGACCTCAACGAATCGCTGCCTTGGCACTCGACCATTAGCCGCACACGGCAACTGTTTGGCGAGGAAGTATTTTGGGTTTATTCAGAAAAATTCTGTCGCTTTGCGTAAAATCCGGAATGGTGCGCGGCAAACGCCAGGCGGTCGATAGCGCCTTCATCAAAGCCAATGCCAGCATGGATAGTTTGGTCGAAAAAGAGGTTTTAGAAGATGCCTCGGCCTTTGTGTCGGAATTAGAAGAAAACAGCGAATTTAAAGTAACTACCGAGCGCAAAAAATTGGTAGAGCGGCACCACAAATGGAAAGAAGAGGCCTACAAAGATATGCCCGCCGGCAACAATAAATCCGGACGTTTAGATGAAGATGGCCATGAAATTCGGCCTAAATTTTTAAGCAATCACACGCATTATTCGCCTACCGATCCCGGATGCTAAAATAAGCGTAAAGCCCCGGAAAAGCCCGCCAGCTAAACTATTCGGGGCAGTTGGCCGTTGACGATGCGCACCATGTCATAACGGGAGCTTGCGCCAGCACATCGGGCAGCAAAGACAGTGCCATTTTTGGCGAAATCATGAACCAAACCATCGCAAATTTCAAAGAAAACGGCTTGGAAATGGAAGAGGTTTTGGCCGATGCGGGTTACAGCAGTGGCGAGAGTTTGCGTATTGCGAGGCGCATCATATCAACGCATACATTCCAAATTTTGGGCAGTACAAAACCCCAACGCGAGGGCTTTGTTTTCAACAAAAAACTCAACCGCTACCGATGTGTAAAAAAGGGCGGCAACAAGGCTATTTTGACCTTCAAAGGCACAAAAACCGACAGCAAAGGCTACACCAAAAACGTTTATCGCAGCAGCGAAAGCGATTGTGGCAAATGCCCCCTCAGAGCCTTGTGTTGCGGTGCGGTAAGCAAATTCAAAAAATTAGACGACAGCATTCACAAACCCCTGTACGACAAGATGCACCGCAAACTCAACAAAGACAAAAACTACACCCGATTTTTAACCAAACGCCGAAGCTCAACCGTTGAGCCAGTGCTGGGAACGCTTATCAATCATCACAACATGAAACGAGTGAATGCACGAGGAATAGCCCAAGCCAATAAACACGTTTTAATGGCGGCTTTGAGCTATAATTTGAAGAAACTGTTAAAATTTATCCGGAAAATGCCCAAAATGTACGCTCAAATGCCCAGTACCGCCAAATTGGGCAGCAGGTATTGGTTTCTTCAAAATTCACTTTATTGGGCTTAATTAGGTTCATTTTAAGGCATTCAAAAAAAGGAACTTCCATTTATTTGTCCCGAAATTAAGACTTGCCTAAAACGCGGCAAATGTAGCTACGGCGGGCATTTTAGCCCAAAAACCCGCTTTGTAAAGGGAGGGTTGTGCAACGGTTACCCGTGTTAGCGGTTCGTTGTTCTGCTATTGTAGTCTTTTCAATTTAGAATTATAATTTATCCCATTTAATCAGTATAAAAACCCAAAAGGGAACGGACAGTCCAAATATTGTATATGTAATAGGATTTCCAAACTCAAAAAGAATGTTCACCCAAGAATGAAGCGTTATGGCAATTATAACAGATTTGGATTTGTTTACACTCTCTCCGATAATCCAAGAAAGTATTGAATTTGGAATGATAAAGAGTAATGGTCGGAGGATTCTTGCAATGATGCTACCCGATAATGTTCGTGTTGTAAAGTGCCACAGTTCCCACATTACTCCGATAATCAGATAACGTTTCCATTTAGGTAAATGGTTGAGTTGGTCTTGCAAAAAACCACGCCAACCAAGTTCTTCTCCAAGTGTAAAGATGAAAGTACCAACCATATAAATGGCAAAATTCATATACGAACCGTCAAATCCCTTGAAACCAAAAGCCATGAAAAACGCCATTGGTATCACCCAAAACAAAAGGCTTTTAATAATTGAAGTTCCAAAGAATGTAATAGTTTTTACAGTTTGTTTTCTAAAAAGTAGACTGCAAATTATGGCAGATAGTCCGGGTCCCCACATTATTAGACTAAGCTTAATAACCATAGGAATTTTTAGACTATTCCAGCTCTCGCTATTTATGTCTCTCCAATAGAAAAATGGCCATGAGAATAAACACGCTAAAAAATAAAAAATGATAACTGGCTTATATTTTTGATAAAATAGTTTCATTTTATTCTATTTTGTCGTTTCACAATGATCGCTAACGGCAGTCCGTCTAAAAACTCATAAGTTTCGGCAAATTTACATTATAAGTTTTAAATAGAGGCGATTTGAGGGCTTGTTTTTTTGCGTTAATAAATCTTGGATGAAATATATTTTGAGGAGAGAGAGGGGCGCATATCTCCTTAAAACGAGCTATAAAAAGACGAAAAACAAAAAACAGGGTTTTTAACCACGTTTTGAACAGCTCACGAGGCAAAATATTGAATAATCGGCGCAAATTATAGGCAGTCATTATAAGCCCCACATCGGCGGCGGCGCGCTCAATGCCCCGCTTGGTGATGATGTAGGAGTAACCCCATTGCCGTTTAATTGTGCCGTAGGGGTGTTCTACTATTTGCTGCCGAAGCTTATACAAGTTTTTATTTTTTCTATGTTTTTTTGTTAATATCTACATATTGTTGGTACTCGCTCCGCTCTATGAGTCTGCCTTTTGCATTTTTGGTGCATAACAATTTGACGGGACAATGCTGACATTTAGTGGTTTTATAATGTTTAACATAATAGGTCGAGTTCTCTTTGGTTTTGAGGTAGTTATTGCCGTTTGTACGGAGTGTTTCTCCCTGCGGACAGTTGTAGGTATCGGTAAGATTGTTGTAGTCAAAGCGGTCAAAATTGTAATCCGGATTAGGTGCGCAAGCGGCAACTGAGGGTATGGCTGTCATAATTTCTACCCCCATTTCGACTGCCGTTTTTATTTCACTTCCGGTGTGATATCCTTTGTCGTAAAGTGCTGTAAAGCCCGTTGTTCCCAATATTGTTTGCGCGCTTTGCAGCATTTCGCCCATAAGCTTTGCTGTCGTTGGTATTGGTAAGTTTGTAATCAATAATGAGTTTGTGTTTATCATCTACGGTGGTTTGAACGTTGTACCCTACTTCGGTAATATTGTTGCGGGTAATGAGTTGGCGGCTGTCAGGGGTCGGTGGTAGAAATTTGTTTTTCGCCCGTATCCTCAAGTTGTTGCTGAAGGGCTTGGTAGTTTAGTTGCCGTTGTGTTTGTTTGTCTATTTCTGCTTGTATAATTTGTTTGTTCTCTTCATCGGCGGCGGCAAGTTCGGCGTTGTACTCGTCTAACTTTTTGTCAATATAGGCAAGATGTTGTGCTATTTTCTTTTCATTAAAATTGTTTTTCTTGCTGTTTTGAGCCCGAAGTTTGGTCGAGTCGCTGGCAATGAGTTTGCCCCTATTAATTGAAATTGTTTTGCTATGCGCACGGTGTGCCGAAATACTTCCCGGATGGCTTTTTGATTATCTTTCCGGAAATTGGCTATGGTATTGTGGTCGGGTGCTAATTGTTGCAACAGCCACATCACTCGGTATTGCGCCTGCACTCTTTTCTAACACTCTCGAAGAACGAATGCAGTTTAAATACCCGTAAATAAACAATTTGAGCAAATCTTTCGGGTTGTATGCTGGCCGACCTTCAGCATTTAGTTTGCTGGCAAAACCAAATTTTTCCATCTCAATACTTTCAACAAACATATCAATTAACCGAACTTCATTGTCCGAAGCGATAATATTGTCTAAGCAATCGGTAAATAAAACGGCTTGTTCTCTTGGTATTCCTTTAATATATTCCATGCCACTAAATTACGAAATAAATTAAATATTACCCAATTATTTGAAAGAAAAAATAAAATTATTTGAAGGTTTTTAGACAGTCTGACGGTTCTCAGCTATACGCAGGCAGGGATTTTAACCACTGAACTTCCTACGAAGAACTGAACTTCAAATATAGCACTTTTCTGTCCTACGAAGCACGAACCCCCTGCTTGCGTATAGGTGATGTTATAAGCAGGCCTTCTGTCTGTCGAGGTTGTTAAGTCCTTGTCTGCTGTGAGTTTCGCTGTCATTGTCGAGTTGCGAATGAGTCTGTTTGTGTCGGCTGTAGGTAGCGGCTTTAAAAATTTTAGAAGGGAAGGAAATTTAAAAAAATAATTTTTCTTTGGGTGGTAAAGGTGTAAGCTCTTTTGCAATTTTTGGTCTGTGCGTTGGCTTGTGCGAAACGAAGTTCACGAACACTATAAATAAGCAATAGTGAGTAATTGCAAATGTGCTTACACCTGTGTGATGGCTATTTTCTTCTGTTAAGCTTTTCTTTCGCTGTGTCCACTAAATAATAAACCATAGGAACTAAAAACACAGTCAAAATTAGGGATGATAGAAGTCCACCAATGATTACCCAAGCAAGACCGTTTTTCCATTCGGCTGCTGTTCCTGTTGCCATTGCGATAGGAAGCATTCCAACAACCATTGAAAGCGTTGTCATTAAAATAGGTCGCATACGACCTTTCCCAGCAATGACTAAGGCTTCTTTGAAATGTTTACCTTCTGCTTTTAATTGATTAGTAAAATCGACAATTAGAATAGCGTTTTTTACCACTAAGCCCATTAGCATAATTAAACCCAATAATGCGAATAAACTCAAATTGCTTAACGACAAATTCAAAGCGAAAAACGCACCAATTGCTGCAACTGGTATAGAAAACAACACTACAAATGGATAAACAAAACTGTCATACAGTGCTACCATAATCAGGTAAATCAGCAAAAACGAAATGAGTAAAACAGAACCTAATGCTCCAAAACTATCATTTTGTCTTTTGATGTCGCTACCCCAAGTCATTTGTATGCCGTTTGGCAATGGATTTTCTTTGAGATATGCTACTACATCATCTGCTACAGTTCCTGATGGTCTGCCTAATGCGTCTGCGGTTAGTGTAACTGCGGGTTGTCGGTCTTTTCGTTCTAATAGTGAAGGAGAATTGTCTTGCTCTACGCTTGCAAATTGTGAAACTTCAACTGGTATCCCCACTGGGTTAATAATTGAAAGTTGTTGAACATCTTCAAAATTTCGTCTGCTAAATTCATCTAACCAAATACGCACAGGATATTCCGTTCCGTTTTCGGTTAAAGTCGCATCATCATTTCCTGTAAATGCAGTTCTTAGGTTCAATCCAACATAAGCGGTTGTTAAGCCTAACCGCTGCATTTTATCTTTGTCGGGAATTATTTTGTATTCGGGGCTACCTGCTTCAACGGATAAGCGAACATTATCCGCACCGGGAATTTTCTCAATTACCGTTTTTAGTTCATCACCTGTTTTCATCACCAAATCCAAATTGCTACCGCTTAATGTAATTTCAATTGGTGCAGAACGTGGAATTAAACCCAATGCTGCCATTGAATAATTGATACTCGGAAATTTTGACTTTAGTTCTTCCCGAAGATTTTTCATAAATGTCTCGGTAGGCAAATTATGCAGTTCCTTTTTGGATTTTAATTGAATTGTAAATTCAGTTTTATTTGCTGAACCTACACCCAAACTTCCAATCCCAGTGCTTGGTCCGCCAATGTTGCTGAACACCGTTGCTACCTCGGGTTGTTGAATAATGTATGTTTCAATCTTTTGAGCAATTAAGTTGTTCTGTTGTATAGATGTGGATTTATCAAACTCTAAAGCCATTCTAAATTTGCCTTGGTCACCAGTTGATATTAATTCTTTACCAATAATCCCTTGTTTCATAATCACTAAAGTCATTGCAAAAAGCATAAGAACGATACCTGTAAAAGCTAATTTATGGCTCAATACCCATTCTAATCTTCGACCATACCATTCATTAAAGTTTTCTAATTGAACTTCAAACCAAAGTAAAAAACGATTGAAATAATTAGTGGGTTGCAAATCTTCTTTTTTGCCAATACGAGAAGCCATCCAAGGCGTTAAAGTAAAACCAACCAACAAACTGGTGAGTGTGGAAGTTATTACCACAACCGAAAACTGCTTGAGCATATCAGCAACAAACACTTGTAGAAAAAGAATAGGCAAGAAAACCACAACGTCAACCAAGGTGATTGACAATGCTGCAAAGCCAATTTCCATTCTGCCGTCCATTGCAGCAGATCGCTTGTCTTTTCCTTTGTCTAAGTGCTTTTGAATGTTTTCTAAAACTACGGTAGCATCATCTACCAAAATACCGATGATTAAAGACATTGCAAGCAAGGTCATTAAATTTAAGGTGTAACCCAAAAGCCACATTACAGCAAAGGCAGTAACTAAAGATGTTGGAATAGCTACCAAAACAATTAAGGAATTTCTAAAACTTCGTAGAAATAAAAGCATTACCAACGATACCAACAGAACCGCTAAAATCAAGTCAAAAACAACGGAGTTTACGGCTGCAATCGTGTTGTCGGTGCTATCGTCTGCAATAATAAATTTCACACCCGAACTGGCATTTTGTTGTTCGATGGATTGAAATTTTTCTCGAACTGCTTTTGAAACATCTACAGCGTTTGCATCGCCTTGTTTTTTTAATAATAAACCAATGCCTTTTTTGCCATTATAACGACTTATGGAAGTCGTTTCTTTGATGCCATCAATTACTTCAGCCACATCTTTTACATAAACTGGACTTCCTAAAACAGGCATTGCAACTTGAACATTTTTAATATCCTCAATAGATGCGAATTTTCCCGTTAAACGAACTGAATTACTTTCTTTTTCGGTTTGCACCTTTCCAGCAGGTAAGTCTAAGCCAGAACGATTAATTGCTTCAACAACCTGAACCATTGTAATTTTATACAATTTCAGTTTGTCCTGATTTATTTTTACTTGTATCTCTCTTTCCTCTCCTCCTAAAACAGTAATCTCTGCTACACCTTTTATTTGTTGAATTTGTGGCAGATAATCATCATTCATTTTCTGATAAAACTCGGTGGCAGACAAATCGCTTGTTGCACTGATAGACATTATCGGCAAATCATTTGGCGAAACTTTACTCATTACAGGACTTAAAATATCCTGTGGTAAATCTTTGCGAATGTTGTCAATGTAGCGTTGTGCGTCTTGCATTGACTTATCCAAATCTGTTCCATATTTCAGATTGGCAATGATGATAGAAGCATTGGGCAATGACTTTGTAACCAAGTAATCTACACCTTCCAAGTTGGATAAAGCATCTTCTATTTTTCGTGAAACGGATGTTTCTACTTCGTTAGGTTCAGCACCCGGATATACTGTTTTAATTACAACTACGGGCTGATTAAAGTCGGGCATTAACTCGTAACTCAAATTTTTATATCCGATAAATCCTAATAAAGTAAATACGCTGAAAAGCACTATTATCAGCGAAGGTCGTTTGATTGATATTTCTGTAATATTCATTTTTCGCTGATTTTATTTAACAATTACATTTGCACCGTCAAAAAGATTTATAAATCCATTGGTTACAATTACATCACCTTCATTTAATCCAATTGAAACAACTGCTTTGTTCTGTATCTTATTTGATATAGTGATGTTTTGCAAAAGGGCTTTACCATTTTTCACTATGTAAACTTGTGATTGGTTTTCAGTGCCTTGTATGGCAGAAGACGAAATGATAATTCCCTTTCCAGACGTTTCGCTCTTGAGTAAAACTTTACCAAACATCCCAGATTTTATTTTTAAGTCGGATGTGTTATTTACCATAAACTGAACAGGAAAACTACTGCCAATATTAGATTTACTACCAATCATAGTAGTTTTTCCAGTCAATAAATTTTCAGAATAAGCATCTGCCGAAAGAGAATAGCTTTGATTTAATTTGAACTGGCTTAAATCTTTTTCGGGAACATTTACGGTGAATTTTAAAGTAGTAATGTCCGTTATTTGAAGCAATGGAACTCCTGGTGCGGCAAAAGCTCCTTCTTCACTAAGCTTTGCCGTAACTACACCGCTAAAAGGTGCTTTAATAGTAGTTTTGTTTATCTGCTCCAACAAAGTAGCTTTCTGAACTTTTGCAGATTTCAAACCTAATTCCGCCTTTTCTAATTGAACGCCTTGAATTGCATCTGCTTTAGCCAAAATGGTATAGCGATTTACATCGGCTTCCAAGCCTTCAATTTGCACGTCAATAGTTTGCAATTGCAAATTCAGCAAAGAATTGTCGAGCTGAATTAAAGTTTGACCTTTACTTACAACGCTTCCAACATCAACTAAAATAGTATTGATTTTTCCTTGTAATTCGGCACTTATTTTGGTTTCCTTATTGGGTTCAAATGTGCCTGAATAAGAAAATTCTGCATTCACATTTTCCAATTGCAATGTATCTACCTGAACATTTATAGCTTGTTCTTTATCGTATTGATATACTTTACTCTGCGTAATTTCCTTATTTGTTTTCAACTTAATTACTACAATGGCAATTATCGCCAACGGTATGATGACATATAGCACTTTTTTTAGGATTGATGATTTTGTTTTCATTGTGATAATTATTTGGTTGTTGAAATATTTCCTGTGATTTTTTTTAGTTCTAAATCTGCTTTTAGATAATCAATTACAGCAGAGAGGTAGGTTTGTTGTGCTTCGCTTAATACATTGTCCGCAAGCAAAACATCCGTTAAACTTGCCGTTCCTTGTTTCTGTTGAAGAAGGGTTTGTTCATAGATTGTTTGTGCCAATTGGATTTGTTCAGTTGTGGTTTCGACTGTCTGTTGAGCAATCTTTCTTTGCAGTTTTGCATTTTCAACCTGCATATTATTTTGCTCAGAGAGTAAGCTAAATTGAAGTTCATTATTTTGAAGTTCCAATCTCTTTTGATTTATTTTCCTTAAAGTAACCGTTCCGTTAAATAAAGGATATGAGAGCTGGATGCCTGCAAAACCAATCGGATAAAAATCAAGGAAAGAAGCAGGTTGTCCGTTATAACCAAAGCCCGTTGTTCCATACATTCCAACCAGATTTAGCGAAGGCAAATACCTTGATTTGTTGAGTGTGTTGAGTTCACTCGACAATAAGCGGTTTTGAGTTTTTATTATTCGAATATCTAAGGTTGATGAAGTTGTATATTCATTTGTGTTTTGATATTGAATGTTTGCTTCTATTTGCAAATTTTGCTCAATGGAAATACCCATAGCAAATTTCAACGCATTTAGAACCTGCTCGTATTTGCTTTTGATGGTTTCCTTTTGGGTGGTTAATTGCGATACTTGCAATTTTACTTTGCTAACATCTGTTCCTCTGGCAAGCAATTGTTCATTGAGCAATTGCATATTTTTCAGAAGTCTTTCTGCATTGATCAGATTACTGTCAATAAATGCCAATTGATGATGCAATATTTGGGCATTGTAATACAAATTGGAAATTTCAAAATAGATTTGCTCCTCAGTTTTTTGATACTGTAAGTCGGTCAATTCCGAAGCGATTTTTGTTGTTTGAATAGCTCCATAAACTTGTGGATTATACAATGGCATTGATAGTTGCAAATTGGCGTTGATGTTATGCGGAACTCCAAACTGAATTGCTCTATATTGACCTTCTGGAACTGCTGGATTAAAAGCATTTATTGGAAGCAGTTGATAGGGTAAATTATAGTAATATCTGTAGTCTGCATTTGCTGTAACTTTAGGAATTAAATTGGCTTTGGCTTCTTTCTCTCTTTGTTCACCAATGGCCATATTGTTTCTGCTCATTTGCAGGTTTTTATTGTGAACCTGTGCTGTATCAATACATTGTTGCAAAGTCCAAGTTTGTGCTTGTGCGGATTGAAAGCCTCCTATTATCAATAATAGAACAAAATAATGTTTGTGAATATTCGCTAACTTCATTGGTCAAATTTTTTTTACTTAATGAGTATTTATTGACTTTCAATTGTTCCTACAACCCAATGTTTTACCATTGGTTCAATATTTATAAAGTCACCTGACAATAGTGTTTCCATTATCCCTTTTTCATTTTCAAAAATCACTTCTCCTTCCACGCAAATCAAAAGTGCTGGTGTTTTGGTGATATGCTCTTTTAATTTCTCGCCTTTCAAAATTTGGATAGCTGTTGCATTGCCCAGGTCACTTTTGAAAAGAGAAGTTGCTGAAACTGGTTTTTCTTGTGTATGTAATTCTTTTATGTTCATTGGAAATATTGGTTAAATGTTGAAAATGAAGTTTGTATGTTTTTAAACTGCTCTGATGCTTCGGTTTCGTTTTTAGCTTCTGAAAGTTCCTTTACCATATCAATGTATGGCAAAAGCCACTTATGAAGTTCATCGTGTGCTTTGCCTTTCATTGTGCAATTAGATGTAAGTAAATCAATATTGCTTTGTAGTTTTTCAGCTAATGATTTGAAGTCTTTTTGCTCAACATTAGCGAAGTGATTAATATCATTTTCCATATTGCGAATATGTGTTATCATATTGGCATCAACTTTCCATTTTTCGCCATTGTTGAGTTCAATTGCTTCGCTTTCATCATCGTGATGATGATTATTTTGTTCGGCAACCTGTTTGATTATTTGATTTCTCGTTTGTGGAATTGCCACAACTGTATCTCAATAAGCTACCTACGGCAAATGTTAAGATTAATTTATTCATTATGATTATTATTTAATTGTTTATTGATAGTGAAAAATGCAATGATTGCAAATACAAACGTTACCGCTATTCTGAAAATCATTGCCAACAGTTTTTGTTTCATAAATCCCACCTGAATTGATGTGAATATTAAGACCAATAAAAGCGGCTATAAGTATGAGGGTTGAAATTACTAAGAGTGTAGCTGTCCATCTTTTGTTTTTAATAAACCCATAAGCTGCAAAAATATATAGAATGCTACTGATAAAATTTGACCAAACCACAAACAGAACATAATTGCCCTCTTTGGCTCTAATACCAAACAAATCAAAAATTACAGATGTGCTTAGGAATAAAGTAAGCAAGCCAAACCCAGCGAGGAGAGTTGCAAATAAATATGGAAGTATTTTCTTCATTTAGATTTGATTAATGTTAATACAGATTGTATCATATTGTCACCGTTTCGAGTAATGTCAAATTGAAAATTTGCAACTCTCCATTTAAACATTTGCAGTCTAAAAGTTCCCATCACGATATGCATTAACTCATCGGATGTAATTGCATTAGTAAAAACTCTCTTTGTTGACCTTCCAGAATAATAGGCATCAGGTGTTTCATTTTTACACCATTATTTTCAATATTGTTTCATTGATGCGTTGGCTTTCTTCCGTTAATCCGTCAGAAAAAACTGCCACTACAAAATGCGGATGCTTTTTAAAAAATGAAAATTGATTTTGAAATAAAGGGTGTAAAATTTTTTTTCGGTTGATTGTTCACTTGAAATCGCATTGGTATAGCGTTCATCCATACACCTAGCAAGATATTCAAGTAAGGCACTAATGATTTCTTCCTTGCTTGTAAAGTGCCTGTAAATAGCACTTTCAGAAAACTTCATTTCTTGGCAGGAAGGTTCTTTATAGTTAAGCCACTAACCCCTGAAGTGGTAAGTATTTTTTCCTGCCGCTTCAATAATTTCAAGTTGTCTGTCAGATATTGTTGCTATCATTTCAAATGTATGTTAGTGAATATTCACT
>JADJJT010000004.1 GCA_016706405.1 Sphingobacteriales bacterium
ACTAAATAATAAACCATTGGGACTAAAAATACCAACAAGATAAGAGAAGAAAGCAATCCGCCAACCCCTACCCAAAGTTAGTCCATTTTTCCATTCCGGGCCGCCGTTCCCTGCAGCTACGGGTAATTGGGAAGTATGCCTAATGACCATCGAAATCCTAGTTACGAGTATTGGCCCCATTCGCCCCTTTCCTGCTATGATTAGTGCTTCTTTAAAGTGTTTGCTTTCGGCTTTTAATTCGATTTTGTATAATCCACACTAAAAATATGCTTGTGTAGCAATCAGACCCATCAACAGGACTAAGCCCAATAATGCAAATAAGCTCAAATTGCTCAAAGATAAATTCAATGCTAAAAAGGCCCCACTTGCAGCAACGGGAATGGAGAATAAGACGACCAAAGGATAAATAAAGATGGTTTTTCAGCGCAACCATAATCAGGTAAATGGGGTAAAACGATATAAGCAATACTGAACTCCAATGCGCCAAAACTATCATTTTGTCTTTTAATATCGTTGCCATTCGAATTTCTCTGGCAAAATGGATTTTCTTTAAGATAAGCAACAACATCATCCGCAACTGTCCCAGATGGCCTGCCCATGCATCAGAAGTCAATGTAACTGCGAAGGTTGACGATCTTTTCGCTCAGTAAAGAGGAGAATTGTCTTGTTCTACATGTGCAAAATTGGTGAAACCTCAATATTTGTCCCAATGGGTTGATAATTGATAGATGCTGAACATCGTCGTAATTCTTGTCGCTTAAACTCCATCTAAACCATATTCTTAATTGATATTCTACGCCTTCCTTTTTCTGGTCATTTTGCATCATTATTTCCGGTAAAAGTAATTTTAAGTTCATTCCAACATAAGCCATATTTAAACCCAATCGCTGCATTTTATCATTTTCAGGGATTATTTTGTATTCAGCACTTCCGGCTTCAATGATAGTCGAACATTATCAGCACCAGGAATTTTTTCTAATGGCGTTTTACATCTATTCTAGCTTTCATATCACTAAGTTTGATTTATATCACTCTCCACCTCAAGACGTAATCTCTACTAGAGTGATACGTGGCATGGAACTTGTAGAGATGACATAGAAAGTAGTTGGTACCTTGGAAACCCGGATTTTAAATCTTCACGCAGTTTTTTCATCAGTGTTTCCTGTGGGGAACTTATTTCCTACACTTTTGAGTTCTTCGCTTTTAATTGAATTGTTAATTCAGATTTATTTATTGATCCAACACCTAGGCTTCCTTATTATGCTCCGTGCTTTAGTCCACCATTGTTACAAAAAGCGTTGTAAACTTCTTGGTTGTTGAAGAATGTGTATCTTTTCAATATCTTGAGAGATTAAATTATTTTGATGAATGGATGTTTGGGTCGTCAAACTCCAAAACCATTCTAAAATGCGATCGCCTTTCGTTGAAACAGAGTTCTTTGTCAGATAATACCTTGTTTCATTATACCCTGAAGTCATTAAGAAAAGCAATAGAACGACACCTTCGTAAAGGCACTCTTGTGATTTAAACCTATTCTAATTTTCTCGGCCATACCAATTGGTGAAATTTTTCTAACTGATGTTCAAACAAAAGCAAGAATTTGTTGAAAATGTTGGTAGGTTTTGTGTTTTCCCTCTTCCCCGATGCGTGAAGCTAAATATGGGGTTGAGGGCAATCCTACGAGTAAACTAGTGAGCGTGGAAGCGACAAACAACAATCGAAACTGTTTGAGCATATCAGCAACAAATACTTAAAAAGGCGGATAGTGAAAAATACAACAACGTCAACAAGGGTGATGGATAGTGCAGCAACTTCTCGCGGGGTTCTAATCGACCATTCATTGGTGCAGTTTGTTTGTCTTCCCTTGTCTAAAATGCTTTTTGTATGTTTCTTAAAAACAAACAACAGCGTCATCTACCAGAATACCAATGATTAAAGACATTGCTAGTAAGGTCATTAAATTGAAGGTGTAAGTCGTTTAAAGCCACATTACAGCAAATGCAGTAAATTCAAAGATGTTGAATAGCAACGAATACATAATAAGGATTTTGGGGAACTTCGTAGAAATAAAAGCATTACCAACGAGACTAGTATAACGGCTAAAATAAGTCAAAACAACAGAGTTTACAGCTGCGGATCGTGTTGTTCGGTGCTAGTAAACGTAACAAAAAAATTTCACACCCGAACTAGGGTATAATGTTGTTCGCTGGATTGAAATTTGTCACGAACTGATCTTGAAACATCTACAGCGTTTACAATCCCCTTTGTTTTTCAACAATAAGCCAATGCCTTTTTGCCATTGTAGTCGACTTATTGAAGTCGTTTCTCTTAATGCCATCAACAACTTCAGCAACATCTCTAACATAAACAGGACTTCCGAAACAGTCATTGTAACTTGGACGTTTTTAATATCCTCTAAGTGCGAATTGTCCTGCTAAACGAACTTGAATTGCTTTCTGTTTGCACCTTTCCAGCAGGTAAGTCCAAGCCCGATCGCTTAATTGCTTCAACAAGCTGAAACATTGATATCTTGTACTCCCAGTTTGTCCTGATTAATTTTTACTTGTATCTCTCTTTCCTCTCCTCCTAAAACAGTAATCTCTGCTACACCTTTTATTTGTTGAATTTGTGGCAGATAATCATCATTCATTTTCTGATAAAACTCGGTGGCAGACAAATCGCTTGTTGCACTGATAGACATTATCGGCAAATCGTCTGGCGAAACTTTACTCACTACAGGACTTAAAATATCCTGTGGTAAATCTTTGCGAATGTTGTCATGTAGCGTTGTGCGTCTTGCATTGACTTATCCAAATCTGTTCCATATTTCAGATTGGCAATGATGATAGAAGCATTGGGCAATGACTTTGTAACCAAGTAATCTACACCTTCCAAGTTGGATAAAAGCATCTTCTATTTTCGTGAAACGGATGTTTCTACTTCGTTAGGTTCGCGCTCGATATACTGTTTTAATTACCACAACAAGCTGATTAAAGTCGGGCATTAACTCATAACTCAAATTTTTATATCCGATAAATCCTAATAAAGTAAATACGCTGAAAAGCACTATTATCAGCGAAGGTCGTTTGATTGATATTTCTGTAATATTCATTTTTCGTTGATTTTATTTAACAATTACATTTGCACCGTCAAAAAGATTTATAAATCCATTGGTTACAATTGCATCACCTTCATTTAATCCAATTGGAAACAACTGCTTTGTTCTGTATCTTATTTGATATAGTGATGTTTTTCAAAAGGGCTTTCCCATTTTTCACTATGTAAACTTGAGATTGGTTTTCAGTGCCTTGTATGGCAGAAGACGAAATGATAATTCCCTTTCCAGACGTTTCGCTCTTGAGTAAAACTTTACCAAACATCCCAGATTTTATTTTTAAGTCGGATGTGTTATTTACCATAAACTGAACAGGAAAACTACGCCAATATTAGATTTACTACCAATCATAGTAGTTTTTCCAGTCAATAAATTTTCAGAATAAGCATCTGCCTAAAGAGAATAGCTTTGATTTAATTTGGGCTGGCTTAAATCTTTTCGGGAACATTTACGGTGAATTTTAAAGTAGTAATGTCCGTTATTTGAAGTAATGGAACTCCTGGTGCGGCAAAAGCGCCTTCTTCACTAAGCTTTGCCGTAACTACATCACTAAAAGGTGCTTTAATAGTAGTTTGTTTATCTGCTCCAACAAAGTAGCTTTCTGAACTTTTGCAGATTTCAAACCTAATTCCGCCTTTTCTAATTGAACGCCTTGAATTGCATCTGCTTTAGCCAAAATGGTATAGCGATTTACATCGGCTTCCAAGCCTTCAATTTGCACGTCAATAGTTTGCAATTGCAAATTCAGCAAAGAATTGTCGAGCTGAATTAAGTTTGACCTTTACTTACAACGCTTCCAACATCAACTAAAATAGTATTGATTTTTCCCTTGTAATTCGGCACTTATTTTGGTTTCTTATTGGGTTCAAATGTGCCTGAATAAGAAAATTCTGCATTCACATTTTCCAATTGCAATGTATCTACCTGAACATTTATAGCTTGTTCTTTATCGTATTGATATACTTTACTCTGCGTAATTTCCTTATTTGTTTTCAACTTAATTACTACAATGGCAATTATCGCCAACGGTATGATGACATATAGCACTTTTTTAGGATTGATGATTTTGTTTTCATTGTGATAATTATTTGGTTGTTGAAATATTTCCTGTGATTTTTTTTAGTTCTAAATCTGCTTTTAGATAATCAATTACAGCAGAGAGGTAGGTTTGTTGTGCTTCGCTTAATACATTGTCCGCAAGCAAAACATCCGTTAAACTTGCCGTTCCTTGTTTCTGTTGAAGAAGGGTTTGTTCATAGATTGTTTGTGCCAATTGGATTTGTTCAGTTGTGGTTTCGACTGTCTGTTGAGCAATCTTTCTTTGCAGTTTTGCATTTTCAACCTGCATATTGTTTTGCTCAGAGAGTAAGCTAAATTGAAGTTCATTATTTTGAAGTTCCAATCTCTTTTGATTTATTTTCCTTAAAGTAACCGTTCCGTTAAATAAAGGATATGAGAGCTGGATGCTGCAAAACCAATCGGATAAAAAATCAAGAAAAGAAGCAGGTTGTCCGTTATACCCAAAGCCCGTTGTTCCATACATTCCAACCAGATTTAGCGAAGGCAAATACCTTGATTTGTTGAGTGTGTTGAGTTCACTCGACAATAAGCGGTTTTGAGTTTTTATTATTCGAATATCTAAGGTTGATGAAGTTGAATATTCATTTGTGTTTTGATATTGAATGTTTGCTTCTATTTGCAGATTTTGTTCACTGGAAATACCCATAGCAAATTTCAACGCATTTAGAACCTTCGTCATTTGCTTTTGATGGTTTCCTTTTGGGTGGTTAATTGCGATACTTGCAATTTTACTTTGCTAACATCTGTTCCTCTGGCAAGCAATTGTTCATTGAGCAATTGCATATTTTCAGAAGTCTTTCTGCATTGATCAGATTACTGTCAATAAATGCCAATTGATGATGCAATATTTGGGCATTGTAATACAAATTGGAAATTTCAAAATAGATTTGCTCCTCAGTTTTTTGATACCGTAAGTCGGTCAATTCCGAAGCGATTTTGTTGTTTGAATAGCTCCATAAACTTGTGGATTATACAATGGCATTGATAGTTGCAAATTGGCGTTGATGTTATGCGGAACTCCAAACTGAATTGCTCTATATTGACCTTCTGGAACTGCTGGATTAAAAGCATTTATTGGAAGCAGTTGATAGGGTAAATTATAGTAATATCTGTAGTCTGCATTTGCTGTAACTTTAGGAATTAAATTGGCTTTGGCTTCTTTCTCTCTTTGTTCACCAATGGCCATATTGTTTCTGCTCATTTGTAGGTTTTTATTCCGAACCTTTGCCGTATCAATACATTGTTGCAAAGTCCAAGTTTGTGCTTGGGCAGTTTGAAATCCTATCGTTAAAAGTAGAATTAAAATGTGTTTGTGAATATTCGCTAACTTCATTGGTCAATTTTTTTTTTTACTTAATGAGTATTTATTGACTTTCAATTGTTCCTACAACCCAATGTTTTACCATTGGTTCAATATTTATAAAGTCATCTGACAATAGTGTTTCCATTATCCTTTTTCATTTTCAAAAATCACTTCTCCTTCCACGCAAATCAAAAGTGCTGGTGTTTTGGTGATATGCTCTTTTAATTTCTCGCCTTTCAAAATTTGGATAGCTGTTGCATTGCCTAGGTACTTTGAAAGAGAAGTTGCTGAAACTGTTTTTCTTGTGTATGTAATTCTTTTATGTTCATTGGAAATATTGGTTAAATGTTGAAAATGAAGTTTGTATGTTTTTAAACTGCTCTGATGCTTCGGTTTCGTTTTTAGCTTCTGAAAGTTCCTTTACCATATCAATGTATGGCAAAAGCCACTTATGAAGTTCATCGTGTGCTTTGCCTTTCATTGTGCAATTAGATGTAAGTAAATCAATATTGCTTTGTAGTTTTTCAGCTAATGATTTGAAGTCTTTTTGCTCAACATTAGCGAAGTGATTAATATCATTTTCCATATTGCGAATATGTGTTATCATATTGGCATCAACTTTCCATTTTTCGCCATTGTTGAGTTCAATTGCTTCGCTTTCATCATCGTGATGATGATTATTTTGTTCGGCAACTTCTGTTTGATTATTTGATTTCTCGTTTGTGGAATTGCCACAACTGTATAGCAATAAGCTACCTACGGCAAATGTTAAGATTAATTTATTCATTATGATTATTATTTAATTGTTTATTGATAGTGAAAAATGCAATGATTGCAAATACAAACGTTACCGCTATTCTGAAAATCATTGCACCAACAGTTTTTGTTTCATAAATGCCACCTGAATTGATGTGAATTTTAAGACCGATAAAAGCGGCTATCAGTATGAGTGTTGAAATTACTAAGAGTGTAGCTGTCCATCTTTTGTTTTTAATAAACCCATAAGCTGCAAAAATATATAGAATGCTACTGATGAAATTTGACCAAACCACAAACAGAACATAATTGCCCTCTTTGGCTCTAATACCAAACAAATCAAAAATTACAGATGATAGGAATAAAGTAAGCAAGCCAAACCCAGCGAGGAGAGTTGCAAATAAATATGGAAGTATTTTCTTCATTTAGATTTGATTAATGTTAATACAGATTGTATCATATTGTCACCGTTTCGAGTAATGTCAAATTGAAAATTTGCAACTCTCCATTTAAACATTTGCAGTCTAAAAGTTCCCATCACGATATGCATTAACTCATCGGATGTAATTGCATTAGTAAAAACCTTCTTTTGTTGACCTTCCAGAATAATAGGCATCAGGTGTTTCATTTTTACACCCATTATTTTCAATATTGTTTCATTGATGCGTTGGCTTTCTTCCATTAATCCGTCAGAAAAAACTGCCACTACAAAATGCGGATGCTTTTTAAAAAATGAAAATTGATTTTGAAATAGCGTTGTAAATTTTTCTTCGGCTGATTGTTCACTTGAAATCGCATTGGTATAGCGTTCATCCATACTCTTAGCAAGATATTCAAGTAAGGCAATAATGATTTCTTCCTTGCTTGTAAAGTGCCTGTAAATAGCACTTTCAGAAAACTTCATTTCTTTGGCAAGGTTCTTTATAGTTAAGCCACTAACCCCTGAAGTGGTGAGTATTTTTCCTGCCGCTTCAATAATTTCAAGTTGTCTGTCAGATATTGTTGCTATCATTTCAAATGTATGTTAGTGAATATTCACTCTGCAAAGGTAATTGATTTATATTCACACTTGCAAGTTTTTTTGAGAAAACTTTAAAATGTGACGAAAATCTTCTTGGTGCGGTGGTTAATTGGCTCTTTTGGGGTTTGCCTGTGTGTTGGGTTGTGTGAGGGGGCAAACCCCAAATGTGCCAATGCGGGCTGACTAAAATTATTTTTTTAAATGTGCGGTGGGAAAAATTTTTAAAACAAATGCGTTGGCTTGGGTGTCCGCAAACTTGTCTGGTCGGTGTCGAGTTACAGCGAAATGGTCAACCGATTTTTTGTCGCCCGAAAGTTAGTTTGAAAGTCAAAAGTCTGGACGTTTTGTTGTCCGTCTTACGGTTGCACGGTCGTCTTTTAGGCTTGCTTATAACGGTTCTGCGGTATGCGTCGTGCCGACGATAGGAGGCATGATCGTCATACCGCTTGTTATGTGTGGTGATTCTATCTTCATCTCTTTTTTAATTTTTGAGTTGGCTGGCAGGCTCTTTTGGCAGCATTGGTATTGTGGGTTGGCATTTTGAGTGGCTGACAAATGTGCCTGACATTGTGTTGGCTTTTGATTTCATTGATTTCTATTTTTTGTGATGTCAAGTATATTTTGAAATATTCGTTCTAATAAACTGTATTCTTGTGTATTGATTGAAACATTCGCTTTGAGACTTGGACGGATTGGAATTTCTTTTTTGTACGTCGTTTTTAACCCTTCTGGCAACTCTATTTCAACCCTATAATTTTCTTCATTGGGCAGAAGGCTTATATCTTTGACGATTCCATTGACTGTCCCGTATTGATTACTTGGGTAGTTTTCCAGATTAACGATAGCTTTTTGGCCTACTTTCAATGTTCCTGATGATTTTATGGGCAAAAGGCCTTCAATAGTTAAAGATTGATCATTCCTGATTTCTGGAATGATGGTGATGAGTGGTTCTGATGATTTGATGAAGTCATTTGCGATGATTCTTTGATTAAATGCTATTCGGCCAGATATTGGGGTTTTGATGATGTATTTGTCTTGCCATTCTGCTATTTTGCTTTTTAAGTCTTCTATTTGTTGGTTTAGGGTAAATAATCTTGTATTTACACCATTTCTTCTCTCTGCTGTGAGTTCTGCTATTTGGGTTTTTAGCTGTTGGATTCTTACATCATTGCTAATGATATTTGATTTGAAGGCCTCAAGATTTCGTTTTTCACTTAGTAACTTCGATTCAGCCCTTTCGCGATCTACGGTAGCCACTACTCCATCCTTCTCTAAGCTCACATTTCGATTGTAGTCCTTTTCTGTTAGCGACACATCTTGATTGTGGTATTCGCCTTGTTTATTTAGGGATTTGTTCAGTTTGTTAATCTGTTCAATCTCTTTTTGTAAAGCATCAATTTTTACAAATACTGAAGCATCCCGCAGGAAATTTTGAAATTCTAAAAAAGCCTGTTTAAGATTGGCATAGTTGGGTGTCAACTCTCCTAAATTTAATTCTTCGGGTGATTTTAGTTTTAAGTAATCAGGTATGGACTCAACTTGCTTAAAAGATTTTTCAAAATCATAAAACTGACCTATGCTATTTTCGTCTAGCGTGGATTGGATGGTGAGTAAAATATCTCCCTTTGACACAACACTTTTATCTTCTGCATATAGTGAATCAATTAGCCCACTTACTTTTGGTACTATCTCAATGGGTTTTTGTCCGACGATGAGTTCTCCTGTCATACTCAATTTGTCAGGGTATTTGATAAAATATGCTACACCAAAACAAACAATTAGGAATATAAATCCCAATGATATTCCCCAGTTCAAAATCCAACCTGGAGGTTTGCCAAAAATGTTTTCAATGGCCAAATGTTCTTCTTTTTGGACTATTTCAGGCATCTGGAATCATTTTTGTAGTGATTGCACCATTCAATGAAGTATGATCTCGCTCTAAATCCAGTTGATCTTGCACAAGATTGTAGTACATTCCTTGGTTTGCTACCAAAGTTTTATGTGTGCCAATTTCCGCTATCTTTCCATCATGGATGACTACTATTTGATCCGCATTTTTCACAGTACTCAGACGATGAGCTACTACGATGACGGTTTTGTTTTCATAAAAATTATTCAAATTTTCCATGATAATTCTTTCGTTGGTCGCATCAAGTGCATTGGTCGCTTCATCAAAAAAAAGAAATTCGGGATTTTTATACACTGCTCTCGCTATGAGTAATCTTTGTCGCTGACCTTGTGAGACTCCCAAACCTTTTGAGCCTATCATCGTATTGTAGGAAAGTGGTAATGAATACACAAAGTCAGATACATTGGCTACATGCAAAGCATGATCTAATTTCTTGAAGTCCAATACATCATCACTTTCAGCAATATTGTTTCCTATGGTATCTGAAAAGATATATCCATCTTGCATAACCGTACCACATTTACTTCTCCAAAAAGACTTACTTATGGCTTGTAACGGCGTATTGCCAACAAGGATTCTACCTTTTGAAGGTGGATAAAAACCCAGTAAAAGTTTGAGTAAGGTGGTTTTTCCACTACCGCTAATACCAACAATCGCAGTCACTTTGCCTGAAGGGATTGTCAAATTTATGTTATCCAAAACGTCTTTTTCAGAACCGCTATAATGAAAGGAAAGATTTTCAAGAATCAAATCAGCCTTTTCTGGAATTTCTTGTATCAGATTATCTTCTGCCCTTTCTTCGGGTTCTACTTCGGTAATTTCACTCATTCGGTTAAGGCTAAGTTTTGCATCCTGTGCAGAACGAAGAAATTGTATAAATTGGTCAAATGGGGCATTCAGCTGCCCCACTATATATTGTATAGCTACCAAAGTACCTAAACTGATACTCCCGCCGATTACAGCTTTCGCTGCAAGGAATGAAATAATGATGTCTTTTAGTCGAGTAAAAAACAATGCCCCAAAATCTTGATATTGACGAAGTGATAAGGAATTGGATTGTACTCTAAACAAAATACCTTGTATGTCAATCCACTTCCATCTTCTTTTTCGTTCACTTCCTTGCAGTTTGATCTCCTGCATCCCGTGTATCATCTCAAAAAGAGTATGTTGATTGTCTGATTGTTGTCGAAATGCCAAATAGTCTATTTTTGCACGTTTCTTCATAAAAAGTAAGACCCATCCTACATATAATGTCGAGAAAAAAGCAAAGACAAGAAAAATGGTCAAATCGTAGAATAGCAAAATCACACTAAATACGATCAAGGTCAAGAATGAAAAAACTATATTGAGCACTGAACCTGTCAAAAACTGTTCAACCCGATAGTTATCGTTGATTCTCTGAACCAAATCACCTACGTTCTTGCTATCGAAATATCCCAATGGTAATTTCATGAGTTTGCTTAGAAAATCAGAGATGAGATTGACATTGATTCTCTTACCAATTTGGAGAATAATCCAAGACTGTATGAATTGCACAAATGTTTGACTTGTAAATAAGACCAACTGAGCAATTAAGATGAGCCAAACAAAATTTAGGTTTTGATTTTGCACACCTACATCTATCAAGGATTGAGTAAGAAAGGGAAACATCACTTGAAAAGCAAACCTGCAATGATGCCAATTACAAACTGTATTATTAGCCTCTTGTAGGGTCTTAAATATTGGAAAATTGATGCCCAAGAATTACTTGAATCCTTATCAACAGACAAGTTTTGTTTATAAAATTCTGGAGTCGGCTCTAAGCCAAGTACAATACCCTTATCTCCGTCGCTACACCAAGATTTTTCAAATTGTTCTTTGGTGAGTTTTATTTTTCCATGGGCGGGGTCAGCTATCCAGACATGACGTTTGTTGATCTTATATATTACTACGAAGTGTTTTTGATTGTAGTGGGCAATGCAAGGTAAAGGAAAATCCAATAATCCTGCTTTATCGTGTGTAGAGTAATAATTTATCTTTACAATTATTGTTCTAAACCCATAATTCTCAGCGGCTAAAGAAATGCTTTTTAGCGATACTCCAATTTTAGATGTCCCACAGTCATTTCTTAGAGTAGGTAGATTAATATATTTCCCGTGAAATGATAATAACATACCTAAGCATGTTGGGCCGCAATCAGCATCATCTAATTGTCTTATTAGTTTAATTTTGTTCATAAATCACCTTAAATTATAATACTGGATTGCTTGCTCCTTTAATGGATTACTAGTCCAATCATCCCATTCACCTTTATACGGATTATAGCCGCATTTCAAGGGTGCAGAGTAAATGTCATTTGGATTTTCCGTGTAAGCTCTACAATCTGTACATATATATCTGAACTCACAGTCTTTGCATTTCTCAATTCTATTTTTATTTATCTCCCATAACGCTTTAAATTTCAAATTTTTTAATACATCCGAAATTGTTGTATTATCCACATGACCGTAACTTTTTTGCATACTGGGGCAATTCTTAATGTAACCATTTTTATCAATGGCTATTTTGCGGTTCAAACAAGTATTGTAAGACATAGACTCCGTGAAATTCTCAATATTAACTGAAAAATATTTATGATGAATACAACCACAATTACTTTCATCAAATATATTATCCATTGTAGATAATATAGTACCAACACCATATCCACCTGAATCATATATTATTTTATCAAATGGAGCTCCGTACAGAATTATTGAAGAGAATTTTATATTATTATCTATAATATCTCTTATTGTATTTAATATTGCTATGTCATATGGAAATAAGCATTGTATTGAAATAAAATTATTACCATATATCAAATCACTTATAAGTTCAAGTTCATCAATGGACGGGGTTCTATAAAATCTTATTTGTAAATGACGGCAGCCTAAATCTTCAAGCTGAGCAAATTCCAAAGAGTAGTCATGGTTGTAATCTTTTGACACATCAATTATGGCATTTGAAATACTTGATGGATAATTCCAGTCTAAATTTAACGGTGGAAAATTATCTAAGTCGCTAATGTTACTTAATTCGAAAACAAGCTCTTTTTCAAGTAAAAACTCAAAATAATCTTTCAAGATATCATGATGTTCTCTACTTACATTTTCAAATGTCGTTGGGACATGTATGTATCTCTTATCTACAAATAAATTAGACAATGACAATGGTATTAAATGATATGAGTTTCGTTGCAAATCACATATGATAGATCGGCAATGACCGTCTACTATCATGCAATTTGCAAAGAGACTAAGTATTTCCTTATTTTTCATTTTCATCCATTTTTTCAATATCAACTATTTTAGATATTGGTTTGTAAAAAGGTCTCGTTATATGAGACTTAGTCTGATGTCTAGAATAATTGGCAACTTTAAGTTCCATAGTAGATGAAATATTAATTTCCCACTTAGGTGCAATAAATGGAAACTTCTCAGGTGACTGAGCTATTTGCTCCTTTATTTTCTCAACAAAATCTTTTTCATTCATTTCTTTATAATTTAATGAGCAATTCTGCGATCTCTTTTTCTAAGAAATAATTACAATTCCGACTTAGCCATTGAAATTGCCCAATAGGGTTTACTTCTAGAAAAATATATTCACTTTCTGGAGTCAGAATTATATCAAATGATCCACTATCAAGTCGGTTTTTATTCATTAATGTTTTAAGTTGTTCTTGCAAACTAGAAGGCAATGTATATGGGACTACTCTATTTGGTTTGGCATGGTCGTAGTTCCTAAAATCGACCATTGTTCTCGGATTGTTTTGACTGAAAATTGCCATTGTAAAAAAACGACCTTTTAGATAAAATGACCGTAGTTCAACTTTTTTGTCAATGTATTCCTGAAACATACTATGTAAAAATATTTTCGGAAATGAGTCTATATTTTCTGAGGTAATCAACAAAGTGGGAGCACTAAACTTTATTTCTTTATTTTTATATTTGAAACGGCTAAATGGATTTCTTACTGGTTTGCAAATTATTCTTTCATGTTTCATTAAAAACTCCTTTACTCTTTCAATTTTAGAAGTTATCAGTGTTTCAGGTATTTGCAATCCTAATTCAATGCAATCTTGTAGAATATTTAGTTTTTCGATTCTATTGTCTGAGAATTTATTAATTCCGTTTTTCGGGTCAAAGAATTCAACAAAGGAGAATATAGGATCAATGTATTCCTTTGCGATACCTCTCCTCAGAAAATCACTATCAGTTGTATAAGAATTACTTAACTTATACTGACCTCGTCGGTACCAATATGAACTATCATTAGGTATTTTGTAACCATTTAAATTCAAAAATGAATCCTCATTGCTTAGGAATACTTCGATAAATTGAATATATGTATCATCCATCAGAGCTTTAATCTTCTTATTTGGTGCTAAGAAATTTATCCATGACATTACGTCATCGGTGCTGGTGTCAAATGCATCGGATTGTATAGTGATATTTTCAGCTTTCATCTTACATACATTTCCAAAATCCATAAAATAATTTGAAGCCATACTTTTCTTCAAATTGTTTTTTCTTTTCATCCACCTCTACTTCCACAATATTCCACTGTGACCTTAGATTATTGACCTTTTCTTTGTCGATTGAAAACTTTTTATAATCACAAAAAAGATTTAAGTAAAATAGTCCATTTTGAACATCTGGATATTTGCATATATAAAATATTGAATTCACATCTCTATACATATTATCATATAAACAACCTATTTCACGGGGATGAATTTCGCCATTTAGCATCGCTGTATATAATATTTCTTTAAATTCTAAAAAGGTACACTGATTATGTATCAGCAAAATCATTGATATTGTATTCGAGAGAGATTTGTCTTCAGTAGTATAGTAATCTATTTTGGAAGAAAACTTATACTTCCTGTTGTCTATATCAAAATTGGGTTTGCCAATGTTTTTAAAAATATCTTTATCATCTATACCTATAAGTTTTGAACTTGGAAATCCATATTTATTTATCCAACCTTTTATTTTCTGTATATTCCTTCTCTTTTCAATAGCGTATACCTCATCAGGCTGACTCTTTTTGATTTGATCATCAATTCCTAAATCATATACTTTAAGCAAGTATTCGTAATTGATGTTTTTTAAATAAATTTTTCTATTTAGTATTGCTTGTTCCATGAAAGATGTGTCACTAAATAAATCATCAGTTAGGGTTTTAAGTAATGGAAAGTGATTTAGGTGCTTGATCTGGAGACCAAATTTAAATCCTTTTAAAAGATACTCTCTAAATTTCAATTTTCTTTCATATACACATATTTGTGCAGCATTAACTAAATCCTTAAGAAAAATAAAACTATACTGTTCAAAAGCTTTATCATAATACGCAAGTGAGCTATCGACATTACTATTCAAGAAGTAATATCTCTCTGCTTGATTAATAAGTTCATGATATTCTAGATAAGTTGTGTCGCAAATGATCTTATTATTTGCTTTTAAATATGAAGATGACATTAAAAATGCAATTACTAAAAAAATGAATTTCATGTTTCAAAACTTTATTTTTAAAAAATAGGACTTAGGCGAGGTTATCGCCTAAGTCCATTCAAATTAGCAAGATCCTCTGTTGTAGTCAACACCTTTACCATCAATGGTATGTTGACCATCATCCGTAGCTTTATCAAGGCAATCAGAACCTGAAGTTCCATCATTACCTTTATAGGAAGTAGCTACTGGTGCACCTCCTACAATGCTAAAAGAATCCATAATCTCACTTGATTTAAAAGCATCAAATTTTGAGCTTTTGATTGATTCAAAATTCATGATTATTGAATTTAAAATTACTGATCCCCCAATCCGTCTCGAGTCTGAGGTTCGTACGTCCATGTTGTTTTCTTGAAATCCTACGTATGAGTTCAAGAAGGAAGGGATGGAATTTCCTATACAAGTAGCTACATTGTATTTCTTGAAACATTACGGTAGGGTTTGCAGAACTGTTGCTGTGGTGGAGTGAGCTAGGTTTGCGGGTATGCAAAACCACCTCTGCCTCAGTGTGGGTGAGGTTTAATCCTTTGATTTTCTGACTTTTATTCATTTCTACCGTCATGTTTATTTTGTTTTCATCACACATAACGGGTTGGGGCTTTGTGGCAGTAGGGGAGTTATGAAAACTGAAACTGTCTACCGCAACCGAAACTTGATAAAAGTAATAAATTTAAATTAACCACGAAAACCCCTATTGCACAAAACCCTTGTGCCTGTTGCACAACTCAAAGGTAGTGAAAAATTAATATACAAAAAAAATTTGGTGAAATATTTTTAAAAAGAATAGGAAAATTCAATAATTTGTAGTATATTTGCCTGCATTATGCAAGGACGAAAACAACTGACCCCGCAACTATTTTACCAACTAAGTTTAGACCAATTAGTTCCGGAAGATAATTTTTACCGCCGAATAAACAACCACCTCAATCTCGATTTTCTGTACCCAGCTACCAAGCAGTATTACGGCTCCGAAGGGCAGCAAAGTATAGACCCGGTGGTGTTTTTCAAAATTTTGTTGGTGGGCTACCTCAACAATATCAACAGCGACCGCGCTTTGCTTGCCTACCGCAACAACTGCCTTGATGTTCGCCTGTTTTTGGGCTACGACCTCAACGAATCGCTGCCTTAGCACTCGACCATTAGCCGCACACGGCAACTGTTTGGCGAGGAAGTATTTTTGGGTTTATTCAGAAAAATTCTGTCGCTTTGCGTAAAAATCCGGAATGGTGCGCGGCAAACGCCAGGCGGTCGATAGCGCCTTCATCAAAGCCAATGCCAGCATGGATAGTTTGGTCGAAAAAGAGGTTTTAGAAGATGCCTCGGCCTTTGTGTCGGAATTAGAAGAAAACAGCGAATTTAAAGTAACTACCGAGCGCAAAAAATTGGTAGAGCGGCACCACAAATGGAAAGAAGAGGCCTACAAAGATATGCCCGCCGGCAACAATAAATCCGGACGTTTAGATGAAGATGGCCATGAAATTCGGCCTAAATTTTAAGCAATCACACGCATTATTCGCCTACCGATCCGGGACTGCTAAAATAAGCGTAAAGCCCGGAAAAGCCCGCCAGCTAAACTATTCGGGGCAGTTGGCCGTTGACGATGCGCACCATGTCATAACGGGAGCTTGCGCCAGCACATCGGGCAGCAAAGACAGTGCCATTTTTGGCGAAATCATGAACCAAACCATCGCAAATTTCAAAGAAAACGGCTTGGAAATGGAAGAGGTTTTGGCTGATGCGGGTTACAGCAGTGGCGAGAGTTTGCAGTATTGCGAGGCGCATCATATCAACGCATACATTCCAAATTTTGGGCAGTACAAACCCCCAACGCGAGGGCTTTGTTTTCAACAAAAAACTCAACCGCTACCGATGTGAAAAAAGGGCGGCAACAAGGCTATTTTGACCTTCAAAGGCACAAAACCGACAGCAAAGGCTACACCAAAAACGTTTATCGCAGCAGCGAAAGCGATTGTGGCAAAATGCCCCCTCAGGCGCCTTGTGTTGCGGTGCGGTAAGCAATTCAAAAATTAGACGACAGCATTCAAACCCCTGTACGACAAGATGCACCGCAAACTCAACAAAGACAAAAACTACACCCGATTTTTAACCAAACGCCGAAGCTCAACCGTTGAGCCCGTGCTGGGAACGCTTATCAATCATCACAACATGAAACGAGTGAATGCACGAGGAATAGCCCAAGCCAATAAACACGTTTTAATGGCGGCTTTGAGCTATAATTTGAAGAAACTGTTAAAATTTATCCGGAAAATGCCCAAAATGTACGCTCAAATGCCCAGTCCCTGCCAAATTGGGCAGCAGGTATTGGTTTCTTCAAAATTCACTTTATTGGGCTTAATTAGGTTCATTTTAAGGCATTCAAAAAAAGGAACTTCCATTTATTTGTCCCGAAATTAAGACTTGCCTAAAACGCGGCAAATGTAGCTACGGCGGGCATTTTAGCCCAAAAACCCGCTTTGTAAAGGGAGGGTTGTGCAACGGTTACCCGTGTTAGCGGTTGTTCTTCTTCTCATTCGTCATAGGGTTTTTCTTCAAGTATTCAGTTGTTCGCTTCGTTAAGTTGTCCTCCAGTTCGTGTCTGTCAAATTCGTTCACCGTCTTTTTGAAGTGTCTAATGTCGTAAATTTTTACTCCTGTCTTGTCCTCATATTCAAAAGCTAAAAAGCAAATTGAACGTTTGTGTGTTTCAATGTTGCTACTCTCAAAGTCGTAAAATGATTTGTCGCTTTGTTGTTTGTTGAAGAAGTTAGCAAACTCAACTTTGTTGAGATTGTATGGTTTGTTCTTGTGAGGAATTTCAATTCTGTCAGGCGGTAAAAGATTTGTCTGCAAAACTTTGTAGCCCGAAAACTTTTTCCTCTTTCCTTCCGAAATGTTTTTCGTGTCAAGCGGTTTGCTTGTATCAACAAAATCTTTTGTCAGGTCGTTAATGAGAAAATCAAAACGATGTTTGTCTAAAAATTCAAGTGTCAGGTCATTGTAGAAATATTCAAACTCAACAGTTTCAACTGCTGTAATTTTCTTTTTCCTGTCAAGGAAAGAAAGTCCTTCAAAAGTGATTTCATATTCTGTATCGCTGCTGATTGCTGTTTCATTCAGCAAGCCGTTCTTAATTAGAAAGTGAAACTGCATTGTAACGAATGAATTTGTTTCAACTCCTAAAAACCTGCACACTTCAGAATGTTTTGTGAAACCGCTTTGAATTGTTTGCAGAATTATTTTGCTGAAACGGTCTAACTCAATTTCCTTTTCTACAACTACATTCTGTCTGCAAAACCAAAACGGCAAATAGATTTCAAAAATGTTTTTCAATTCATAGTCGGGCTTACGATTGTCTTTGAAAATCGTAAACTCGCTGTGAAATTTTTGTTTGTGTGTTTGTTCCTTGCTCATTGTATCATTTCGTTTAAGCTGTGAACAATTACACCTTGCCTGTCAAGTTCCGCAACAATTTCTTTCAGTTTGAACTCTTTGAATTTGCCACTTGGATTTAGTGTTGCCCGTTTCAAAATGTATTCGCTATCGCCAACAACAATCAGCAATCTCTTTACTCTTGAAAATGCAACATTTATTCTTCGGTAGTCGTCAAGAAACCCAATCGGACTTGAACCTTTACTGCTCTTTACAATATCGTAAATGATTATATCCCTTTCTGCTCCCTGAAACTTGTCAACTGTGTTTATCTCAATCAATGGTTCGGGCTTACCTTCTTCGTCTATCGCAACAAAGTTTTTGTATTCAAGTAGTTCAATGCTGTCTTGAAGCAAGTTTACTTGCCCTCTGTAACCTGCAATTACTCCAATGGTAAAAGGTTTTTCTCTTTTCAAATTGTCGGGATAAAGTTTATTGAGTTGCTTCAAAATTTCTTTGATACTGTTTTTATTGCACTCATTCTGTCGGAAAAACTTATTGTCGTTATCGTTTGGGTTTTTCTGCTTTGATGTGCTTACAAAAATGACAGAGTTCGGAACTTCAATTTCAGCGTTTGAAACAGTATCAAAAATTGAAGCAGTTGCTTTCTTCAATTTCAGTTCGTGAAATTTATCCTTGTCAAAGTTTTTGAGTAGTGAAGTGTCAGGGTTTTTGAGTTTTCCGTCATAGAAAAATCTTGAAATAAGATTTCCGATTTGTCGGGGCATACGATACTGAATGTCCAACATTCGTATGTAACTCTGCAAATTTGGATTTGCTTCAAACTCGGTAATGAGTTTCTCAAACAAACTTTCGCCAAACTCTTTTTCAATATCAAGTCCGTTGTCCTCCAACTTCTCTTTCACTTTCTGCTTTACCGCTTCTTCTCTTGTAATTACTGGCGGAAGTTGTTTGTGGTCGCCAATCAAAATTATGTTATGTCCCATGTTGATAGGAACAAGCGTTTCGGCTGGTGATGCTTTGCTGCTTTCATCCATTATCACATAATCAAAACGGAAATTGATTTTGCTGTATTGGCTGCTTGCTATGTGAATACAAGTTGCTCCAATCACATTTACCGATTTCACAAATGCAGTCCGTAAATCAATTTCTGTGCTGCCGTCATTCAGCATTGATTTCTTTCTGTTGCCTTCGTCTGTATCTGAATTAGAAAGAAAAGCAAACCAATCCTTTTGAATTTTTTTGAGTTGTTGAAATTCCTTGCCCAACTTCTCGCTGAAAATATTTTCTACATCCTTGATGTTTTTTGCTTTCTCAAAAAGTCCTTTGATGTATTGGGGCTGCATCCGCAAAAGATTAGCGAAACTGCCGAAGGCAGTTTCGCCTTCCCTGTTGATGTTTGAATAGAAGTTGTGAAAGTTGACTAATGCTTTGTCTTTAATCTTCGACTGAAAATGTTCGTTGAAAAACCCTGTTGAATTTTCCTGTGTGTCTTTCACCCAGTGTTTGAGTTTGCTTTGAAATGAATGTTCTTTTATCTCATTGCTAATTCTGTCCTCGTCTGCTGCCAAACGCATGAACAAAATGTTTTCTGGCAGTCGTTCCAAAACATTATCAACGGCTAAGTTTGATTGAGAGGTAACCAAAATTTTTGCATTGCTGTTTTGATTTATGATTTGCTGAATGAGTTCTACGATTACAGTTGTCTTGCCTGTGCCTGGCGGTCCCTGAATTAAGAAAACAGGTTTGTAGTGCATGGCTTCAAGCACTGCCTCTCTTTGTGTGTCGTCTGTTTTCAGATTTTGATTTATGACTTCGTTTTTGAAATGCTCGTAGTCAATATCAACTCTGTTGGGTGCAGGAATTCTTTCAGGTGTCGCAAGTATGCTGCACAACTCAGGATTAACGATGTCTTTGTTTTCAAATTTTTTGCACGCTTCAACTTGTTTTTTGAATTGGCTTGTTTCCATTCTCACATCTTGAAGCAAATCTCCTTTCTCTGGAATTTCGTCAACTGTAACTTTTGCGTCTTTGATTACAAGAAAACAATCCGAAGGATTGTAATCTTGAATTTTGCCAATGATTTTATCGTCAATAGAAAGATTGATGTCGTTTCGCTTCAACTCTTTCAACTTATCCCAATTTCTAAACTCGTCTGTAAGAGTGAAGCGAATGTTTGAAGGATTGTTTTTGCTTTCTTCTCTTTCTGTGTAAGCGGCTTTGAACGCTGTTTCTTCAATGAACTCTCTTTCTTGGTCGGGCAAAGTTTGCCACTTCTTTACTAAGTCGTGTTTTGTTTGATTGAGTTGCGAAATGGTGTTGATGGTTTCCCACTTGTCGTAGAAGTAGCGGAATGTGTCAAAGTATTTTGTCGGCTGAAAATCAAAACCAAGTTCAGTAGTAAAACCTTGCTGAATTACTTTTTGAAGCGGAGAATTTTTGATGTGTTGAACGGGAATGAAAATATGGTTCTCTGTGTCGGCAAAAAATCTTCCACTATAATTTTTCGTAGAGAACATTCCTGTTATCTGTCCTTTTCCTTCTGAAAGGTTTTTGTCAAGAAGAAAAAAACAGGAGTTGTTCATTTCGCTAAGTGTCGGCAAAAACCTTTCTCTCTCTTCTTGCTTAACAACAACCTTGATTGTTGGAAGTCCACTTTTGTGAATGGCGTTTGCCGAAACCTTAACCTTTTCCAGTTCATCAAGAATTTCCGAATACTTAGAAAAACGGCTTGTGCGTTTTTCTGAAAGAGATTTTGCAAAAATCTCTTTCAAAGTTTCATCATTGATGGTTTTAAGAAGGTCTGTAAAACAAACGAAAGTGGAATAAATGTCGGATTGAAAATTTGGTCTTGTTTTCTCGTCAAGCAATTCAGGAGCAATAAATTCTTTGTTGAGAAGGTTCTGTTGCTTAAACAACTCAAACAAACCAACAAAGCGGAGCGTAGCTCCGCTTTGATTGGTCATTATGGTTTCGTCAGAAATCACAAAACCGAAACGGTTTTGTTTTTTTAGTTGGTCAAGCCCTGTGAGCAAATGCTTGAGTGCCTTTACTGTCGGACTGTAAATTGGTTGGAAGCCGTCAAGATGCTGATAAACGATGTAGTGAGTTTTACTTCCTGCATCAAAGTCAACCCGAATTACCTTTTGGATGCCGTCAATGTCTTGATTGATTAAGGGAAGAATTTCGTTTTTGAGAAGTCGGTCAAGTAAGGTTTGATAGTCGCTGTTTGGTTTAATTGTAAGAACCTCAAATGTCTGCCCGTCATTACTCTCCGTCAACCAAAGTGTTAGGTTGTCGTTGAGTTGTCGTAACACCTGAATTATATTTTGTTGTCCTATAGTTTCCAACTGTCATTTTTATTGAAGTGTTCTCGTCTGTAAAGTTTGAAAATTAATTGTCATAAAAAAGTTCGTTTTCAGTCCGTCCGTTTGATGTAAGCACTGTCGTCATAGAATAACCGATAACGTCTAGGCTATGTGCCGTGCCGCCGTTTAGGAGGCATGGACATCATAGCCTTTGTTCGATGAATTTTATTTCCAAAATTTAAGACGTTCAAGAATTGTTTTTCCTGGCTTTTGAGACGATAGTTGATCATTTTTAAGAGTTTGTTTATTATCATTTTGGTCTTGCACAGGTTGAATACCTTCTGCTTTTGCTACCTTTTCTCGGGCAATCAATTCTTTTAATCTTTCAAACCAATTTATTTTATCAATTGCAATATCCCTTATATCAAACTTTTCATCAGTAATTCTATATCGATGAAAGGTATGGTTTGGCTCTATTCCGAAAAAATTTTGTCCTATAATATTAGATATAGAATTTGTTACAAGTTCAAAGCCATCTGAATATGGTATATTAAATTCATTTCTCTCCCTTTTTCAGTTCCTTTATTTCACCATTATGTTCTAATTGTTTTATAGACAGCCAATAATTTTCATAGTAGGTTGCTTGAAAAGTCATAGATGTTTCATCCGCAACAAAAAAACCTGCCTTTCCTTCAAATGAGTTTCTTTTGATGTTTGCTATTGTCTCAATCATAGGGTCTGACACAAAAATCAAAGTCCCTGTGGATAAAAACGCAATATCAATGTATTCGTTATCTTCAAAGTCAATATTCATTGCTTCTTCCTGAAAGACTTCTCTTTCAAATTTCAATTTTTTCATCCAAAACTGGAATGAAATTTCATTAACCCTTTCCTTACTGTAAATCTTATCTGTGGCGATTGCCATGAATCTGAATCCCATTGTTTTTATTTTTTATCTTTTAATTTCATCGAACGGAAAAGGCTTTGCGTTGGGCGGCCTACGAAGGACAAATTTACAATACATTTTTAAGTTTTATTAGAAAATTCTTCCCTTGAAATAACACTTCCGCCCGCCTAATCGTAAAGCCATTGTTATATAAATGTTATTTTATCTGCCTGCAAGTTTATACTTTCCAGATACTTTAGCACAACAGTCGGCAAACGACTAACCGTGCGGGCCGAGTTAATAGTTCCAAAACTACTAAGTTTTCAAGCGACCTACAAAGTTGCAAAGTTTCACTGTGTTTTCCTATAAATTTTTCTGATAATTTTATATAACGTTTTGGGTATTGCCGAAGGCAGGTATTTTAGCACAAAAGTTCAATCGAAGAACTGAACTTGAGCCTTGCACAAATGCCCAATCGAAGCCGTTCAGCCCTGCTTTTGGCAATACCTTGTGCCTGTTGCACAACTCAAAGGTAGTGAAAAATTAATATACAAAAAAAATTTGGTGAAATATTTTTAAAAAGAATAGGAAAATTCAATAATTTGTAGTATATTTGCCTGCATTATGCAAGGACGAAAACAACTGACCCGCAACTATTTTACCAACTAAGTTTAGACCAATTAGTTCCGGAAGATAATTTTACCGCCGAATAAACAACCACCTCAATCTCGATTTTCTGTACCCAGCTACCAAGCAGTATTACGGCTCCGAAGGGCAGCAAAGTATAGACCCGGTGGTGTTTTTCAAAATTTTGTTGGTGGGCTACCTCAACAATATCAACAGCGACCGCGCTTTGCTTGCCTACTGCAACAACTGCCTTGATGTTCGCCTGTTTTGGGCTACGACCTCAACGAATCGCTGCCCGCACTCGACCATTAGCCGCACACGGCAACTGTTTGGCGAGGAAGTATTTTTGGGTTTATTCAGAAAAATTCTGTCGCTTTGCGTAAAATCCGAATGGTGCGCGGCAAACGCCAGGCGGTCGATAGCGCCTTCATCAAAGCCAATGCCAGCATGGATAGTTTGGTCGAAAAAGAGGTTTTAGAAGATGCTCGGCCTTTGTGTCGGAATTAGAAGAAAACAGCGAATTTAAAGTAACTACCGAGCATAAAAATTGGTAGAGCGGCACCACAAATGGAAAGAAGAGGCCTACAAAGATATGCCGCCCGGCAACAATAAATCGGACGTTTAGATGAAGATGGCCATGAAATTCGGCCTAAATTTTTAAGCAATCACACGCATTATTCGCCTACCGATCCGGATGCTAAAAATAAGCGTAAAGCCCCGAAAAGCCCGCCAGCTAAACTATTCGGGGCAGTTGGCCGTTGACGATGCGCACCATGTCATAACGGGAGCTTGCGCCAGCACATCGGGCAGCAAAGACAGTGCCATTTTTGGCGAAATCATGAACCAAACCATCGCAAATTTCAAAGAAAACGGCTTGGAAATGGAAGAGGTTTTGGCCGATGCGGGTTACAGCAGTGGCGAGTTTGCAGTATTGCGAGGCGCATCATATCAACGCATACATTCCAAATTTTGGGCAGTACAAACCCCAACGCGAGGGCTTTGTTTTCAACAAAAAACTCAACCGCTACCGATGTGTAAAGGGCGGCAACAAGGCTATTTTGACCTTCAAAGGCACAAAAACCGACAGCAAAGGCTACACCAAAAACGTTTATCGCAGCAGCGAAAGCGATTGTGGCAAATGCCCCCTCAGAGCCTTGTGTTGCGGTGCGGTAAGCAAATTCAAAAATTAGACGACAGCATTCACAAACCCTGTACGACAAGATGCCGCAAACTCAACAAAGACAAAAACTACACCCGATTTTTTAACCAAACGCCGAAGCTCAACCGTTGAGCCGGTGCTGGGAACGCTTATCAATCATCACAACATGAAACGAGTGAATGCACGAGAATAGCCAAGCCAATAAACACGTTTTAATGGCGGCTTTGAGCTATAATTTGAAGAAACTGTTAAAATTTATCCGGAAAATGCCCAAAATGTACGCTCAAATGCCCCAGTACCTGCCAAATTGGGCAGCAGGTATTGGTTTCTTCAAAATTCACTTTATTGGGCTTAATTAGGTTCATTTTAAGGCATTCAAAAAAAGGAACTTCCATTTATTTGTCCCGAAATTAAGACTTGCCTAAAACGCGGCAAATGTAGCTACGGCGGGCATTTTAGCCCAAAAACCCGCTTTGTAAAGGGAGGGTTGTGCAACGGTTACCCGTGTTACCTGCTGCCCTATTGTTCGTCCGAAGAATATGTAATTTCATGCTTCGCTGTCATTCTATCAGATGATTGTTAGTTTAAAATGGTTTGGTTGTCTATTATACCAACGAATTGTCTGGGAACAAGCTTCTTTCATAAAGAGGTTTAGTGTTGCAATGTCCGCACCCTCACATTCGTTTCCACTGGTCTCGTAATTTGATTTAGCATGAACAACTTTGTTTCTTGTTGCATATATTATTTTACCAACCATATTTCCTGCTGTTGTGATTTTTTGTTTGTCAATTGAATAATTGATTGTTTTTTCGGCAAGATGTTTTTTCACTTTCGTTTTTATGCTGTCGGGAAGCAATTCAAAAATTCCCAAAAAGTCAAAGCAAGTTGAGAAGGTGGATTTTATTAGGTCTTCATCATTGAACTTTTCTCTCATGGCCTTTGCTAGCTCAAAAATTGAACGGATGTAATCACCATCTTCAAAGAGAACTTTTGGTGCATCAAGTTTTTTTCGCATCAATTCGTTTGCTTCAATGTTTACAGCAATAGGGGCAAAGTGTTCAAGTATTTTATAAAAGTTTAAAAACTTTAGTTCTTCTTCTTGTATTTGAATAGCGGATACAAACAGTCGCATACCTTCGTTATAAACCTCTAACTCTCGTAACTGTCCTTGCCCTACTGCTTCCTCCTCTAAATCCTCATAGTCGTTAATTGGATTTCTGATTTCCGAAAATCGTAATGCAATTCCTGTGCTGTCAGCAATTTCAAAAATGAATGACTTAACAATATCAAGTTCCTGTTCAGCAGTCAGTATTTTATCCCCAGAATTATACTTTAGCTCAACAGCAAGGTAAGGCGAAACTGTTCCCCAATAATCCCTATCGTATTCATCAAGTTCAATGGCGGCTAATCCAATAATGAAATTGTCTTTTACTAAGTTTATTTCAATATCGTTTGGAAGATTAAGTTTTAAGTTATGGGTGTAGCGAATGATTTGGTCTTGGTATGTATCGGTTGTTTCAACAATGTAATACCTGAGCAACTTTGTCTTAATAATTGAGTTGTCAGTAATTTTAATGTGTGGAATTTCGTCTGCAATTTTTAAAAATGCTTCCGTTGTTATTTCTGGTTTATCTTCTTCGCCAGGGAAGTAAAAATCAGGGATTTCATAATCACCATCAACAAACTCGTCTATGTCTTCTACTTTCAACTCATAATCGTCCGCATAATCAGCAAACCAATCATACTTATTGAGTAGAAAGTCAATGGTCTCTTTGATTTTTTCTAATTGTTGTCTGTTTAATTTCATACAGTTAATTTGAGGTTAGCAGTGCCCTCAATTAGGGTTGCAGGTAACGTTTTGCAGCTTGCCGAAGGCGGGGCTTAGAAGCACAAAACTGTCTGCCAGCACAAAGATAATTAAATGCACAAAACTTTATATTACCACTGTCGCCCCGCTTTTGGCAAGGTGCTGTTAGCCGCTGTGGTTCTGTCCTTCGTTGCTTTGTCCTGTCGTGTCTGCACTGTATTGGTGCGTTGGCTTGGTGGCTCTTTTGCATTTTTTAGTTGGCTCTGTGCGTTTGGCAAAAATGCAAATGTGCCACCAAATGCGTTGGATTTAAAATAATTGTCTTAACTCATTATATCTGTCCCAACTGTAATTCCCTTTTCCATCTAATGAATTTTTATTGTAAATCCTTGTGAGTGCTCTGTTGTTTCCAATGTTCTGAATAATTGTCGTGTTGTTGTTTATTAACTCAATTTCAGAATAAAGATGCCATTCAGTTAGTTGTGCTAAATATTCCGGTGTTGTTCTATTTGCTCCATCACTTAGAAATTGAAACTTCTCTAAAAACGAAGTTGTGGAAACAGTATTGATAATGGCTAATATTTCTTCCATTGTATTCTGTTGACCAGAAAGTAAATCCCATAGTTCATTGGCAACCAGAGATTCGTTAGTCGCAAAATATTTATTCATGTTGATAATAGAGCCAAGAAATCGTGGCTTGTTGTAACTTGTAACAGCTTCATTGGCCGGATTTACAGTTGGGTCAAATGGAAAGCCTATATAAAAATGAATTTGTTTGCCTGGGAAGTGATTATAAAGTGCTGCCTTGCCTTCAAGAATTTTTTGTTTTTCGCCTTTCATTTCTCCTGAATTCGGCTTAACCGATTTTAGTTCAATGGCGATAACACTTGAAGCATCTTCAATAAAAACATCAGCGGAAAAGTCCATTGCATTTATGGTAGCATCATTGTATTGTGCAAAAAGCAAAGCGTTTTCAGCGTTAAGATTTGGAGTTGAAGTGGTATTGCTCAAGTCTGCAATTATTTGAGCAATATGATTTCTTTGACTTTGGGTTATTGGTAAGTTACCAAGTCGCTTTGAAGTATATTCTCTTTTTTCACCATTGCTTAAATGGTGAGCAACATTTTCAAAGAACGTTTGCCCTAAGGTTGTATTTAAACCTTGTAGCCAACTACTAAGACTTATGAAAAATGGTGTGTCTGAAACTTTACCATTTAGTTTGTCTGAAAATGCTCTTAAAAATGATTCGTGAAATGGAGCATTTCTGTTGTTTGACGCATCTTCTGGGAAACTCTCAAATCGAGTTACTAAGGTTTTTATAACCTCAATTGATATTTTTTCTTTTTGCTTATTTGACAATGCCATATTATTCGGTTATAAATTCATTAAGTGTTTTTGTAAATTTTAATTCAAAATTCGAAAAGACTTGCTCACCTCTTTGGACTTTATCAACAGTTTTGTAAAGAATCTTTTCCTTCTCTCTTGTATCTAAATTAGTCAAGTTGGAATAATCCTTAACTACTATTTCAATTAGGTAGTCGATAATTGAATGAAAAGCGGTCTCATTTTTTGAAATTTTGAAATGCCGCGAAACAATATTGTTTATTAATTCATTTTGCTTTAACAATTCTTCTCCATCAAGCTCTTCGAAGTTTTTCTTATTCTTTTCTTTCCTAAAATATCTTTCAATATTATCTATATCAAGGTCTTTGCAAATAAATTTATAAAATAGATATAGCAGATGGAATCGTAGTTTTTTATTTTCTGGGTGTTTTTCGTCAAGATAATCATCTAGGATTTTATAAACCGATGTAGTTACTTGATAAAGTTTAATAAATCTATCTTCGAAAATAATGTCAATTAAGTCGCTTGTGGTTTTATCAAAGTAGCCCGAAACTTTATGAGGCATATATAAAAGTGTTGAAAATATTGCCCTTAGGATATCATTTATGTTCACTATGTAATCAAAGTCACCCAATCCGCCTTCTGATATGGAGTTTTGACGCTTGTATGTAAATGAACTATTAAGAAATTTATTCTTACTAAAAACATCTTCTAAGTCTTTTTGAATATTTGTAATTGAAACCAAATCTTTTTCTGAAATGCCGTTTTGGCTATTTGTTCTTATGGTTATTTTTTCATATTCATCGTCACTGGCAATTATTATTTTTACTGGAACTTTTACCAAGTCAATATTTTTTGAGTTGGATTTAAAAATATTATAAATGCTATTTGCAGTCTGACAACCATTAACAATGTTTACAGGAGAAACAATAAAATTTTCAACTGCGGGTTTTATATCCTTCGTTGTTATTGTTAAGCCATTATTATATAGATGAAACTTTGTTGGTTCGTTAGATAAAGTTGTTTCAATTTTCTCATTTACTTCAGTTGGTCCCAGATAAAGACGAATGTTATTTTTAAAAACATCTGGATATAACACTCTCATGTTATTATCCTTCTTCGGAGCAATACAGTCAAGAAGTTCTCTTGCAGTTACAAACCCAATCAAATACGTCTCTTTATCTAACCTGCAATTATCCTTATTTATTATGAGTTTATATTCGTTTGAGTTGAATTGTTCAAATAGCTCATTTAATTTTTTGGAGCCTTCTAAATGAATAATAACATTGCCAAATGCAGCATATTGATTTTTAAGAAACTCAATATCCGAATTCCAATCCTTTCTGAGATTTGCAATATCGTTTTCATCTTTTTCAGTATAAAATGTCAAAACAAAAGAAGCTTCTAATTCGGGGTCTTCCTTAATCTTTGATATAAAATTTGCTAGACGAAGCAATTCTTTTTGATATCCAGATATGCCTTCACCTTTTATAACCTTGATTGGAATATTTACAAAATTTATAAAGTCACCAATTTTAGCATTTGTGCTCTTTTTAGTCTGAATAAGGTGAAATTCAATTTTATGATTATTATCCTTTATCGCTTTTATAACTTCTTCGATATTGTCTTCGAGAGAAAATATTTTATTCCCTATGAGCAGGAAAAAGGCATCACCTCCTTGTGCAGTTCCAAGTGAAATTTCTTTACCAATTTTCTGTTTTGCATTATAGGATTGGCTGGAATATTCCCAACAATGAAGAGAATTTACAAACCATTCAAACTTAACACTCGGATTTTTTGATTTATCTTTTTTATCAAAATTAGCTTCTATAAACTTGTCAGTGTATCTCTCTATTTTTTGCTTCATTAATTACTTATCTTTTAAATGAAAAATTATCTCAGCATAAGCACCTTTATCTTTTTCAGTTCGGTTTAATACTGGTCGTTTATATTGATTAACTATATGCATACCGGCATTTTCTGCAATGGTCGGATACATATTGTATTTGTCGTTTGCTACAAGGAAAATATCATAATCGTCAACGAGATATTTTTTTGCGTTATTCAAAACATCACTAAGCCCTTGAATGTAGCTTTGTTTCGCTTCTCGTCCTTGTCCTTTGAAAAGTGGTCCGATTTCTAATTCGTCTTTTCGTTCAAAGCCAAACAAATCATAAGCATATGCGTGTTGCTCGTGATAGTCAATTAAACCAACATAAGGTGGTGATGAAAAAATTCCTTTGATTTTTTGTTTCTCCACAAGTTTTGCAAAATCAGGATTGATTTTATTAAGTCCTTCTACAATGTCAATGTTTCTGCTGTCACCTGTCAAGCAAGTGTGAAATGTGTCTTTTCTTAGCTTGTCATACTGAGCTAATCTTTTTACAGTGTCCTTTGAATATGTTTCCCACCATTTAAGAATTGAAAACAATGGCTTACACATTTTTCCATGTTTACCGCAGTAATATGTTGCCGTGATTGGTTCTAGTAATGTCGCTAAGTCAGCATGTGTAGTTGCTCTGCAACTTCTAATTGTGCGACTTAGAATAACGCTAACAATTTTTTTTGTGTCGGGATTTTTAATCTTTTTGATTTCATCAAACACAAACTGAATTTCATCTCGAATGTGTTGAGTATACCATTTGTCAAGGAACGAATCTTCTTTGTCTTGACGCAATTTTATTTTATACTCCTTTACGAGTTTATCAAAAGTTGGCAAAAATTCCTTTTCCTTTTCTTCACCATAAGTCTTTTCGTCAATCTCCTTCCTTTTTACTTTGTATTTGTATTCCGGAACTGGAAAATACTTGTTGTTGAAAACATACAACTCTTTTAAAAGTCTGTCTTCAAATTCAAGCGTTTTGTGGTCTGCTAAAAATGATTTTAATGCTTTAGATATTCTGTCTATTTCAGTTTGAACATCAACAAGGTTATATTTTGTAACCTTACAATTACCAATCATTGCATTAAATGCAGAAACATCATTGCCAACTGCATGAATTCCTAACTCACAAGCTTGAACCATTGTAGTTCCACTTCCTGAAAATGGGTCGTAAACAATGTCTCCGGGCTTGAAATAAACTTCCTTCTTGAATTTGTCGGTGTGGTTGTCAAGAAAATATTCAACTAACTGCGGAATAAATTTTCCTTTGTATGGATGAAGTCTGTGAACGTGTTTTGTAGTCTCGGCTTCCTTGTATTGTTCAAATGATAAAGCCCAGTTCAAATCTTCACCAAGCTGTTCTTTCCATTCTTCTTGTCTCGATTTTTTTTGGTCTTTGTAATATTCAATCAGTTCTTCTTTGATTACTTGTGTAGAACCATTGTCACCTATTTTTTTTATCCTGCCGTATTGGATAAGATAGGAAATGTTAGAAGTAGTAACATTTTTGTCCAAATATTCTGTCGCCCACTGGCTTGCTTCTTTTATTGATAGTAATTCTGCCATTTTATTTGTTTTTAGTTACTCCGTATTTAATTGTTTTTTCAGCAACTTTGAGTGCTTGAATTCCCAAGTCTTCGTCTTGAATTTCGTAAAGAATTTTCTCACTCAAATATTGAATAAGCAAGGATTCTTTGTCGAGTTCAAGTATGTCAGCCAACTTAGTAATTTGTTCTCTTGTGGCTTTTCTCTCTCCACGTTCAATTTTACTGAGTATAGCTGTGTCAATGTCGAGTTGAGCAGAAACGTGTCGCAATAGCAACCCTTTTTTCTCTCTTTTCTCTCTGATTATTTCTCCGGTCGTTTTCAATTTGAAAATATTAACTTGACAATATTTGTCAAATGTAAAAAGACTTTTTGATTTGGTCGCAATAAACTTTAAAGATTTTATCAACAGTCTGCAAACTTGTCAAGAAGTCGGGTGGTGGGTGGGCTTGGGTGCGATTGGGCAAAATTAAATGTGCTGCAAATTGTGTCGGCTTGTGCTTGGCTTTGCAGCTCTTTTAATTTTGCGAAGCGTTGGCATTTTGTCTGTCCGTTTTCCCGTTCGTTTTTTTGTTGGTTGTGTCGTCTTTTAGCATGACCGGTAACGTTCGGGGCTTGGCGAAGGTGGCGATTTTTACCACAAATGTTGATGCGGAGAACCAAACTTTGATTAACCACAAATGTGTCTGCGTAGCACTGAACCGCCACTTTTGCCAAACCCGTGTGCCTGTTGCACAACTCAAAGGTAGTGAAAAATTAATATACAAAAAAAATTTGGTGAAATATTTTTAAAAAGAATAGGAAAATTCAATAATTTGTAGTATATTTGCCTGCATTATGCAAGGACGAAAACAACTGACCCCGCAACTATTTTACCAACTAAGTTTAGACCAATTAGTTCCGGAAGATAATTTTTACCGCCGAATAAACAACCACCTCAATCTCGATTTTTCTGTACCCAGCTACCAAGCAGTATTACGGCTCCGAAGGGCAGCAAAGTATAGACCGGTGGTGTTTTTCAAAATTTTGTTGGTGGGCTACCTCAACAATATCAACAGCGACCGCGCTTTGCTTGCCTACTGCAACAACTGCCTTGATGTTCGCCTGTTTTGGGCTACGACCTCAACGAATCGCTGCCTCGGCACTCGACCATTAGCCGCACACGGCAAACTGTTTGGCGAGGAAGTATTTTTGGGTTTATTCAGAAAAATTCTGTCGCTTTGCGTAAAATCCGGAATGGTGCGCGGCAAACGCCAGGCGGTCGATAGCGCCTTCATCAAAGCCAATGCCAGCATGGATAGTTTGGTCGAAAAAGAGGTTTTAGAAGATGCCTCAGCCTTTGTGTCGGAATTAGAAGAAAACAGCGAATTTAAAGTAACTACCGAGCGCAAAAATTGGTAGAGCGGCACCACAAATGGAAAGAAGAGGCCTACAAAGATATGCCCGCCGGCAACAATAAATCGGACG
>JADJJT010000005.1 GCA_016706405.1 Sphingobacteriales bacterium
ATCGCCATCGCCAAAAATAAATATTTTACTAATCAAAGAATAACCAGCATAATTATTCAGGGGAAACGGAAGGTGCGCCCAAACATGTAAGCGTTTATTATCATCTATATTCTTGCTTTGAAAATATTCTTTTGCCAGCTTCATGCCGTAAAATATAGAGTTGGCAGCAGCACTTTTACCACTTAAAATACTATCATTGTAGCAATATTTTACCTCTTGAAACAAAGGTGCCCCACCCGCATCAAGTACACTTGCATCTACTATATTTATAGTGTCATTTATTTTATAACTAATACTACCAAGCGAATCTAATAAAAGTGGAGATAACCGATAAACTATAGTATCGCCAACTTTACAACTATCCGCATAAATGGCTTGGCAATCATTATAAAGTGTTGGCACAACCACCATACGATGATCAATAAAAGTGCTATCAAGTTTAGTAGTACAAAGTGTTGAACATGTGGTGGTATTTGCGATTGCATTAATGCTATCAGCTGCACATTTATAACACACATGAGCAAATTTGTAGGGAGTATGACTTTCAACTAAGCCTGTTAAAGCATTAACAACATAGGTGCCAGACTTTTCCCCTAAAATAAACCAAAAAGAATACGTAATTCTTTGTCGAATTGGGTCGACCTTTAAATCAGAATAGTTAAGCATGTACTGTATGGTTCGCGTATAAGCTTCGGCTGGGGTATTGCGTTCTTTTAGCACTAACATTGCCGCTTCCTCCTTGCTTAACATACCTGTGGTGTCTATATTTAGGTGGGGGTAGTAAGTGCCTACTAATCGCACAATTTTACCTTTATCATATGTTAGCATAATTCGACTACCCTCAACCTTGATACCTTTGTAATATTGCACATAGTTATGGTCTTCTTGAAATCGACAAGCTGAATAGATACTGCCTCCTGGCTGCTTGCCTTCAAAAACAAGGTTAACATCTTTTTGTATTGGAAACAATTTTTCTTCCCCAAATAAGTCTTGCCATTTAGTGGCAATACAATTTTTGTCAGTCGTGTCAAGTACGTACAAAAAGTTGAAAGTCGTATAGTTGTGACTACCACTTTTTAGTTTAGGGCATAAAGTTTTAGGTTGATTTTCAACAGTAATTGGTTGTTCAATAGCCTTTGTTTTGGTTTGCTGGGCAACAAGTAAGGTTTTTTTTGCACCAAAGGCTATACAGCCTGCAATTACCAAAGTAGTGCTTAAAAACAGCAATAAAAGGCGGGTGTGAAATTGGTTTTTCATGATTTTACCACAGTTGTTTGGGTTTTATAATTTTGCATAACGGAAAAGGCTTTGCGTTGGGCGGCCTACGAAGGACAAATTTACAATACATTTTTAAGTTTTATTAGAAAATTCTTCCCTTGAAATAACACTTCCGCCCGCCTAATCGTAAAGCCATTGTTATATAAATGTTATTTTATCTGCCTGCAAGTTTATACTTTCCAGATACTTTAGCACGACAGTCGGCACACTACTTCCCTTGCTGGCCGAGTTAATAGTTCCGGAAAACTACTAAGTTTTCAAGCGACCTACAAAATTGCAAATTTTCACCGTGTTTTCCTATAAATTTTTCTGATAATTTTATATAACGGAAAAGGCTTTGCGTTGGGCGGCCTACGAAGGACAAATTTACAATACATTTTTAAGTTTTATTAGAAAATTCTTCCCTTGAAATAACACTTCCGCCCGCCTAATCGTAAAGCCATTGTTATATAAATGTTATTTTATCTGCCTGCAAGTTTATACTTTCCAGATACTTTAGCACAACAGTCGGCAAACGACTAACCGTGCTGGCCGAGTTAATAGTTCGGAAAACTACTAAGTTTTCAAGCGACCTACAAAATTGCAAATTTTTACTGTGTTTTCCTATAAATTTTTCTGATAATTTTATATAACGGAAAAGGCTTTGCGTTGGGCGGCCTACGAAGGACAAATTTACAATACATTTTTAAGTTTTATTAGAAAATTCTTCCTTGAAATAACACTTCCGCCCGCCTAATCGTAAAGCCATTGTTATATAAATGTTATTTTATCTGCCTGCAAGTTTATACTTTCCAGATACTTTAGCACAACAGTCGGCAAACGACTAACCGTGCTGGCCGAGTTAATAGTTCCGGAAAACTACTAAGTTTTCAAGCGACCTACAAAATTGCAAATTTTCACTGTGTTTTCCTATAAATTTTTCTGATAATTTTATATAACGCCCAGCATGTACGTCATACCCGAAATGTAATGGAGGGTTGGCGTACATGCATTGTTATGCAAAGTTTTATTTAATCGTTAGCGTGTTAGTGTAACAAATTTGGTAGCAACTGTTTTATTTGTGGTGGTTAAGTGGCAAATATATATACCATCGGTTAATTGGGCGGTACTAACTGGTAGTTGGTGCAACCCAGCTTCATATGGTTGGTTGCTAACAATTTGTTGTACTTTTTTGCCCGATAAATTATAAATAGCTACACTAATGTTTTCGGCTTGGGGTAACATAAACTGCAAATATCCGGATTGGTTTGTAACCGGATTTGGATACGCTATTAGTTTTATTTCATTTGTGTTGTCATGCTGTTGCATTTGTTTATTGTTCAACACAAATTGGCATTTACTGCTTGGGTTAATGGTTTGTTGGTTGCTGCTTTCGTGGGTAAGGTAAAACGAAAAAACGGGGTTGTTTATGCTTAATTGGTTGGTGGTTGTTTTACCGCCACTGGTTAAAATGGTGGTTTTAATGGCTATGGGTTGCCGCTCGTAAGCCGCAAAGGGTATGTTTAGCAATTTGGCGGTGGCATAATTATCAATTCGCACCTCGCGTTGGGTTAGAAGCGTTATACCCTCGCCTTGCTGCCCAGTTTGTACCCAATTATTCCAAAGTTGGGGACTTAAAATTAGGCTAATTTCAAGGCTATCGTTGCTGCCTTGCACCCCCAAACCATTGGCTATTTGTTGGTAAACGATGTTTAAATTGGCTGCTGCTGCGTTGTTGTTGCAAATAAACATAACGCTTGGGTTGCCCGCCACGGTTGGCGGAACACCCATGCCAACACCCATCCCCGGATTTAAGAAGAACAAGTTTTTGGTAACAATATTATTGTTGTAAATAACATTGTGGGTTATGTTGTCGAATGTTTCATTCCGGATGGGGTCGGCTTCGGATAATAACCTTGCTAATAAACAAATTTCGTATTTTGGTTCGCCGTCTAAGGGGTCAATTTCGGGCAGTATCCAACAACTATCCGGATGGGCGTAAAAGGGTAGGTTGGGGTTTACAAAATTGGGTGGTGTCCAGGTTGTCCATCCGGTAAAAAAGCTGCTTGGGTTAATAGCAGGTATCGTTACAGGACTTGTTGCTATTTCATCGCCAAGATAGCAGGTGTAATCTCCGGCGGTAAAATACCAGTCTATCCAGTTAAAGTCCCAAAGTTCGCCGCTACTGGCCATGGTGTAGTAAAGGTGTAGTTGTGCGGGGTCGGATATAAGGTTGGGGTGGGCGTTGTAAATAGTAAAACCAATGCGATTGCTATAGGCAGGTTCGGGTGGGGCGCTGGCGGCCAAATAGCAACTGTCGTTTTGGGGGCAAACCCAAATATCGGGGCTGTTCCAAATATCGTTCCAACCCAACCAATCGTCGCATTCGGTATTGGGTTCAAAGCCTTGGTCGTTGTAGCAGTCGCGCATACGCAGGTCAATAAAACATAGGCTTTCGTCTTCGGTAAGTAGGGTGGTTTTGCCGCCGGGTATGTTTAACCCCAAACCAACGGCTTTTAACGCCCTTATGGTTTGTTTATGGGCCGTGCAGCTAATAGTTTGGGCAGCAGCAGCCATGGCTACGGCAAACTTTTCAAAAGAAGGTATTTTTATACTGTCTCGGCTCAAGGTGTCTAATCCCTTAATCAGCACCATTTCGGCGGTGTCAATGGTTAGGGGTTCAACGGTTATGCTATCGGTGGCGTAGTTAAATCCGGTGCCACCATCTGCCAATAAATAAAACCATTTGGCTACTATGCGGCATGGTTATAAATTGCTTGGGCTGTGGTATCCCAATTAGAAGCGGTATTGTTGTAATATAAGGCTTGCGGGGTAGGGTGTTTTCGGGGTGGGCAAGGTCGCGGGGTAATAGGTCGGTTTGGGCAGGTATTACTACCGCATCGCCTATAACCCAATCTACAATGCCAAAAGCATGTTTGCGTACTAAAGTGCTAAATATATCGGCTACGCCTTCGTGAATGGCACCTGCCTGATAGCGGAGTGTTGCGGTATCGTGTGTTATGTGATTACCCATACTAAACTTGTTAAATAATATGGCATGGGCGTATTCATGCGCTACTATATCAATAGAAACGGGGGCGGTCATAATTGTATCGTCCCCACTTCCAAAGCCGAAATGTTTTAACTTTTGATCCCAAAACACCTCATTTCCAAATGGGTCAAAAGGAGACTCAGGGAAATGTACTAACGCTTTCAATGGTGCTTTGTAATCAATGGCTTTTGTCGCAAAATAGTTTCGCGATGTTTGTAAGTTATGCCATGCTGTTGTGGCTATGGTGTTTTTTTTACTTATACTACTGTCGGTATAACACCAAAATATTTTTTGTACTTTTGGTCCACCATAATACTTGCTACCGTCGTAAATATTTATCGAATCATTGATGGTTAAATTAGTCGTGTCCGGTGCCATCCGGTAAACGATTTTATTCCCTGCATTACATTCATCTGCTAATATAGTTTGGCAACCGTTATACAATGTAGGCACACCTACCATAACGCCATCTGTAAATACCGTGCAAATATTGGTACTACAGGTATCTTGGCAATTAAACATTGTAGTTGCGTTGCCAACACATTTATAACAATCTGTTAGATACGTCCCACCCCAATCGGGTACATACTTTATAAATTTACCGTTCGTAGCATTAACAAAATAACCCCCATTTTTTTTTAATTTTTGGGATATAGAATGCATAATAAATGGTGTTACTAACTGGGGTTTATTAAGGGACGAACATTTTCTGAGCTATGCGCTTGCCATGCTGCGGTATTAAACCCTTCATAAATTTCGGCGTGGTCATAGGCTATTTTTACCGCTTCTTCCCTACTTATCATACCCGTTGTGTCTATGTTTAGGTGGGGGTAGTAAGTGCCTACTAATCGCACAATTTTACCTTTATCATATGTTAGCATAATTCGACTACCCTCAACCTTGATACCTTTGTAATATTGCACATAGTTATGGTCTTCTTGAAATCGACAAGCTGAATAGATACTGCCTCCTGGCTGCTTGCCTTCAAAAACAAGGTTAACATCTTTTTGTATTGGAAACAATTTTTCTTCCCCAAATAAGTCTTGCCATTTAGTGGCAATACAATTTTTGTCAGTCGTGTCAAGTACGTACAAAAAGTTGAAAGTCGTATAGTTGTGACTACCACTTTTTAGTTTAGGGCATAAAGTTTTAGGTTGATTTTCAACAGTAATTGGTTGTTCAATAGCCTTTGTTTTGGTTTGCTGGGCAACAAGTAAGGTTTTTTTTGCACCAAAGGCTATACAGCCTGCAATTACCAAAGTAGTGCTTAAAAACAGCAATAAAAGGCGGGTGTGAAATTGGTTTTTCATGATTTTACCACAGTTGTTTGGGTTTTATAATTTTGCATAACGCCCGGGCTTTGCGTTGGGCGGTTTACGAAGCACAAATTTACAATACATTTCCAACTTTTATTAGAAAATTCTTCCCTTGAAATAACACTTCCGCCCGCCTAACCGTAAAGCCATTGTTATATAAATGTTATTTTTATCTGCCTGCAAGTTTATACTTTCCAGATACTTTAGCACAACAGTCGGCAAACGACTAACCGTGCTGGCCGAGTTAATAGTTCCGGAAAACTACTAAGTTTTCAAGCGACCTACAAATTGCAAATTTTCACCGTGTTTTCCTATAAATTTTTCTGATAATTTTATATAACGGAAAAGGCTTTGCGTTGGGCGGCCTACGAAGGACAAATTTACAATACATTTTTAAGTTTTATTAGAAAATTCTTCCCTTGAAATAACACTTCCGCCCGCCTAATCGTAAAGCCATTGTTATATAAATGTTATTTTATCTGCCTGCAAGTTTATACTTTCCAGATACTTTAGCACAACAGTCGGCAAACGACTAACCGTGCTGGCCGAGTTAATAGTTCCGGAAAACTACTAAGTTTTCAAGCGACCTACAAAATTGCAAATTTTCACCGTGTTTTCCTATAAATTTTTCTGATAATTTTATATAACGGAAAAGGCTTTGCGTTGGGCGGCCTACGAAGGACAAATTTACAATACATTTTTAAGTTTTATTAGAAAATTCTTCCCTTGAAATAACACTTCCGCCCGCCTAATCGTAAAGCCATTGTTATATAAATGTTATTTTATCTGCCTGCAAGTTTATACTTTCCAGATACTTTAGCACAACAGTCGGCAAACGACTAACCGTGCTGGCCGAGTTAATAGTTCCGGAAAACTACTAAGTTTTCAAGCGACCTACAAAATTGCAAATTTTCACCGTGTTTTCCTATAAATTTTTTCTGATAATTTTATATAACGCTGGGCTTTGCGTTGGGCGGTTTACGAAGCACAAATTTACAATACATTTCCAACTTTTATTAGAAAATTCTTCCCTTGAAATAACACTTCCGCCCGCCTAATCGTAAAGCCATTGTTATATAAATGTTATTTTATCTGCCTGCAAGTTTATACTTTCCAGATACTTTAGCACAACAGTCGGCAAACGACTAACCGTGCTGGCCGAGTTAATAGTTCGGAAAACTACTAAGTTTTCAAGCGACCTACAAAATTGCAAATTTTCACCGTGTTTTCCTATAAATTTTTCTGATAATTTTATATAACGCCCGGGCTTTGCGTTGGGCGGTTTACGAAGCACAAATTTACAATACATTTCCAACTTTTATTAGAAAATTCTTCCCTTGAAATAACACTTCCGCCCGCCTAACCGTAAAGCCATTGTTATATAAATGTTATTTTTATCTGCCTGCAAGTTTATACTTTCCAGATACTTTAGTACGACAGTCAGCACACGACCAACCGTGCTGGCCGAGTTAATAGTTCCGGAAAACTACTAAGTTTTCAAGCGACCTACAAAGTTGCAAAGTTTCACTGTGTTTTCCTATAAATTTTTCTGATAATTTTATATAACGCCTTGGCACACCCGCAGGGCGGTAGCCTTGTCGGGTGTGCATTGTTGGGCGAAGTTTATATTTATATACATTAAAACAAATGCAACATCATGCTTTGTGTTTTAATAAATAATTATTATTGTTTAATTATTGTCCATGTTTTGGTTTTGTTACAGTATATTAACTGTAACCAATAAGCCCCCGGAGGAAAATCGTTTGTATTAAATGTTATTTCGCTATTTTCATTAAAATTGACCAGCTCGTTATATAATTCACTAACAAGCATACCTTGTTGGTTATATAAACGTACCTGAGCGGTTGTGCTGCTACTTGGGGCTTGACAACCAGTTGGTGGTAGAATAATAAATTTAAAGTTTAGCTGCTGTGTAAATGGATTAGGGCTAATTACACTCGGCCCTGTTCCACAATTATGGCAATCATCAACAGTTATATTTAGGTTTTCTACTGTAAAAGTATGTATTCCAATGCAATCGCCGTCTGTAATTGTAACAGTATAATTACCTGCTGACAAGTTCTGTATTTTAGCACTACTTGCCCCATTACTCCATGCGTAGTTATAAGTAGCTGTATCGTTTTTAAGGTGCAGTTCTATTTTTCCGTGACTACCACCATTATAGGTATGGGTTATAGTAGCATCGGCTTTAACTTGGCTTATTAACGTAATTGTCTGCGAACCAAAACATCCGGATATATTGTCCCAAACATCGAATTTATAGGTTCCGGCACTTAAATTATCTAAAGTTAATCCCAAAAAGTCGGTATAACCTGTATAAAATTCTAAACTATTTTTATACATTTTATAATAAAAACAGGTAGTTCCTGCCAAATAGCTATTGTCTAAATAAATAATTCCGTTATTGCTATCACAGTCGGGGTGGGCATACGAAGTGCTAATTAACATGCTGTCAATAGCGCATCCGGCTTGGGCGTTCACAAACAAGGTACGACTAAGTTCATAACAGTTAGTACCGTCATTAATGGTTAAGGTAATTGTTTTTAACCCCGCAGTTTCCCAATGAACTTCGTGAGGGCCAAATTGCGTAGTATTGGTTCCGGATGTTATAATGCCGCCATCGAAGTTCCATAAATAGTTAAAATTGGGTTGGTCTGTGGTATCTTCAATAGAAACAATAACTGGTACCATCAATAGTACGCCAAAATCATCTTCAGCAATGGTGCCGCTATCTAAGTTGCAGGTAATGTTTACATCTATGTCGCCTATTGGGGTTGGGTTATAACAAGTAGCCACGCTACACGGCACTAAGGGGCAATTAACAAAACTTACAGGTACCAAGGGTTTGTAGGCGCATAATGGAATTGGTTTTTTAGAAAACGCCACTACGGTATCAACTCCGGTATTGGCTGGGTCGTTGGTAATATCTACAATATTATACTTTGCAGCAGTATCGGCAGCACTACCATAGTACATAAGGGTGGGTTCGTTTACATGTTTTAATCGAAAAAAATGCCCCAATTCGTGCAAGGCTACGCTCTCGAAATTAAACTGGTTAAGTTTTAAGGTATCGGGCGAGCCATAATACCACGACTTGCCATTTTTGTAGTGGCTTTTAAATCGAATTACGGCATTATATATATATTTCACCGAATCAATACCCATAGTGCCTATGCGGTGTTTACTTGAATAGGCTGTAGTTTGCCCCAAAGTTGTGGTATCGGTAGTAAGTTTATTGCATACCGTATCGGAAAATGATACGTATAAAACTCCCTTTTCTACATCTTTAGCTTGTTTTATACATAGTGTTTTGGGCGTACAGCACTCTTCAATTTTTACGCCAGTAGCACAACGCCATTTTTCAACAGCCCGCCTAAATGCTGTTAATGCCTTGGTATTATTATAAAAGCTGGTATCGTACACTATTCTATAGCCCCCGTCTATTAACCCCGCTAAATGAATGTGTTTGGTTGTGCCGCTAATGGCAGTATTAGACAAAGAGTAGGGAATGACTAAACGCTTGGGCGATTTGGCGTAATCATCAAATGCATCTTTAATTGAAATATAGCCGCTTCCTATTGCAACTATTTTAATAGTAGTTGGAGTAGGTTTTACAGTTACTTCCGATGGTATATTCACCGTTATTAAGGTGTCTGTCCATGTAATTAAATTATTAGGAATAAGTACCGAGTCTATACCCCCATCATCGGCAGTCCGGAGATAAACTTCGCCTACACCACCATTAAACTTGCCCTTAATTTTTGCTATTGAGTGTTTGTTTAGCAGCCCCGCCGGAACCGTATCGGGACTAATACTTTCAATAATAGGTTTTGCTTGTTGTTTGCTATTTAGCGCACTTTTTTTTTACATTTCACCTCTTTGCGCTCAATATACAATTGTTGGGTGGTATTTACTATGGGGGGGTAAAATTTATCGGTGTGTGAGTCTTGTAAGGGTTTCGATTTGCTTTCCCATTCTTCAAGCGTCATGTTGTAAGCGAGTATTTGGCTTAGTTTTAATATTTTTGCAGGGTTAGCTACGGGGTGGGGTTGGGTTTCGGGTGTAAAAAAGAAAATGGCAAATTCATTATCGGTATAACCCGCATTATATTCGGTTTCAGCAATTATGGGTTCACCTTCATCAAAACATATCCACCCTCTTTGGTGCATAAACTCAATGGTGTCGCGGGCTTGCCCTTTAAATGTTTTATACACTTCAACCGATATAAGGTCGTATCTTAAAATACAGCCGTTTGGTTCGGTTTTCATTCTAAAAGGTTTACTGCTAATTACCCGCCCCTCAACAATGGTGGTGGCTTGGGTTGTCCATTGGGGTATAAGGGTTAGTGGGTCAACGCCGTTAAAAGGTCGGGGGGTGCAATAAACAATATCGGGCGCGGGTTGGGGGTTATTAGTTTGTGCCTGTAGGGTGTAGTGGCTAATAATTAAGGTTAAAACCACAAGGTTAAAAAATAAATTTTGCATAGGTGTAAATTGGTTTGATGTGAATAAAGAAAAAACGTTTAACCGGTTATATCGGGCTATTATTAATTTCGCCCAACGGAAAAGGCTTTGCGTTGGGCGGTTTACGAAGCACAAATTTACAATACATTTCCAACTTTTATTAGAAAATTCTTCCCTTGAAATAACACTTCCGCCCGCCTAATCGTAAAGCCATTGTTATATAAATGTTATTTTATCTGCCTGCAAGTTTATACTTTCCAGATACTTTAGCACAACAGTCGGCAAACGACTAACCGTGCTGGCCGAGTTAATAGTTCCGGAAAACTACTAAGTTTTCAAGCGACCTACAAAATTGCAAATTTTCACCGTGTTTTCCTATAAATTTTTCTGATAATTTTATATAACGGACTACGCATAAAAGTAGTAGCGCAGCTTTGATTAAATGTACTGAACTTAATGCTAACCCACCAAGCTGCACAAAACATTTTTTAATAAATTTCTGTGTTTAAAAAATTTTTGTGCGGCGCTGCTGCTATGAAACACTGAAATTGGAGAACCTTAGCGCTATTACTTTTTATGCGATGTTATAAGTAGTTTTTAGCCACATTAACTTCTTAGTCCTTTTATTGGTCTAATGTGCAGGTCTTCGTGTAAGTTCCCCACTGTGTATTGAGAGCGTCACAAGCAGCTGAAGCGTCATTCTCGTTCTTTGCTTCAACGTTTTGGTAATCTTCAAGTGAACTTCCATCAGATAAATTTTCCTGTATACAATGACAAGTGAAGTCTTTTGTGCACGATCCCGTTCCAACAACAAGACCAACAAAAAAAATGAAATTTCTAACCTTTGATTTCATAACGAACTATTTTTAGTAAATGTAATAAACGTGAATTACTTATAACGTTTTGCAGATTTGCGATGGGCGGGATTTTTACCACTGAACTTTATGCGGAGCACTAAACTTTCGGCTACCACTAAACTGTCTGCGGAGCACGAAACCCCGCCTATTGCAAATGTGCTGTTATGCCTTCGTGCTTTATTTTTGTTTTGTTCCACTCACTATTCTTGAAATTATACCTGGTTGCGTAGTAAATTCTGCAATCAAAACACCTCCCAAATGGATAATCAGGAAAGGTATCAGATAATAAATAGAAAGAACATGAATTTCCTCCATAATATTCTTCATATTTTTCGGGCCGAATTCAATTGTCAATCCTGTAATTAGCGAAATTGCCAAACCAGCATAAAAAATTAGATAAACCCAATACTGAAATTTTACTTTTAAAGAAAGTTGCTTATCTAAAGGGTTCGCAAATTTCATGTTGCCAAAAAAAGGAAGAGTCAGTCTTAAACAAAACAATCCTGTTAAAATATAGCCCGTATAGATGTGCCAATCCCACATTGGTTTCCTAATTTGTTTTGCAAGCACAATCACTTCTTCACGAGATAATGTTTTGTCAGTAGCGGCAAGATAATTTTGAATGATGTCGGCCACATGTTCTTTATTCATCCATGTTAATCTTAGAAAAATTGTTATTAACAAAAAAATCAGACAAAAGGCTATCGCCCAGTGCATTATTCGGTAAATAATCGTGTAGTTTCTATTTTCCATAAATTATTGTTTTATAGTAATCCGTTGTTTCGTCATAGCATGAGGCATAACGGGGGCATGGACGCTGTGCCGCCGTGCGTTGGCTTTGAGCGTTGGGCTTCGGCGGCATAGGCGACCATGCTTTGTTAGCGGTTTTTTATTCCGATTCAGGCGAACAACTCCTTTATTTTTTCTTCTATGTACTCACGAAATGTTTTCTGTTCTCCGGGGTCGAAATAAAAGTATTTTTCATACAGTATTTTCTTGCAATAGAACCATGCAATTATTGACGACAGTAAAAAAACTATGATATTGTGAGCCTTCCAAAGTGAAAATGTCCCAATCAAAACAACAAGTGCATAGCCGCTTGCCAATAAAATTATCACAAGTGGAACAGAAAATTGGAGAAAAATGTCGGCTATCGTTCCAATTATTTTTATCTTACCAAAATTAAATTTCCCAAAGTGCTTCCTCCATGCTATCCAAATGGAAAAAATAAGATTGGAAAAGAATATAGTTTTCAATGCTTGTATCCAAAACTCTTGACTATCCTTTGGTATCGGAATAGTTGTTTTAAAGGATGAGTTTGAAAAATTATAGTAGATAAATTTTGGGAAATATTGAGCACTAACATCGCAGACATACATCACGTTGTATTCAGGGCGCATTTGAAATGAGGCACCATAAAGTAGCCCTATCCATATTGCTGAAATGACAATGTTAAATTGAAGGACTGACAGTAAAAACCTGATTTTAAAAAAATATCTGAATAGTATTAAAATACTTGTTATGGTCAAAATTGGAAAATAATACTTCGTCCGAATTGTTTTTAAGTAAGTAAAGAAATTGAAATACAAGTCACTCAAACTACTGAATTTTGGTTTCGGTGGGCAGTAAATTTGCATTTTATCAAATTTAAATGCAAAATTATCGGCTCGAAACAAACGAATAGTATCGTTAATTCTACTATTTTTATTTATTTTTTTCAGTAATACTTGGTCGCATTTTAATTGCATGGAAAAGGTGTCAAGCCTGTCTCCATTTATTGTCATAATTATTTTATCCTCCGTTGGGGTGAAAAATCGCATGCTTTCTTTAAGTGTATGGATTGAGGTGTCTTCAATCACGCTTTTGATTAAAACCCCTTGGCTGAAATCAGCCGTTAATCCATCTTTCTTTCTTATAAAATCCCAGAAAACTTTCCCTTCTGCGCTTGTTCTAACCCAAGCCCCAAAAATTGTTTTTTCACAATCTTCTTTCTTTTGCCCCAAGATTGTATTCGATGAAAATAGAAGAAGGATGAAAATTATTATTATTTTATTCATTTTGTTTTATCTTTTTTGTTACCGCTAACGGAAAAGGCTTTGCGTTGGGCGGCCTACGAAGGACAAATTTACAATACATTTTTAAGTTTTATTAGAAAATTCTTCCCTTGAAATAACACTTCCGCCCGCCTAATCGTAAAGCCATTGTTATATAAATGTTATTTTATCTGCCTGCAAGTTTATACTTTCCAGATACTTTAGCACAACAGTCGGCAAACGACTAACCGTGCTGGCCGAGTTAATAGTTCCGGAAAACTACTAAGTTTTCAAGCGACCTACAAAATTGCAAATTTTCACCGTGTTTTCCTATAAATTTTTCTGATAATTTTATATAACGGAAAAGGCTTTGCGTTGGGCGGCCTACGAAGGACAAATTTACAATACATTTTTAAGTTTTATTAGAAAATTCTTCCCTTGAAATAACACTTCCGCCCGCCTAATCGTAAAGCCATTGTTATATAAATGTTATTTTATCTGCCTGCAAGTTTATACTTTCCAGATACTTTAGCACAACAGTCGGCAAACGACTAACCGTGCTGGCCGAGTTAATAGTTCCGGAAAACTACTAAGTTTTCAAGCGACCTACAAAATTGCAAATTTTTACTGTGTTTTCCTATAAATTTTTCTGATAATTTTATATAACGGAAAAGGCTTTGCGTTGGGCGGCCTACGAAGGACAAATTTACAATACATTTTTTAAGTTTTATTAGAAAATTCTTCCCTTGAAATAACACTTCCGCCCGCCTAATCGTAAAGCCATTGTTATATAAATGTTATTTTATCTGCCTGCAAGTTTATACTTTCCAGATACTTTAGCACAACAGTCGGCAAACGACTAACCGTGCTGGCCGAGTTAATAGTTCCGGAAAACTACTAAGTTTTCAAGCGACCTACAAAATTGCAAATTTTCACCGTGTTTTCCTATAAATTTTTTCTGATAATTTTATATAACGGAAAAGGCTTTGCGTTGGGCGGCCTACGAAGGACAAATTTACAATACATTTTTAAGTTTTATTAGAAAATTCTTCCCTTGAAATAACACTTCCGCCCGCCTAATCGTAAAGCCATTGTTATATAAATGTTATTTTATCTGCCTGCAAGTTTATACTTTCCAGATACTTTAGCACAACAGTCGGCAAACGACTAACCGTGCTGGCCGAGTTAATAGTTCCGGAAAACTACTAAGTTTTCAAGCGACCTACAAAATTGCAAATTTTCACCGTGTTTTCCTATAAATTTTTTCTGATAATTTTATATAACGCCCTGGGCTTTGCGTTGGGCGGTTTACGAAGCACAAATTTACAATACATTTCCAACTTTTATTAGAAAATTCTTCCCTTGAAATAACACTTCCGCCCGCCTAACCGTAAAGCCATTGTTATATAAATGTTATTTTTATCTGCCTGCAAGTTTATACTTTCCAGATACTTTAGTACGACAGTCAGCACACGACCAACCGTGCTGGCCGAGTTAATAGTTCAGAAAACTACTAAGTTTTCAAGCGACCTACAAAGTTGCAAAGTTTCACTGTGTTTTCCTATAAATTTTTCTGATAATTTTATATAACGGAAAAGGCTTTGCGTTGGGCGGCCTACGAAGGACAAATTTACAATACATTTTTAAGTTTTATTAGAAAATTCTTCCCTTGAAATAACACTTCCGCCCGCCTAATCGTAAAGCCATTGTTATATAAATGTTATTTTATCTGCCTGCAAGTTTATACTTTCCAGATACTTTAGCACAACAGTCGGCAAACGACTAACCGTGCTGGCCGAGTTAATAGTTCCGGAAAACTACTAAGTTTTCAAGCGACCTACAAAATTGCAAATTTTTACTGTGTTTTCCTATAAATTTTTCTGATAATTTTATATAACGCCCGGGCTTTGCGTTGGGCGGTTTACGAAGCACAAATTTACAATACATTTCCAACTTTTATTAGAAAATTCTTCCCTTGAAATAACACTTCCGCCCGCCTAACCGTAAAGCCATTGTTATATAAATGTTATTTTTATCTGTCTGCAAGTTTATACTTTCCAGATACTTTAGTACGACAGTCAGCACACGACCAACCGTGCTGGCCGAGTTAATAGTTCCGGAAAACTACTAAGTTTTCAAGCGACCTACAAAGTTGCAAAGTTTCACTGTGTTTTCCTATAAATTTTTCTGATAATTTTATATAACGTTTTGCGGCTTGGCGAAGGGCGGGATTTTTAGCACAAAAGTTCATACGAAGCACAAATGTTTGATTAACCACGAATGTTTCTACGATGCACGAAACCCCGCCTTTTGCCAAACCGCTGTTAGCAGTAGTGGTTCTTTGTTCTTCCGTCATTTTGATAGTTTTAGAATTTTAAATGCTCCTTGTCCAACGATGAAAAATACTATTGTCCCAACGATAAGGTCGGGATATTTTGAGTTTGTCAAGTAAACAAGTCCGCCAGCAACAATTACTCCGAGATTTACGATTACATCATTAGATGTGAAAATCATACTTGCTTGCATATGTGCTTCCTTGCTTTTGCTTTTTTGTAATAGATATAAGCAAAGTCCATTGCCGATAAGTGCAAGAATTGAAATAATAATCATTGTCTGAAATGCTGGAACTGCTTCCATTCCTAAAAATCGTCTTATAACTTCAATGAAACCGAAAACGGCAAGTGTCAATTGTAAATAACCTGCTGATTTTGCGATGTTCTTTTTTCGTGTCATTGTCCCACCAACTGCAAAGAGTGCAAGTCCGTAAACAATGCTATCGGCAAGCATATCCAAACTATCCGCCACAAGTCCCATTGAATTTGAAATAAAACCTGTCGTTAGTTCAAGTGCAAAAAAGAAAAAGTTAATCGCTAAAACCTGCCAAAGTAATTTTCTTTCTCTGTCTGTGTTCTCTGTTGTAGCTGTGTAATTGTCTACCGAAACGCTGTCAATAATAGAAGTGTCAAACTTTAAGTTGTCAAGTCGCTGAAAAATTTGGTCGTGGTTGTCTGTATGAAAAACGGTCAGTTGTCTGTTTGCAATATCAAAGTCTAACGAGTTGATGTTTGTCAAGTCGGCAAGTTTCATCCGTATCATTTGTTCTTCGGATGGGCAGTCCATTTTTGATATTTTAAATGTCGTTTTCTGCATTGTCTATCGTTGTCGGTTGGGTCGTCCTACCATTACTGCTAACGTCCGGCAGCTTGGCGATGTGGCGGCAATTTAGTACAAAAGTTTAATAGAAGTACTATCGCTCAACCTTGCACTTCTGCTTAATAGCAGCACTTCACCCGCCATATTGCCAAACTGCTTGTTACCTGCACACCCTTTTAAGATTGTTTATTGAATACTTTGCGGAACAACTAATTTTTATCAAGTTCAACCAATTTAATATTATTCGTACTTAATTTTTGAATTAACCATTTTTTGAGTTTTAAAGTATCTATTTCTTCTTTCTCTTGATGATGAAATAGCACTACTGTTTCAATCTTAGCACTATCAGAATTAGGAAATAGTAGAAATTTTCCAATTGATACGTTTTTAGCTTCAGGAAAAAGAATTCCTATCTCTTTGTAGGTTTCTGTATCATCGAACTTAAATTCTTTTATTTCATTCTGCAAATTGTTAATAATAATGTCCTTTTCGCTGAGTGCTTTGTTCTGAGTACCTAATTCGTTTAATATTTCTTTTTTCAAGTCCTGCGTACCTTGTTTAAATATTAGTGAAGTATTGAAAATTTGATACTGATTTAAACGATGATTCAATTGCTTTTCTTCCTCATTACTGAACCTTTTTGATAAAAAAGCCAGCTCTATTTTTTTAGGACTTGTATTATATTTTATTTCTTTGAAGATAATGGTATAACCATTAGCCGTAAATTCATTTTCAATAAATTTTGAAACATTATCATTAAACTGTTTTTCTTTCAGTAAGTTATAGGCTAAATAAAAACTGGGAACTATCATCAATAAGAGAAGGAAAGAAATCCCGTATCTTATTTGTTTTTCAAATCTTATGTTCTTAAATTGAACCGGTGTGTATTTTAGATATCGAACAATAAAATAAGTGGCAATACATATGAAAAAACAATTAATACTGTATAAATAAAATGCACCAAAGAAATAGGAATAATTACCCATTGCTAAACCATATCCAGCCGTACAAAGTGGCGGCATTAATGCAGTAGCAATCGCTACCCCGGGAATAGGATTGCCTTTTTCTACCCTTGTCAAAGCTATTACACCGACTAACCCACCAAAAAAAGCAATTAACACATCATAAATAGTAGGTGATATTCTGGCTAACAATTCCGGTTGAGCGTCTTTGAATGGACTAATAAAAAAATAAATAGCAGAAACCACTAAACTGACTATGGTTGCAATTAATAAATTTTTACCACATCTTTTAAGAAGTTCAAAATCAAATACAGCTAAGGCGAATCCAGCACCTACTATTGGTCCCATTAAAGGCGAAATAAGCATGGCGCCAATTACAACTGCTGTTGAATTAACATTTAAACCAACGGATGCGATAACTATCGCACATGCCAATATCCACAAGTTTGAACCCCTGAAAGAAATACTCTGCTTTATATTTTCTAAAACGGATTCTCTTTTTTCTTCGCCTTGATGCAGGCTGATGAAATCAAACATTTTATTACTCATCTTGTGAAATAGTATTGGTTAGCGTTATCTTTAAAAAAAAGTATCCTATCGTCCCGGCTATAAACGATGACATCAGAATAACTAATTTGGAATTATTTATGACTGTGTCATTGTCGAAAGCAAGCAAAGAAATGAAAATGGACATTGTAAATCCAATGCCTGCTAAAAGTCCTACACCAAAAATTGATTTCCAATTTAGGTCTGTCGGAAGTTTGCAAAGTCCCAATGAAACAGCTAAAAATGTCAAAAGGAAAATTCCCAATGGTTTACCTACAATTAGTCCCAGTGCAATACCTAAACTATTATTTTCAGTCAAGGTTTGGGCTATGTCGCCACTAAAAACTATTGCTGTGTTGGCTAATGCAAAAATTGGAAGGATGATAAATGCAACTGGCTTATGTAAAAAGTGTTGCAAAATGTATGAAGTTGATTTTTCGTCTCCGTTGCCAAATGGAATTGCAAAAGCCAAAAGAACTCCTGTAATGGTGGCGTGAACGCCTGAATGAAGCATAAAATACCACATTGCAACACCACCAATTAAGTAAGGAATTAGGTTTCTAATTTTCAGTCTGTTAAAAACCAAAAGCAAAGCAAAAATTCCTAATGCTATGAAAAGGTTTGTCCAAAGTAAGGTTTTGGTATAGAAAATAGCAATGATAATGATTGCTCCCAAATCGTCAATAACAGCAAGTGCTGTTAAAAATACTTTTAGAGAAGTAGGCACTCTGTTGCCTAATAAAGATAAAATGCCCAAAGCAAAAGCAATGTCTGTCGCCATTGGAATACCTGCACCTGATTGTGTCGCAGTTCCATAGTTGAAAAGTAGGAAAAGTCCGGCTGGTAAAAACATTCCACCAATTGCTCCAAAAATTGGCAGTAAAGCGTCTTTAAGTTTTGAAAGTTCACCAATGTAAATTTCTCGTTCTAACTCTAAGCCAATGAGTAAAAAGAAAATTGCCATTAGTCCGTCATTTACCCAATGTTCAATGCTGTGTCCTTGAAATTGTGTTTGCCAAAAATGGTGGTAGTCTGTCCCAAAAGTTGAGTTGGCAACTACCAAAGAAATAATAGTGCAAGCAATTAAAACAAGCCCGCCTGATTTTTCACTGTCAAAAAAGTCCTTAAATAATTTTGTTACTCTCATTTATTTTGTCTGTCTGTTGAATATTTGCAGGGTGTTTGTTAGGGTTGCAGGTAACGCCCGGGCTTTGCGTTGGGCGGTTTACGAAGCACAAATTTACAATACATTTCCAACTTTTATTAGAAAATTCTTCCCTTGAAATAACACTTCCGCCCGCCTAACCGTAAAGCCATTGTTATATAAATGTTATTTTTATCTGCCTGCAAGTTTATACTTTCCAGATACTTTAGTACGACAGTCAGCACACGACCAACCGTGCTGGCCGAGTTAATAGTTCCGGAAAACTACTAAGTTTTCAAGCGACCTACAAAGTTGCAAAGTTTCACTGTGTTTTCCTATAAATTTTTCTGATAATTTTATATAACGCCCGGGCTTTGCGTTGGGCGGCCTACGAAGGACAAATTTACAATACATTTTTAAGTTTTATTAGAAAATTCTTCCCTTGAAATAACACTTCCGCCCGCCTAATCGTAAAGCCATTGTTATATAAATGTTATTTTATCTGCCTGCAAGTTTATACTTTCCAGATACTTTAGCACAACAGTCGGCAAACGACTAACCGTGCTGGCCGAGTTAATAGTTCCGGAAAACTACTAAGTTTTCAAGCGACCTACAAAATTGCAAATTTTCACCGTGTTTTCCTATAAATTTTCTGATAATTTTATATAACGCCCGGCTTTGCGTTGGGCGGTTTACGAAGCACAAATTTACAATACATTTCCAACTTTTATTAGAAAATTCTTCCCTTGAAATAACACTTCCGCCCGCCTAACCGTAAAGCCATTGTTATATAAATGTTATTTTTATCTGCCTGCAAGTTTATACTTTCCAGATACTTTAGTACGACAGTCAGCACACGACCAACCGTGCTGGCCGAGTTAATAGTTCCGGAAAACTACTAAGTTTTCAAGCGACCTACAAAGTTGCAAATTTTCACCGTGTTTTCCTATAAATTTTTCTGATAATTTTATATAACGCCCGGGCTTTGCGTTGGGCGGTTTACGAAGCACAAATTTACAATACATTTCCAACTTTTATTAGAAAATTCTTCCCTTGAAATAACACTTCCGCCCGCCTAATCGTAAAGCCATTGTTATATAAATGTTATTTTATCTGCCTGCAAGTTTATACTTTCCAGATACTTTAGCACAACAGTCGGCAAACGACTAACCGTGCTGGCCGAGTTAATAGTTCGGGAAAACTACTAAGTTTTCAAGCGACCTACAAAATTGCAAATTTTTACTGTGTTTTCCTATAAATTTTTCTGATAATTTTATATAACGGAAAAGGCTTTGCGTTGGGCGGCCTACGAAGGACAAATTTACAATACATTTTTAAGTTTTATTAGAAAATTCTTCCCTTGAAATAACACTTCCGCCCGCCTAATCGTAAAGCCATTGTTATATAAATGTTATTTTATCTGCCTGCAAGTTTATACTTTCCAGATACTTTAGCACAACAGTCGGCAAACGACTAACCGTGCTGGCCGAGTTAATAGTTCCGGAAAACTACTAAGTTTTCAAGCGACCTACAAAATTGCAAATTTTCACCGTGTTTTCCTATAAATTTTTCTGATAATTTTATATAACGGAAAAGGCTTTGCGTTGGGCGGCCTACGAAGGACAAATTTACAATACATTTTTAAGTTTTATTAGAAAATTCTTCCCTTGAAATAACACTTCCGCCCGCCTAATCGTAAAGCCATTGTTATATAAATGTTATTTTATCTGCCTGCAAGTTTATACTTTCCAGATACTTTAGCACAACAGTCGGCAAACGACTAACCGTGCTGGCCGAGTTAATAGTTCCGTAAAACTACTAAGTTTTCAAGCGACCTACAAAATTGCAAATTTTCACCGTGTTTTCCTATAAATTTTTCTGATAATTTTATATAACGGAAAAAGGCTTTGCGTTGGGCGGCCTACGAAGGACAAATTTACAATACATTTTTAAGTTTTATTAGAAAATTCTTCCTTGAAATAACACTTCCGCCCGCCTAATCGTAAAGCCATTGTTATATAAATGTTATTTTATCTGCCTGCAAGTTTATACTTTCCAGATACTTTAGCACAACAGTCGGCAAACGACTAACCGTGCTGGCCGAGTTAATAGTTCGAAAACTACTAAGTTTTCAAGCGACCTACAAAATTGCAAATTTTCACCGTGTTTTCCTATAAATTTTTTCTGATAATTTTATATAACGCCCCAGGCTTTGCGTTGGGCGGTTTACGAAGCACAAATTTACAATACATTTCCAACTTTTATTAGAAAATTCTTCCCTTGAAATAACACTTCCGCCCGCCTAACCGTAAAGCCATTGTTATATAAATGTTATTTTTATCTGCCTGCAAGTTTATACTTTCCAGATACTTTAGTACGACAGTCAGCACACGACCAACCGTGCTGGCCGAGTTAATAGTTCCGGAAAACTACTAAGTTTTCAAGCGACCTACAAAGTTGCAAAGTTTCACTGTGTTTTCCTATAAATTTTTCTGATAATTTTATATAACGGAAAAGCTTTGCGTTGGGCGGCCTACGAAGGACAAATTTACAATACATTTTTAAGTTTTATTAGAAAATTCTTCCCTTGAAATAACACTTCCGCCCGCCTAATCGTAAAGCCATTGTTATATAAATGTTATTTTATCTGCCTGCAAGTTTATACTTTCCAGATACTTTAGCACAACAGTCGGCAAACGACTAACCGTGCTGGCCGAGTTAATAGTTCCGGAAAACTACTAAGTTTTCAAGCGACCTACAAAATTGCAAATTTTACTGTGTTTTCCTATAAATTTTTCTGATAATTTTATATAACGCCCGGGCTTTGCGTTGGGCGGTTTACGAAGCACAAATTTACAATACATTTCCAACTTTTATTAGAAAATTCTCACTTTGAAATAACACTTCCGCCCGCCTAATCGTAAAGCCATTGTTATATAAATGTTATTTTATCTGCCTGCAAGTTTATACTTTCCAGATACTTTAGCACAACAGTCGGCAAACGACTAACCGTGCTGGCCGAGTTAATAGTTCCGGAAAACTACTAAGTTTTCAAGCGACCTACAAAATTGCAAATTTTCACCGTGTTTTCCTATAAATTTTTCTGATAATTTTATATAACGGACACGGCTTGGCGATGTGGCGGTATTTGAAAATCGTCAGCCCGGAACCGCTGCTGAATAAAGTTACAAAAGTTCATTGTTAATTCTGTTGCTCATTAGTATTCCGTCGGCTGGAACTGAAGCTCAATAGCGAACAAAAAGTTGAGCATATATTCGTCGCCCCGCCATATTGCCAAACCGCCTGTTGTGCGAAGTATTATTTACGGATAGCCGCCTCAATTTTCTCCATTGAAATGTAATCGTCAAATAACACTTCTCCATCATTATATTTTTTCAAAATGAACTCGTATTCTCTTTTTGTAATGAAGTCGCCGTCGTGGTAGTGGTAATCGTTTGAAACTATAACAGAGTTTTCATTTGAAGTGTCTACCAATATGAGATAATTGTAGTTTGAAGAACTGTATCCTATATTGGTTCTGTAATAGATAAATTTTGAAACTCTATATTTTTTGGTCAGAGAACTATTATCTTTTAATAATTCAACTGAAAGTCCTGTATTTTGTGAAAGGATATTATATAATTTATCTTCATACTTTTGTAAAAAATGACTGTCAGAAAGTAAGTTTCCTAACTCCTTAGATTCATAAGAACTTGAGGAACAGTAAAGCACTATGATTTTGGGGGTTGAATTTTTTAATGTTTTGTCAAACTCGCTTGTCCACCTCGGAATAATATAGTTATAGTCATAAATGGTGACTTTTGGGCTTGCCAAATCTGTTTCCGAATCCATATCACCAACTAAATCTTGCACCTTAGTACGACTAACCATTTCTTGGTCGTTGAAAAAAACTTCTTTACGAAGTCTGTCAATTAATTTTTGTTCCTCCAATGGCTCACTTTTATATTTAATAGCTAAATATTCAATGGCTTTTTTTAGTTTCATTTCATTGTCATCCTCTTTAGGCTTTGAACTGAACAGTTCAACAAGAATTGATAGCATTAATGACAACGTTAAATAGAAACCGTAGATGGTAAACAAAATTGTCCCATAGATTAGGAAGTCGCCTTTTGCAAAAAAAAGTGAAATGAGTAAGATAAAGTAGGAGGCAAAGAAGTTTGTTAATGGGTTGCTTGAAATAGTAACCTTTGATTTGGATTTTACCCATTTCCCAATTCTGGCAACATTTGATATGTTTATAGAAATAGTCAAAGAAAAAAAGAACCATAAATAAATTATTATGCTTTTTGATTCAGTGCCGTTAGTCTGTAGAAAAGAAAAGAGTCCGATAAATGTAGCAAACAAGAAAGTGATTGCGATGAGATAAAACTGTCTCCAAAAACTTGATTTAACGTCAAAATCTTTTAGGAATAATGGGATGGCAAGTGTCAAACCGCTAAGACCTGCTGTGATTTGGCAAATGCTTTGAATATCTGTCTCTGATATAGCATAGGCGACTTTAATTACAACGAGAATAATTAACAATGCAGTAATAGTCAGCGAAGAAATAAAAGTGGCTGTATAGAACGATTTGTCGGAAATTATAAATCCCGATTTAAGTTTTTCTGGCAACGGCTGATGTTGCCCTTCGTTGTTATTTCGTCGTTTGTTAAATGCCATTAGGGTCTGTTAATATTTCGCACAACGCCCGGGCTTTGCGTTGGGCGGTTTACGAAGCACAAATTTACAATACATTTTTAAGTTTTATTAGAAAATTCTTCCCTTGAAATAACACTTCCGCCCGCCTAACCGTAAAGCCATTGTTATATAAATGTTATTTTATCTGCCTGCAAGTTTATACTTTCCAGATACTTTAGCACGACAGTCGGCACACTACTTCCCTTGCTGGCCGAGTTAATAGTTCCGGAAAACTACTAAGTTTTCAAGCGACCTACAAAATTGCAAATTTTTACTGTGTTTTCCTATAAATTTTTCTGATAATTTTATATAACGGTTTGGGCTTGCGTTGGGCGGCCTACGAAGGACAAATTTACAATACATTTTTTAAGTTTTATTAGAAAATTCTTCCTTGAAATAACACTTCCGCCCGCCTAATCGTAAAGCCATTGTTATATAAATGTTATTTTATCTGCCTGCAAGTTTATACTTTCCAGATACTTTAGCACAACAGTCGGCAAACGACTAACCGTGCTGGCCGAGTTAATAGTTCCGGGAAAACTACTAAGTTTTCAAGCGACCTACAAAATTGCAAATTTTTACTGTGTTTTCCTATAAATTTTTCTGATAATTTATATAACGGAAAAGGCTTTGCGTTGGGCGGCCTACGAAGGACAAATTTACAATACATTTTTAAGTTTTATTAGAAAATTCTTCCCTTGAAATAACACTTCCGCCCGCCTAATCGTAAAGCCATTGTTATATAAATGTTATTTTATCTGCCTGCAAGTTTATACTTTCCAGATACTTTAGCACAACAGTCGGCAAACGACTAACCGTGCTGGCCGAGTTAATAGTTCCGAAAACTACTAAGTTTTCAAGCGACCTACAAAATTGCAAATTTTTACTGTGTTTTCCTATAAATTTTTCTGATAATTTTATATAACGGAAAAGGCTTTGCGTTGGGCGGTTTACGAAGCACAAATTTACAATACATTTCCAACTTTTATTAGAAAATTCTTCCCTTGAAATAACACTTCCGCCCGCCTAATCGTAAAGCCATTGTTATATAAATGTTATTTTATCTGCCTGCAAGTTTATACTTTCCAGATACTTTAGCACAACAGTCGGCAAACGACTAACCGTGCTGGCCGAGTTAATAGTTCCGGAAAACTACTAAGTTTTCAAGCGACCTACAAAATTGCAAATTTTCACCGTGTTTTCCTATAAATTTTTCTGATAATTTTATATAACGCTTTGAGCTTTGCGTTGGGCGGTTTACGAAGCACAAATTTACAATACATTTTTAAGTTTTATTAGAAAATTCTTCCCTTGAAATAACACTTCCGCCCGCCTAACCGTAAAGCCATTGTTATATAAATGTTATTTTATCTGCCTGCAAGTTTATACTTTCCAGATACTTTAGCACGACAGTCGGCACACTACTTCCTTGCTGGCCGAGTTAATAGTTCCGAAAACTACTAAGTTTTCAAGCGACCTACAAAATTGCAAATTTTTACTGTGTTTTCCTATAAATTTTTCTGATAATTTTATATAACGCCTGAGCTTTTGCGTTGGGCGGTTTACGAAGCACAAATTTACAATACATTTCCAACTTTTATTAGAAAATTCTTCCCTTGAAATAACACTTCCGCCCGCCTAACCGTAAAGCCATTGTTATATAAATGTTATTTTTATCTGTCTGCAAGTTTATACTTTCCAGATACTTTAGTACGACAGTCAGCACACGACCAACCGTGCTGGCCGAGTTAATAGTTCCGGAAACTACTAAGTTTTCAAGCGACCTACAAAGTTGCAAAGTTTCACTGTGTTTTCCTATAAATTTTTCTGATAATTTTATATAACGCCAGGGCTTTGCGTTGGGCGGTTTACGAAGCACAAATTTACAATACATTTCCAACTTTTATTAGAAAATTCTTCCCTTGAAATAACACTTCCGCCCGCCTAACCGTAAAGCCATTGTTATATAAATGTTATTTTTATCTGCCTGCAAGTTTATACTTTCCAGATACTTTAGTACGACAGTCAGCACACGACCAACCGTGCTGGCCGAGTTAATAGTTCCGGAAAACTACTAAGTTTTCAAGCGACCTACAAAGTTGCAAATTTTCACCGTGTTTTCCTATAAATTTTTCTGATAATTTTATATAACGGAAAAGGCTTTGCGTTGGGCGGCCTACGAAGGACAAATTTACAATACATTTTTAAGTTTTATTAGAAAATTCTTCCCTTGAAATAACACTTCCGCCCGCCTAATCGTAAAGCCATTGTTATATAAATGTTATTTTATCTGCCTGCAAGTTTATACTTTCCAGATACTTTAGCACAACAGTCGGCAAACGACTAACCGTGCTGGCCGAGTTAATAGTTCCGAAAACTACTAAGTTTTCAAGCGACCTACAAAATTGCAAATTTTCACCGTGTTTTCCTATAAATTTTTCTGATAATTTTATATAACGCCTGGGCTTTGCGTTGGGCGGTTTACGAAGCACAAATTTACAATACATTTCCAACTTTTATTAGAAAATTCTTCCCTTGAAATAACACTTCCGCCCGCCTAACCGTAAAGCCATTGTTATATAAATGTTATTTTTATCTGCCTGCAAGTTTATACTTTCCAGATACTTTAGTACGACAGTCAGCACACGACCAACCGTGCTGGCCGAGTTAATAGTTCCGAAAAACTACTAAGTTTTCAAGCGACCTACAAAGTTGCAAAGTTTTACTGTGTTTTCCTATAAATTTTTCTGATAATTTTATATAACGCCCGGGCTTTGCGTTGGGCGGCCTACGAAGGACAAATTTACAATACATTTTTAAGTTTTATTAGAAAATTCTCACTTTGAAATAACACTTCTGCCCGCCTAACCGTAAAGCCATTGTTATATAAATGTTATTTTATCTGCCTGCAAGTTTATACTTTCCAGATACTTTAGCACAACAGTCGGCAAACGACTAACCGTGCTGGCCGAGTTAATAGTTCCGAAAAACTACTAAGTTTTCAAGCGACCTACAAAGTTGCAAAGTTTCACTGTGTTTTCCTATAAATTTTTCTGATAATTTTATATAACGGAAAAGGCTTTGCGTTGGGCGGCCTACGAAGGACAAATTTACAATACATTTTTAAGTTTTATTAGAAAATTCTTCCCTTGAAATAACACTTCCGCCCGCCTAATCGTAAAGCCATTGTTATATAAATGTTATTTTATCTGCCTGCAAGTTTATACTTTCCAGATACTTTAGCACAACAGTCGGCAAACGACTAACCGTGCTGGCCGAGTTAATAGTTCCGGAAAACTACTAAGTTTTCAAGCGACCTACAAAATTGCAAATTTTCACCGTGTTTTCCTATAAATTTTTCTGATAATTTTATATAACGGAAAAGGCTTTGCGTTGGGCGGTTTACGAAGCACAAATTTACAATACATTTTTAAGTTTTATTAGAAAATTCTTCCCTTGAAATAACACTTCCGCCCGCCTAACCGTAAAGCCATTGTTATATAAATGTTATTTTTATCTGCCTGCAAGTTTATACTTTCCAGATACTTTAGCACAACAGTCAGCAAACGACTAACCGTGCTGGCCGAGTTAATAGTTCCAAAACTACTAAGTTTTCAAGCGACCTACAAAATTGCAAATTTTCACCGTGTTTTCCTATAAATTTTTCTGATAATTTTATATAACGGAAAAGGCTTTGCGTTGGGCGGCCTACGAAGGACAAATTTACAATACATTTTTAAGTTTTATTAGAAAATTCTTCCCTTGAAATAACACTTCCGCCCGCCTAATCGTAAAGCCATTGTTATATAAATGTTATTTTATCTGCCTGCAAGTTTATACTTTCCAGATACTTTAGCACAACAGTCGGCAAACGACTAACCGTGCTGGCCGAGTTAATAGTTCCGGAAAACTACTAAGTTTTCAAGCGACCTACAAAGTTGCAAAGTTTCACTGTGTTTTCCTATAAATTTTTCTGATAATTTTATATAACGGAAAAGGCTTTGCGTTGGGCGGCCTACGAAGGACAAATTTACAATACATTTTTAAGTTTTATTAGAAAATTCTTCCCTTGAAATAACACTTCCGCCCGCCTAATCGTAAAGCCATTGTTATATAAATGTTATTTTATCTGCCTGCAAGTTTATACTTTCCAGATACTTTAGCACAACAGTCGGCAAACGACTAACCGTGCTGGCCGAGTTAATAGTTCCAAAACTACTAAGTTTTCAAGCGACCTACAAAGTTGCAAAGTTTCACTGTGTTTTCCTATAAATTTTTCTGATAATTTTATATAACGGAAAAGGCTTTGCGTTGGGCGGCCTACGAAGGACAAATTTACAATACATTTTTAAGTTTTATTAGAAAATTCTTCCCTTGAAATAACACTTCCGCCCGCCTAATCGTAAAGCCATTGTTATATAAATGTTATTTTATCTGCCTGCAAGTTTATACTTTCCAGATACTTTAGCACAACAGTCGGCAAACGACTAACCGTGCTGGCCGAGTTAATAGTTCCGAAAACTACTAAGTTTTCAAATTTTTCTGATAATTTTATATAACGGAAAAGGCTTTGCGTTGGGCGGCCTACGAAGGACAAATTTACAATACATTTTTAAGTTTTATTAGAAAATTCTTCCCTTGAAATAACACTTCCGCCCGCCTAACCGTAAAGCCATTGTTATATAAATGTTATTTTTATCTGCCTGCAAGTTTATACTTTCCAGATACTTTAGCACAACAGTCGGCAAACGACTAACCGTGCTGGCCGAGTTAATAGTTCCGGAAAACTACTAAGTTTTCAAGCGACCTACAAAATTGCAAATTTTCACCGTGTTTTCCTATAAATTTTTCTGATAATTTTATATAACGGAAAAGGCTTTGCGTTGGGCGGCCTACGAAGGACAAATTTACAATACATTTTTAAGTTTTATTAGAAAATTCTTCCCTTGAAATAACACTTCCGCCCGCCTAATCGTAAAGCCATTGTTATATAAATGTTATTTTATCTGCCTGCAAGTTTATACTTTCCAGATACTTTAGCACAACAGTCGGCAAACGACTAACCGTGCTGGCCGAGTTAATAGTTCCGGAAAACTACTAAGTTTTCAAGCGACCTACAAAATTGCAAATTTTCACCGTGTTTTCCTATAAATTTTTCTGATAATTTTATATAACGGAAAAGGCTTTGCGTTGGGCGGCCTACGAAGGACAAATTTACAATACATTTTTAAGTTTTATTAGAAAATTCTTCCCTTGAAATAACACTTCCGCCCGCCTAATCGTAAAGCCATTGTTATATAAATGTTATTTTATCTGCCTGCAAGTTTATACTTTCCAGATACTTTAGCACAACAGTCGGCAAACGACTAACCGTGCTGGCCGAGTTAATAGTTCCGAAAACTACTAAGTTTTCAAGCGACCTAACAAATTGCAAATTTTCACCGTGTTTTCCTATAAATTTTTCTGATAATTTTATATAACGGAAAAGGCTTTGCGTTGGGCGGCCTACGAAGGACAAATTTACAATACATTTCCAACTTTTATTAGAAAATTCTCACTTTGAAATAACACTTCTGCCCGCCTAATCGTAAAGCCATTGTTATATAAATGTTATTTTATCTGCCTGCAAGTTTATACTTTCCAGATACTTTAGCACAACAGTCGGCACACTACTTCCCTTGCTGGCCGAGTTAATAGTTCCGGAAAACTACTAAGTTTTCAAGCGACCTACAAAATTGCAAATTTTTACTGTGTTTTCCTATAAATTTTTCTGATAATTTTATATAACGGAAAAGGCTTTGCGTTGGGCGGTTTACGAAGCACAAATTTACAATACATTTCCAACTTTTATTAGAAAATTCTCACTTTGAAATAACACTTCTGCCCGCCTAACCGTAAAGCCATTGTTATATAAATGTTATTTTATCTGCCTGCAAGTTTATACTTTCCAGATACTTTAGCACGACAGTCGGCACACTACTTCCCTTGCTGGCCGAGTTAATAGTTCCGGAAAACTACTAAGTTTTCAAGCGACCTACAAATTGCAAATTTTTACTGTGTTTTCCTATAAATTTTTCTGATAATTTTATATAACGGAAAGGCTTTGCGTTGGGCGGCCTACGAAGGACAAATTTACAATACATTTTTAAGTTTTATTAGAAAATTCTTCCCTTGAAATAACACTTCCGCCCGCCTAATCGTAAAGCCATTGTTATATAAATGTTATTTTATCTGCCTGCAAGTTTATACTTTCCAGATACTTTAGCACAACAGTCGGCAAACGACTAACCGTGCTGGCCGAGTTAATAGTTCCGGAAAACTACTAAGTTTTCAAGCGACCTACAAAATTGCAAATTTTCACCGTGTTTTCCTATAAATTTTTCTGATAATTTTATATAACGGAAAAGGCTTTGCGTTGGGCGGCCTACGAAGGACAAATTTACAATACATTTTTAAGTTTTATTAGAAAATTCTTCCCTTGAAATAACACTTCCGCCCGCCTAATCGTAAAGCCATTGTTATATAAATGTTATTTTATCTGCCTGCAAGTTTATACTTTCCAGATACTTTAGCACGACAGTCGGCAAACGACTAACCGTGCTGGCCGAGTTAATAGTTTCGGAAAACTACTAAGTTTTCAAGCGACCTACAAAATTGCAAAGTTTTACTGTGTTTTCCTATAAATTTTTCTGATAATTTTATATAACGGAAAAGGCTTTGCGTTGGGCGGCCTACGAAGGACAAATTTACAATACATTTTTAAGTTTTATTAGAAAATTCTTCCCTTGAAATAACACTTCCGCCCGCCTAATCGTAAAGCCATTGTTATATAAATGTTATTTTATCTGCCTGCAAGTTTATACTTTCCAGATACTTTAGCACAACAGTCGGCAAACGACTAACCGTGCTGGCCGAGTTAATAGTTCCCGGAAAACTACTAAGTTTTCAAGCGACCTACAAAATTGCAAATTTTCACCGTGTTTTCCTATAAATTTTTCTGATAATTTTATATAACGGAAAAGGCTTTGCGTTGGGCGGCCTACGAAGGACAAATTTACAATACATTTTTAAGTTTTATTAGAAAATTCTTCCCTTGAAATAACACTTCCGCCCGCCTAATCGTAAAGCCATTGTTATATAAATGTTATTTTATCTGCCTGCAAGTTTATACTTTCCAGATACTTTAGCACAACAGTCGGCAAACGACTCACCGTGCTGGCCGAGTTAATAGTTCCGAAAACTACTAAGTTTTCAAGCGACCTACAAAATTGCAAATTTTTACTGTGTTTTCCTATAAATTTTTCTGATAATTTTATATAACGGAAAAGGCTTTGCGTTGGGCGGCCTACGAAGGACAAATTTACAATACATTTTTAAGTTTTATTAGAAAATTCTTCCCTTGAAATAACACTTCCGCCCGCCTAATCGTAAAGCCATTGTTATATAAATGTTATTTTATCTGCCTGCAAGTTTATACTTTCCAGATACTTTAGCACAACAGTCGGCAAACGACTAACCGTGCTGGCCGAGTTAATAGTTCCGAAACTACTAAGTTTTCAAGCGACCTACAAAATTGCAAATTTTCACCGTGTTTTCCTATAAATTTTTTCTGATAATTTTATATAACGGAAAAGGCTTTGCGTTGGGCGGCCTACGAAGGACAAATTTACAATACATTTTTAAGTTTTATTAGAAAATTCTTCCCTTGAAATAACACTTCCGCCCGCCTAATCGTAAAGCCATTGTTATATAAATGTTATTTTATCTGCCTGCAAGTTTATACTTTCCAGATACTTTAGCACAACAGTCGGCAAACGACTAACCGTGCTGGCCGAGTTAATAGTTCCGGAAAACTACTAAGTTTTCAAGCGACCTACAAAATTGCAAATTTTCACCGTGTTTTCCTATAAATTTTTCTGATAATTTTATATAACGGAAAAGGCTTTGCGTTGGGCGGCCTACGAAGGACAAATTTACAATACATTTTTAAGTTTTATTAGAAAATTCTTCCCTTGAAATAACACTTCCGCCCGCCTAATCGTAAAGCCATTGTTATATAAATGTTATTTTATCTGCCTGCAAGTTTATACTTTCCAGATACTTTAGCACAACAGTCGGCAAACGACTAACCGTGCTGGCCGAGTTAATAGTTCCGAAAACTACTAAGTTTTCAAGCGACCTACAAAATTGCAAATTTTCACCGTGTTTTCCTATAAATTTTTCTGATAATTTTATATAACGCCCGGGCTTTGCGTTGGGCGGTTTACGAAGCACAAATTTACAATACATTTCCAACTTTTATTAGAAAATTCTTCCCTTGAAATAACACTTCCGCCCGCCTAACCGTAAAGCCATTGTTATATAAATGTTATTTTATCTGCCTGCAAGTTTATACTTTCCAGATACTTTAGCACGACAGTCGGCACACTACTTCCCCTTGCTGGCCGAGTTAATAGTTCCGGAAAACTACTAAGTTTTCAAGCGACCTACAAAATTGCAAATTTTTACTGTGTTTTCCTATAAATTTTTTCTGATAATTTTATATAACGGGAAAAGGCTTTTGCGTTGGGCGGCCTACGAAGGACAAATTTACAATACATTTTTAAGTTTTATTAGAAAATTCTTCCCTTGAAATAACACTTCCGCCCGCCTAATCGTAAAGCCATTGTTATATAAATGTTATTTTATCTGCCTGCAAGTTTATACTTTCCAGATACTTTAGCACAACAGTCGGCAAACGACTAACCGTGCTGGCCGAGTTAATAGTTCCGGAAAGCTACTAAGTTTTCAAGCGACCTACAAAATTGCAAATTTTTACTGTGTTTTCCTATAAATTTTTCTGATAATTTTATATAACGGAAAAGGCTTTGCGTTGGGCGGCCTACGAAGGACAAATTTACAATACATTTTTAAGTTTTATTAGAAAATTCTTCCCTTGAAATAACACTTCCGCCCGCCTAATCGTAAAGCCATTGTTATATAAATGTTATTTTATCTGCCTGCAAGTTTATACTTTCCAGATACTTTAGCACAACAGTCGGCAAACGACTAACCGTGCTGGCCGAGTTAATAGTTCCGGAAAACTACTAAGTTTTCAAGCGACCTACAAAGTTGCAAAGTTTCACTGTGTTTTCCTATAAATTTTTCTGATAATTTTATATAACGCCCGGGCTTTGCGTTGGGCGGTTTACGAAGCACAAATTTACAATACATTTTTAAGTTTTATTAGAAAATTCTTCCCTTGAAATAACACTTCCGCCCGCCTAATCGTAAAGCCATTGTTATATAAATGTTATTTTATCTGCCTGCAAGTTTATACTTTCCAGATACTTTAGCACAACAGTCGGCAAACGACTAACCGTGCTGGCCGAGTTAATAGTTCCGGGAAAACTACTAAGTTTTCAAGCGACCTACAAAATTGCAAATTTTCACCGTGTTTTCCTATAAATTTTTCTGATAATTTTATATAACGGAAAAGGCTTTGCGTTGGGCGGCCTACGAAGCACAAATTTACAATACATTTCCAACCTTTATTAGAAAATTCTTCCCTTGAAATCACACTTCCGCCCGCCTAACCGTAAAGCCATTGTTATATAAATGTTATTTTTATCTGCCTGCAAGTGTATACTTTCCAGATACTTGAGCACAACAGTCGGCAAACGACTAACCGTGCTGGCCGAGTTAATAGTTCCGAAAACTACTAAGTTTTCAAGCGACCTACAAAATTGCAAATTTTCACCGTGTTTTCCTATAAATTTTTCTGATAATTTTATATAACGGAAAAGGCTTTGCGTTGGGCGGCCTACGAAGGACAAATTTACAATACATTTTTAAGTTTTATTAGAAAATTCTTCCCTTGAAATAACACTTCCGCCCGCCTAATCGTAAAGCCATTGTTATATAAATGTTATTTTTATCTGCCTGCAAGTTTATACTTTCCAGATACTTTAGCACAACAGTCGGCAAACGACTAACCGTGCTGGCCGAGTTAATAGTTCGGAAAACTACTAAGTTTTCAAGCGACCTACAAAATTGCAAATTTTCACCGTGTTTTCCTATAAATTTTTGATAATTTTATATAACGGAAAAGGCTTTGCGTTGGGCGGCCTACGAAGGACAAATTTACAATACATTTTTAAGTTTTATTAGAAAATTCTTCCCTGAAATAACACTTCCGCCCGCCTAATCGTAAAGCCATTGTTATATAAATGTTATTTTATCTGCCTGCAAGTTTATACTTTCCAGATACTTTAGCACAACAGTCGGCAAACGACTAACCGTGCTGGCCGAGTTAATAGTTCTGGGAAAACTACTAAGTTTTCAAGCGACCCAAAATTGCAAATTTTCACCGTGTTTTCCTATAAATTTTTTCTGATAATTTTATATAACGCCCAGGCTTTGCGTTGGGCGGTTTACGAAGCTACAAATTTACAATACATTTCCAACTTTTATTAGAAAATTCTTCCCTTGAAATAACACTTCCGCCGCCTAACCGTAAAGCCATTGTTATATAAATGTTATTTTATCTGCCTGCAAGTTTATACTTTCCAGATACTTTAGCACGACAGTCAGCACACGACCAACCGTGCTGGCCGAGTTAATAGTTCCGGAAAACTACTAAGTTTTCAAGCGACCTACAAAATTGCAAATTTTTACTGTGTTTTCCTATAAATTTTTCTGATAATTTTATATAACTGGAAAAGGCTTTGCGTTGGGCAGCCTACGAAGGACAAATTTACAATACATTTTTAAGTTTTATTAGAAAATTCTTCCCTTGAAATAACACTTCCGCCCGCCTAATCGTAAAGCCATTGTTATATAAATGTTATTTATCTGCCTGCAAGTTTATACTTTCCAGATACTTTAGCACAACAGTCGGCAAACGATCAACCGTGCTGGCCGAGTTAATAGTTCCGGAAAACTACTAAGTTTTCAAGCGACCTACAAAATTGCAAATTTTCACCGTGTTTTCCTATAAATTTTTCTGATAATTTTATATAACGGAAAAGGCTTTGCGTTGGGCGGCCTACGAAGGACAAATTTACAATACATTTTTAAGTTTTATTAGAAAATTTTTCACTTAAAATAACACTTCCGTCCGCATAATCGTAAAGTCATTGTTATATAAATGTTATGTTATCTGCCTGCAAGTTTATACTTTCCAGATACTTTAGCACAACAGGCGTCAAACGACTAACCGTGCTGGCCGAGTTAATAGTTCCGGGAAACTACTAAGTTTTCAAGCGACCTACAAAATTGCAAATTTTCACCGTGTTTTCCTATAAATTTTCTGATAATTTTATATAACGGAAAGGCTTTGCGTTGGGCGGCCTACGAAGGACAAATTTACAATACATTTTTAAGTTTTATTAGAAAATTCTTCCCTTGAAATAACACTTCCGCCCGCCTAATCGTAAAGCCATTGTTATATAAATGTTATTTTATCTGCCTGCAAGTTTATACTTTCCAGATACTTTAGCACAACAGTCGGCAAACGACTAACCGTGCTGGCCGAGTTAATAGTTCCGGAAAACTACTAAGTTTTCAAGCGACCTACAAAATTGCAAATTTTTACTGTGTTTTCCTATAAATTTTTCTGATAATTTTATATAACGTCTAGGCTATGTGCCGTGCCGCCGTTTAGGAGGCATGGACATCATAGCCTTTGTTCGATGAATTTTATTTCCAAAATTTAAGACGTTCAAGAATTGTTTTTCCTGGCTTTTGAGACGATAGTTGATCATTTTTAAGAGTTTGTTTATTATCATTTTGGTCTTGCACAGGTTGAATACCTTCTGCTTTTGCTACCTTTTCTCGGGCAATCAATTCTTTTAATCTTTCAAACCAATTTATTTTATCAATTGCAATATCCCTTATATCAAACTTTTCATCAGTAATTCTATATCGATGAAAGGTATGGTTTGGCTCTATTCCGAAAAAATTTTGTCCTATAATATTAGATATAGAATTTGTTACAAGTTCAAAGCCATCTGAATATGGTATATTAAATTCATTTCTCTCTCCTTTTTTCAGTTCCTTTATTTCACCATTATGTTCTAATTGTTTTATAGACAGCCAATAATTTTCATAGTAGGTTGCTTGAAAAGTCATAGATGTTTCATCCGCAACAAAAAAACCTGCCTTTCCTTCAAATGAGTTTCTTTTGATGTTTGCTATTGTCTCAATCATAGGGTCTGACACAAAAATCAAAGTCCCTGTGGATAAAAACGCAATATCAATGTATTCGTTATCTTCAAAGTCAATATTCATTGCTTCTTCCTGAAAGACTTCTCTTTCAAATTTCAATTTTTTCATCCAAAACTGGAATGAAATTTCATTAACCCTTTCCTTACTGTAAATCTTATCTGTGGCGATTGCCATGAATCTGAATCCCATTGTTTTTATTTTTTATCTTTTAATTTCATCGAACGGTTGCGAGCATGAGCAGTGCGGCTTCGGAGCCAACCAACTTTCACTCACTACAAATTTAGTAGGAACAACACACTTTCACAACCAAAAAACCAGCATTGCTTATGCTTGCTGTTAGGTGCTGCCATCACGGTTTTTTACATTTATATTTCCTCAATTTTGCAATTGAGTCTGACATTAAACAGGCATAAAATTTTCCATCTTTTTTGTAAAAGTCGGCTGTCATTAGGTTTCCATTTTTGTAAATAATTTTTTGCCTAACATTACCGTTTTTATAAAAATAATAACCCTCTCCGTTTAGTAAATTATTTTGGTAAAGAAAATTTGAGTAGAAAATAGGTATTTTTTGATTGCTCGAGTCTAATTTATAATATCCAAAGCTGCCATTCTTTTTCCCATTCAAATATGAAATTGTATTCTTTATTGAATTATATTTATCTCTGTGATAGATTACTTCATAATAGATTGTATCTTTTTGATATAATTTTTCAGAAATTAATTTCCCATGTTTTGAGAATTCAACGACTGACTTCATTTTACTTAAATCATGGAAAGTAACTACCTTATTTAATCTTCCTTTTCTATCAAATTGATAATAGTTGGAGTCTTGAATGGCTTTTATATTAAACATTTGATAAGTCTGATTTACTTTATAATTATTATCGGTCCTTTTAGAAATACATCCAGCTAAAATCAAGGAAAATATAATATATCTCATCATGATGGTAATTGCAGGTTTCGAAATGGTTATGAATAACGGTTCAAATGTATATTGATTTTCAGAAGTTTACAAACTAGCTGTTAACTACTTAAACTCAACGAAATGTTTCCGGCGGATTGGTTGCACCTAACGGAAAAGGCTTTGCGTTGGGCGGCCTACGAAGGACAAATTTACAATACATTTTTAAGTTTTATTAGAAAATTCTTCCCTTGAAATAACACTTCCGCCCGCCTAATCGTAAAGCCATTGTTATATAAATGTTATTTTATCTGCCTGCAAGTTTATACTTTCCAGATACTTTAGCACAACAGTCGGCAAACGACTAACCGTGCTAGCCGAGTTAATAGTTCCGGGAAACTACTAAGTTTTCAAGCGACCTACAAAATTGCAAATTTTCACTGTGTTTTCCTATAAATTTTTCTGATAATTTTATATAACGCAGGCTTTGCGTTGGGCGGTTTACGAAGCACAAATTTACAATACATTTCAACTTTTATTAGAAAATTCTCACTTTGAAATAACACTTCTGCCCGCCTAACCGTAAAGCCATTGTTATATAAATGTTATTTTATCTGCCTGCAAGTTTATACTTTCCAGATACTTTAGCACGACAGTCGGCACACTACTTCCCTTGCTGGCCGAGTTAATAGTTCCGGAAAACTACTAAGTTTTCAAGCGACCTACAAAATTGCAAATTTTTTACTGTGTTTTCCTATAAATTTTTCTGATAATTTTATATAACAGCTGGCTTTGCGTTGGGCGGTTTACGAAGCACAAATTTACAATACATTTCCAACTTTTATTAGAAAATTCTTCCCTTGAAATAACACTTCCGCCCGCCTAACCGTAAAGCCATTGTTATATAAATGTTATTTTTATCTGTCTGCAAGTTTATACTTTCCAGATACTTTAGTACGACAGTCAGCACACGACCAACCGTGCTGGCCGAGTTAATAGTTCGGAAAACTACTAAGTTTTCAAGCGACCTACAAAGTTGCAAAGTTTCACTGTGTTTTCCTATAAATTTTTCTTGATAATTTTATATATGGAAAAGGCTTTGCGTTGGGCGGCCTACGAAGGACAAATTTACAATACATTTTTTAAGTTTTATTAGAAAATTCTTCCTTGAAATAACACTTCGCCCGCCTAATCGTAAAGCCATTGTTATATAAATGTTATTTTATCTGCCTGCAAGTTTATACTTTCCAGATACTTTAGCACAACAGTCGGCAAACGACTAACCGTGCTGGCCGAGTTAGTAGTTACAGAAAACTACTAAGTTTTCAAGCGACCTACCAAAATTGCAAATTTTTCACCGTGTTTTCCTATAAATTTTTCTGATAATTTTATATAACGGAAAAAGCTTTGCGTTGGGGCCTACGAAGGACAAATTTACAATACATTTTTAAGTTTTATTAGAAAATTCTTCCCTTAAATAACACTTCCGCCCGCCTAATCGTAAAGCCATTGTTATATAAATATTTATTTTATCTGCCTGCAAGTTTATACTTTCCAGATACTTTAGCACAACAGTCGGCAAACGACTAACCGTGCTGGCCGAGTTAATAGTTCGGAAAACTACTAAGTTTTCAAGCGACCTCAAAATTGCAAATTTTACTGTGTTTTCCTATAAAATTTTTCTGATAATTTTATATAACGGAAAGGCTTTGCGTTGGGCGGCCTACGAAGGACAAATTTACAATACATTTTTAAGTTTATTAGAAAATTCTTCCCTTGAAATAACACTTCCGCCCGCCTAATCGTAAAGCCATTGTTATATAAATGTTATTTTATCTGCCTGCAAGTTTATACTTTCCAGATACTTTAGCACAACAGTCGGCAAACGACTAACCGTGCTGGCCGAGTTAATAGTTCGGAAAACTACTAAGTTTTTCAAGCGACCTACAAAGTTGCAAAGTTTTCACTGTGTTTTCCTATAAATTTTTCTGATAATTTTATATAACGGAAAAGGCTTTGCGTTGGGCGGCCTACGAAGGACAAATTTACAATACATTTTTAAGTTTTATTAGAAAATTCTTCCCTTGAAATAACACTTCGCCCGCCTAATCGTAAAGCCATTGTTATATAAATGTTATTTTTATCTGCCTGCAAGTTTTATACTTTCCAGATACTTTAGCACAACAGTCGGCAAACGACTAACCGTGCTGGCCGAGTTAATAGTTCCGGAAAACTACTAAGTTTTCAAGCGACCTACAAAATTGCAAATTTTTACTGTGTTTTCCTATAAATTTTTCTGATAATTTTATATAACGTTTTACGGCTTGGCGTTGTGGCGGTAAATTTAGCACAAAAGTTTAATAGTAGCACTAACGTTGAATACAGTACAAATGTTCAATAGTAGCACTTCACCCGCCATAACGCCAAACCGATGTTGGCAGCTGTGGTTTTTTCCGTCCGTTCGTATTTGTCTGTCGGGTTTGGTGTGTCGGCAGATTTAATTTTTTGCGAAGCGTGGAAAGATTTTTTTGTTTTTCTGTCGTGCGTTGGAAAAAGCAAGCTCTTTTGCAAACTTTGGCTTGTGTGTCGCCTTGTGCGGTTTGCAAATGTGCTTGCTTTTAGCGTTGGCTTGTCAAAACTTCATTCGTTGTATTCGTACTGCGTTTAAGATTGCCAATAATGCTACACCTACATCGGCAAAAACGGCTTCCCACATTGTAGCCAATCCACCTGCACCAAGTACCAACACAATAGCTTTTACACCGAATGCCAATGTGATATTTTGCCAAACAATTTTCTTTGTCTGTTTACCGATATTGATTGCCATAGGTATTTTACTTGGTTTGTCGTCTTGTATTACCACATCTGCCGTTTCAATAGTGGCATCGCTTCCCAAACCACCCATTGCAATACCTACATCGCTTAATGCCACAACAGGTGCATCATTTACACCGTCTCCGACAAAGGCAACGGTTTCATTTTTGGCTTTGATTTCTTTTACTTTGCTTACTTTGTCTTCGGGTAGCAAGTCGCCAAAAGCGTTTGCAATTCCTAATTGTTCCGCAACAAATTTCACAACCGAACTTTTGTCGCCACTCAACATTGTCGGTTTTACGTTGAGTGATTTTAGTTTGTCAATCGTGTTTTGTGAGTCTTGTTTTATGCTGTCGGCAACTGTGAGATAACCCACAAATTTGTTGTCGTAAGCAACGGCAATTATGGTGTAAACAATTTTACTTACATCAACATCGTGCTGAATGTTGAACTTGTTCATCAACTTAAAATTTCCTACTAATAATTGTTTTTCGTTTACTTCGGCTTTCAGTCCGTGTCCTGCAATTTCTTCGGTATTTTGTAATTTGATTTCATTGTTTGTTTTGCCGACATATTCGTGAATGGCGGTTGCTACGGGATGCGTACTCAATCGTTCCAAAGCGTCCACCATAAGTAACATTTCTTCTTTGTTGTAATCGGAATTAAAAACAACTTCCTGCACTTTGAAAACGCCTTCGGTCATTGTACCTGTTTTGTCCATTACTACATTTTGAACGGAAGCCAATACATCTAAAAAGGTACTTCCTTTTACCAAAATTCCGTTGCGACTTGCCGCACCAATGCCACCGAAATAACCCAACGGAATAGAAATTACCAACGCACAAGGACACGAAATTACCAAGAAAATTAAGGCACGATACAACCAATCTGTAAACTGATAATCTGCCACGAAAAAGTAAGGAACAAAACAAATAGCAACTGCTAACGCAACAACGGCAGGTGTGTAGATTTTTGCAAACTTGCGAATAAATAATTCCGTAGGTGCTTTTTGAGAAGTGGCATTTTGCACCAATTCTAAAATTTTGCTCAACTTACTATCGGTGTATGCTGTTGTAACCTGTACTTGTGCAACTGTATTTAAGTTTATCATTCCTGCCAAAACAGTTTCGCCTTTGGCTTTGGTGTCGGGTTTGCTTTCGCCTGTGAGTGCTGCGGTGTTGAACGATGCTGTTTCTGATAACAACACTCCGTCTAATCCCAATTTTTCGCCCGATTTTAATTGAATAATGTCGCCAATGTTTACGATTTCTGCTTTTACGGTTTGCGGTTGATTGTTGCGTAAAACGGTTACTTCATCAGGTCGTTGGTCAAGCAACGATTTGATGTTTGCTTTTGCTCTTTTTACCGCCAATGTTTGAAACACTTCGCCAACGGCATAAAACAACATTACGGCAACACCTTCGGGAAATTCGCCAATGGCAAATGCTCCAACGGTTGCAATCGTCATCAATAAAAATTCCGAAAAAATTTCGCCTTTGGCAATGCTTTCAAATGCTTCTTTGATAACAGGAACACCAACAGGAATATAAGCCACCACATACCAAACTATCCTTACCCAATCGGTAAACCATTCGGGTTTTAGGAAATTGTCTAACGCAATTCCCGACAACAAAACAACCAATGAAATGATTGCAGGTAAAAACATTTTTATCGTGCTTTCATTTCCGCTTGAATGTTCGTGTCCGTCATCATCGCTGTGGTCGTGATTGTGATTTTCTTTTTCTTGTTTGGTGTAGATTAAATCTTTTGCACCTGCTTTGATGTAGATTTTATCTTCCAACGTGCAACAAGTCATTCTGCCTTGTGCATCATAAGTATGCTTGTGATTTTTGTCTGTATTTATCATCGCTTTTATTTTTTAATGTTCGTGTCCTCCTGTGTTAGATAATTTGGCATTGACAAAAAATGCTCCTTTGATTACAATTTGAGCATTGGCAGGAATGTCCTGTACAAAAGTTATTGCGGTGTAGCCCATATTGGAAACGCCTTTTACAACTTCTATTTTTTCAAAATTGATGTTGCCGTTTTCTTCATTGCTGTGTTTATGGTCTTCACTTTCGTGGTTGTGTTCTTCGCTTTCTTCTTCGTGGTGTTCTTCCGCTTTTTTATCAGTAACAACAAAAATGTAGTCTTTCCCGTCTGCGTTTACAATGGCTTCATTGGGTACGGCAGGTGTTAGGGCATTGCTCAAACTCACAATTCCTGTAATGTTCATTCCGTCAATCAAACCTATTTTGTTTCCTGTAACGGTGCAATGCACGGCAATGGTTTTGCTCTCGTTTTCAAATGATGAACCAATGCTAAACACTTTTGCATCGTATTCATTAGTAGGATTATTGGTTAAGGTAAAATGAATGGTTTGCCCGATTTTCAAAAGCGGTAAATCTTTTTCAAACACTTGTAAATCCAAATGCAATGAACTGTTATCTACGATTTCGGCAACAGGCGAAGAAACATCTACATAACTGCCAATCTTTGCAAACAAATTGCTTATTGTTCCATTCAACGGACTTGTAACTACCAATGCAGATTTCAAGTTGCTGTTTGATACCGAATTTGGATTGATGCCCATTAGCTGTATTTGCTGTTGCAATGATGCTTTTCGGGTGCGAAGCGTATTGAGTTCTGCCGTTGCGTTTTGCAGATTTTTCAAAGCTCCTGCGTTTCCTGCATTGAGTTCATTTTGGCGTTGTACTTCCTGTTCTGCAAAAGTGATTTTACTGCCAATAGTCAAATATTCTTCCTGCAACTGTATAAACTGCGGATTGGCAATCGTAGCAATTACCTGTCCTTTCTTTACATAATCGCCAATTTGCACATTCAGCGTTTTGATAACTCCACCATACAAAGAAGTGGCATTTGCTTTGTTGTTGTTTGGAACTTTAAGCATACCATTTGCCTTTATAGTGGCTGTGAGTTCCTTGTTTTCTACTTTGCCCAACGTGATGCCAACGGCTTTTATCTGCTCTTGTGTAAGCGTGGCAATGGTTGGCGTTTCTTCTTCGTGGTTGTGTCCGTCAGAAGTACCTGTTTCTTTTGTATTTTCGTCATTATGCGAATGATTGTCTTTGCTACCGCAACTGCTTATCACAAGCAAAGTGCATAGTGCCAAAGGAAAAACGATTGAATTTTTTATATTGAATTTCATACCGAATTATTGATTGATTATTGAATAAATATTGATGACCGATTGATTGACCTGCTGAATACTTTTTAGGTAATTCAACTGAATGTCTGTTGCCGTTTGCAAAGCATACAAATACTCCACATAGCTTATATCGCCTGTGCGATAACCTAATTGAGCCGATGAAACAATATCGTTTGCATTAGGCAAGGCTTGTTGCTGATAGTAATTGAACTCCTGCAAATCCTGCTGATACTGCTGTATGGCATTTTGAAACTGTGTTTCCAACAAAATTTGCTGTTGCTTGGTGTTGGCTTCAATGGCTTGTTTTTGATAGTCCAAAGATTTTATCCTTGCTTTTGTAGCTCCGAAAGTCAATGGAATAGAAACACCAACGCTTACATAACTGAACCGATTGCCCGAATTAAAATACTGCTCCTGTCCGTTTATAGTTTGAAAACCTATTAAAGACTGATTAGTGTAACCAATCGTAAAATCGGGCAAACCCTGTGCTTTCTCTACCTTTTTTGTTTGTTCTGCAATGATTATATCTTGATACAACGCCTTAATTGTCGGGTGGTTTGCAATGGCTGTGCTGTCTAACAAAGTGCTTACCTGCAAAGGCTTAAAATCTGTATCATTGGCAACTTCAAACGGTTCTTTTGTATTCATCAATGCCTGTAAATTTTGATAAGCATTATTGAGATAAACTCCATTTTGTTTCAGCAATAAATTGATTTCGCCTTGCTTGGCTTGTGCTGTACTGATTTCTACTTTTTTGGTGTCGCCTGTTTTGTAACGCAGTTCTGCCACTTTGATAAAATCATTGTACAAACTATCCAAATACAACAACTGCTTTTGATTATTCTGCAAATACTGAATTTGATAGAAATAAGTACGCACTTGATTTTTTAACTCCAATACGGTTATTTCACTTTGTAATTCTTTGCCTTTTACTTCGGCATTTATCAGTTGTTTTTTAGCACCGAACAAAGTCGGAAACGGTATCGTTTGTGCTACTTGAAAAGATTGGTCAAACTTTATACTGTTGTATTGTCCCAACTGTGCATTAAAATCTAATTTCGGTAATTCGCCCGATGTTCTTTTCAGACTTTGAGCCGATTTTATTTCAAAATCTTTCGCTTTTATATTTCCGTTGTTTTGCAATGCAATGTTTATCGCTTCATCTACACCAATTATTTTTTTGTTTTGAGCATTTGCATTGAAACTTAAAACAGAAAGCAACAACACAATTACGGTTGTAACGGATTTCATTTTTCCTTTTTTTCTGATGTTGATTTTTGAATTGAAAATGATATACAGCAAAGGCAGTACAAACAGCGTAAGGAAAGTAGCCGTAATCAATCCGCCAATAACAACGGTTGCCAATGGTTTTTGTACTTCTGCTCCTGCACCTGTGCTTAATGCCATAGGCAAAAAGCCCAAACTTGCTACGGTTGCCGTCATTAGTACAGGTCGCAACCTTTCCTTTGTGCCGTCAAATACTCGTTTGAAAATGTCTTTAACTCCGTCTTTTTCTAATTGGTTGAAAGTTCCGATTAAGACAATTCCGTTTAATACTGCTACACCAAACAAAGCAATAAAGCCGATACCTGCCGAAATGCTGAAAGGCATACCACGCAACAGCAACGCAAACACGCCACCTATGGCACTCATTGGGATTGCGGTAAAAATCAGACTTGCCTGTTTGAGTGAACGGAATGTAAAGTACAGCAATGAAAAAATGAGAAACAGCGAAACAGGTACAGCAATCATCAGGCGTTTACTTGCTTTTTGCAAATTCTCAAACTGTCCGCCATAAGTGAAATAATAACCTGTCGGCAATTTTACCTGTTCGTTCAATTTCTGCTGAATATCTTCTACCACACTTTGTACATCTCTACCCGATACATTGAAACCGATTACAATTCTGCGTTTGCTACTTTCACGGCTGATTTGCGAAGCACCTAATTTGTAGCTGATAGTTGCCACCTGCGAAAGCGGAATTTGATTGCCTGTATTGGTCGGTATCATCAAATTACTTACATCGTCTATATCGGTTCTGTAAGTGCTGTCTAACCGAACTACCAAATCAAAACGCCTTTCGTTTTCAAAAACCTGTCCTGCTACTTTACCTGCAAAAGCCGTACTTAGTACATTGTTTACATCTTCTACATTGATGCCGTAATTGGCAAGCCGTGTTCTGTCGTATTCAACGTTAATTTGTGGCAATCCGCTAACTCGTTCCACTTGTGGCGAAGTTGCTCCGTTTACCGTTTGAATTACTTTACTAACCTTGTCTGCATACACGGCAAGACTATCCAAGTTTTCCCCGAAAATCTTAACCGCTACATCTTGCCGTATGCCTGTCATCAGTTCGTTGAAACGCATTTGAATTGGCTGGTTTTTTTCAAAGAATACGCCCGGAATTACTTCCAATGCTTCATTTATTTCATCGCCTAATTCTGTATAGCTCTTTTTTGTTTTCCATTCATCCTGCGGTTTCAAAATGACCATTAAGTCTGTGGCTTCGGGTGGCATTGGGTCTGTCGGCACTTCTGCTGCACCTGTTTTGCCAACCACCATTTTTACTTCATCAAACTGTTTGATAATCCTTGATGCCTGCATAGATGTTTCAATGCTTTGGTTTAAAGAACTACCCTGTGGCAATATGCAGTGAAAAGCAAAATCGCCCTCTTGTAATTGTGGTATAAATTCGCCACCCATTCTACTAAAAAGGAACAAGGTCAGCGCAAAAACCGTAACTGTAACACCCACTAACCAATACTTAATCTTAATCGCTTTTTGCAATAAGGGTTGGTAGATGCCTTGCAGGTAGTCCATCATTTTGTCTGAAAAGGTTTTCTTGTGCGAAACTTTCTTAGACAGGAACAAAGCACACATCATCGGTATATAGGTCAATGATAAAATCAATGCGCCCAAAATGGCAAAGCCAACTGTTTTCGCCATTGGCGTAAACATTTTGCCCTCAACACCAACCAATGTAAGAATAGGAATGTACACGATTAAAATAATGATTTCGCCAAACGCTGCACTGTTTCTGATTTTGGAAGCCGATAAAAAAACTTCGTTGTCCATTTCCTGCTGTGTCAGCTTGTTCATTGATTTTCGCAAACCCAAATGGTGCAAAGTGGCTTCTACAATAATAACTGCACCGTCCACAATCAAACCGAAGTCAATAGCTCCCAAACTCATTAAGTTGGCACTTACTCCGAAAACATTCATCAATCCCAATGCAAAAAGCATTGACAACGGAATGGCAGAAGCCACAATTAAACCTGCTCGTAAATTCCCCAAAAACAACACCAATACGAAAATGACTATCAATGCACCCTCAATCAAATTCTTTTCTACCGTGCTGATTGCTCTGCCAACTAAATCTGTTCTGTCCAAATAAGGCTCAATCACAATATCATCAGGCAAAGATTTCTGAATGACAGGCAATTTTTCTTTGATACGTTTTACTACTTCATTGCTGTTTTCGCCTTTGAGCATCATAACGACACCACCAACGGCATCTACTTCGCCATTGTAGGTTAAAGCTCCGTAGCGAACCGCACTGCCAAAACGAACTTCGGCAACATCTTTTATAAAAATCGGAATACTGCCGTTAGTGTTTTTTACAGCTATGTTTTTTACATCTTCCAACGAAGTAACCAAACCAATACCCCGAATGAAGTAAGCATTTGGTTTCTTGTCAATGTACGCACCGCCTGTATTTTGATTGTTCTTTTCAAGAGCATTGAAAATATCGGTAACACTTACACCCATTGCCTTTAAGCGGTTGGGATTTACGGCTACTTCGTATTGTTTCAGTTCGCCACCAAAACTGTTTACTTCGGCTATGCCTTTTGTTCCATTGAGCTGTCGGGCAACAATCCAATCCTGCATAGTACGCAGGTCTTTTGCGTTGTATTTGCTTTCACTTCCTTTTTTCGGGTGCAAAATGTATTGATACACTTCACCCAAACCTGTGCTTACAGGTGCAAGTTCGGGTGTGCCGATGCCTTGCGGAATGTTCTGTTCGGCTTCTTTCAGTTTTTCATTGACAAGTTGTCGGGCAAAATAAATGTCCACATCATCGTCAAACACAACTGTAATAACAGAAAGCCCAAACCGTGAAATGCTTCGGGTTTCTTCCAAGTCGGGAAGATTGGCAATGCTTTGTTCAATGGGAAATGTAACCAACTGTTCCACTTCCTGCCCTGCAAGCGTAGGGCAAACGGTAATAATTTGCACCTGATTGTTTGTAATATCGGGTACAGCATCAATGGGTAGTTTTGTGGCACTCCACACTCCCCAAATGATGAGCAACAAGGTCATTATACCAATGACGAGCTTGTTCTGAATACTAAATTTTATGATTTTATCTAACATTATTTATCAGTTAAATGAATAAATGAAACGACTAATTGCGGTGCGTCAGCACCGTAATTATTTTGTTTTCCGCCTTAGCGGAATTTCAATAATTCATTAACTGATTTTTGGCGGTCGCCAAATGTTTCCGTAGAAGTTGGAAACGAAAGAGAACTCCCGATTTGGGAATGTGAGTTTTGAAACTACTACGAGTTTTGCAATTTTAATACTGAAAGGCGTGAACTTCGGGTTTGCTGAAACGCTGCAACAAGTACAAGTGCAAAACGGACTGCAAATATCGTTGGTGTCGTTCTTGTGGCTGTGAGATTGTGAGTTGTCCGAAAGTTCGGTGTTAGTCTTGCAGTCGTTATACGCATCGCTACACGGCATTATTGACAATGCCAAAATGTAAATGCTGAATATGACTGTAAAAAACTTCATTTGGTGGCAAAGTTAGTAAAATTCTGAAACGCTGTATTCAAAGCGTTGGAAAAAAGTGGCTCTTTTGGTTTTGTGAAGCGTTGGCGTTGTGTGTCGGGCAAAACCAAATGTGCCACTTGTGCGGTGGCAGAAAAACAAAAAAATGTGCGTTGGGCAAAAACTAAATCTTTGTCTTGTGTCATTGTCTGCTCGTTTTTTCTGTCCGTTTGGTCTTGGTGGTGTCGTCCGTTACCATTGCTGCCAACGGTCAAGTATAAGAGCAGTAGCGGATTTCGAGGCGATTACCTCTCCGCCACCGCCAAAGTTCATTAAATGCACAGACCTCGATTTTACCATTTCACCCGCTATTGCTCTTATACAATGTTGGCAGCTGGTATTATTTGAGTTCGTATAAATTCACTCCTGTTCACTCTTGAAGTTCGACTGTTTGTTCCTGCATACATACTTGAATAATATTTGGCATAAATGTTAGTTTCTTTATCCTCATTTTTATTTTGCAAAATAAGCTCTTCCTGTTCATTTAGCTTTTCAATTATGGACACTATCGATAGGCCTGAAAAGCAAAGTTCACATACAAGACTAAAGAAGTTAGATTTTCTAAACCAAATTGAATCTAAAGGAAGTTCACTATCTAAAATGTCAATTATAACATTCGAAACAAGGTCTCTATTTTGTTCAAAATTTGGATACTCATTATTAAACTTTGATATGTAATTTTCTACTTCATTGTCTTGTGTGAAATAACCACCTTCTTCTAATGTTGATAAGACTAATAAAATAAAGTGTAAATCAGCCATCCGGGTTAATTCACTTTCACTAAAAATAGGAACTTTGTGTTCAGCTGACTTAATAATGTTTAAAATTTCTTTTGCACACGAAATAAACTCACCATTGTATATGGCATTATTTATTTCTATCGCGGTAAGAGTGAAGTTTGTGGAATTTATTCTTTTAAATATTTCAATAATTATCTCAGGCTCAACATCCTTTAAATCCCGTATTGTTACATCATAGTTTAAAAAATCTCGTTGAGATTGTTCCGGCAAGTCCTTGAATTTTGGTATTCTCTTTTCAAAGCCATCAGCACCTTCAATGTATTTTTGAATCGTTGTAAGTCTTTGTTGCCCGTCTACTACAACATTTTGAGTAGCTAAAGTTGTTAAGTCAATACCTTTTTGTGAAATATATATTTCAGGAAAAGGATAACCGTCTAAAATAGTTTGTATAAAATTTTCCATATGGACTGGAGTCCACACGAATTCTCTTTGGAACTCAGGTTGTAGAATTAATTCTTTTCGCTGAATTTTCCCAATTAAATCAGAAATTGACTTTTTATCTGGAGTTGCTGGAATTTGCTTTGCCATATTATAAACTTTTTAATTTTTTTAAAATCTCTTCAATTGAAGAGCGATAGTACTTTTCAGCATATTTCTGGTTTTTGAATAACCCTGCTTTTACGATGTAGTTACCTACTTCTGACTTGGAGTGGCTTATGCTTTTAAAAAAGTCGTCCCAATCCTTTTTTATTTCTTTAAATGCCTGTGTGTTTTGGGGTAACAGGTCAGGCCTCATCCACCCTCGAATAAAGTACTTAATAAATTTAAGATATTTCTTATACTGCTCTGTATTGAGTCTGATTTCCTGATTTTTAATCTTGTACTGATATTCACTTACTAAGTCAAAATACTTTTCAAAAAGAGTTTCATTAAAAATTACAACATCAATATCGCTGTCAAGTGAGAATTTTGTGAATTTATAGGGACTGAATCCGAATTTTGAAGAACCAACTATCATAACCTCATAAAATTCGACTTGAAAATTGTCTGCTATTCTTTTTCTAAAAAAATAGTAATCATCTTCTCTTTCGTTAAAGACGAATGGCAAACCGTGAAAATAGCTTTTCTGAGTGAAGATTTTTCTTTGGTCTTCACCATCAAGGTTTATTACGCTATCTTTATATTCCTCGATTGTCATTTTTGCTGTTACGTTTTTATACTTGCTGCCAACGCCCGGGCTTTGCGTTGGGCGGCCTACGAAGGACAAATTTACAATACATTTTTAAGTTTTATTAGAAAATTCTCACTTTGAAATAACACTTCTGCCCGCCTAACCGTAAAGCCATTGTTATATAAATGTTATTTTATCTGCCTGCAAGTTTATACTTTCCAGATACTTTAGCACAACAGTCGGCAAACGACTAACCGTGCTGGCCGAGTTAATAGTTCCGGAAAACTACTAAGTTTTCAAGCGACCTACAAAATTGCAAATTTTCACCGTGTTTTCCTATAAATTTTTCTGATAATTTTATATAACGGAAAAGGCTTTGCGTTGGGCGGCCTACGAAGGACAAATTTACAATACATTTTTAAGTTTTATTAGAAAATTCTTCCCTTGAAATAACACTTCCGCCCGCCTAATCGTAAAGCCATTGTTATATAAATGTTATTTTATCTGCCTGCAAGTTTATACTTTCCAGATACTTTAGCACAACAGTCGGCAAACGACTAACCGTGCTGGCCGAGTTAATAGTTCCGGAAAACTACTAAGTTTTCAAGCGACCTACAAAATTGCAAATTTTTACTGTGTTTTCCTATAAATTTTTCTGATAATTTTATATAACGCCCGGGCTTTGCGTTGGGCGGCCTACGAAGGACAAATTTACAATACATTTTTAAGTTTTATTAGAAAATTCTTCCCTTGAAATAACACTTCCGCCCGCCTAATCGTAAAGCCATTGTTATATAAATGTTATTTTATCTGCCTGCAAGTTTATACTTTCCAGATACTTTAGCACAACAGTCGGCAAACGACTAACCGTGCTGGCCGAGTTAATAGTTCCGGAAAACTACTAAGTTTTCAAGCGACCTACAAAATTGCAAATTTTCACCGTGTTTTCCTATAAATTTTTCTGATAATTTTATATAACGGAAAAGGCTTTGCGTTGGGCGGCCTACGAAGGACAAATTTACAATACATTTCCAACTTTTATTAGAAAATTCTCACTTTGAAATAACACTTCTGCCCGCCTAATCGTAAAGCCATTGTTATATAAATGTTATTTTATCTGCCTGCAAGTTTATACTTTCCAGATACTTTAGCACAACAGTCGGCACACTACTTCCCTTGCTGGCCGAGTTAATAGTTCCAAAACTACTAAGTTTTCAAGCGACCTACAAAATTGCAAATTTTACTGTGTTTTCCTATAAATTTTTCTGATAATTTTATATAACGGAAAAGGCTTTGCGTTGGGCGGTTTACGAAGCACAAATTTACAATACATTTCCAACTTTTATTAGAAAATTCTCACTTTGAAATAACACTTCTGCCCGCCTAACCGTAAAGCCATTGTTATATAAATGTTATTTTATCTGCCTGCAAGTTTATACTTTCCAGATACTTTAGCACGACAGTCGGCACACTACTTCCCTTGCTGGCCGAGTTAATAGTTCCGGAAAACTACTAAGTTTTCAAGCGACCTACAAAATTGCAAATTTTTACTGTGTTTTCCTATAAATTTTTCTGATAATTTTATATAACGGAAAAGGCTTTGCGTTGGGCGGCCTACGAAGGACAAATTTACAATACATTTTTAAGTTTTATTAGAAAATTCTTCCCTTGAAATAACACTTCCGCCCGCCTAATCGTAAAGCCATTGTTATATAAATGTTATTTTATCTGCCTGCAAGTTTATACTTTCCAGATACTTTAGCACAACAGTCGGCAAACGACTAACCGTGCTGGCCGAGTTAATAGTTCCGAAAACTACTAAGTTTTCAAGCGACCTACAAAATTGCAAATTTTCACCGTGTTTTCCTATAAATTTTTCTGATAATTTTATATAACGGAAAAGGCTTTGCGTTGGGCGGCCTACGAAGGACAAATTTACAATACATTTTTAAGTTTTATTAGAAAATTCTTCCCTTGAAATAACACTTCCGCCCGCCTAATCGTAAAGCCATTGTTATATAAATGTTATTTTATCTGCCTGCAAGTTTATACTTTCCAGATACTTTAGCACGACAGTCGGCAAACGACTAACCGTGCTGGCCGAGTTAATAGTTTCGGAAAACTACTAAGTTTTCAAGCGACCTACAAAATTGCAAAGTTTTACTGTGTTTTCCTATAAATTTTTCTGATAATTTTATATAACGGAAAAGGCTTTGCGTTGGGCGGCCTACGAAGGACAAATTTACAATACATTTTTAAGTTTTATTAGAAAATTCTTCCCTTGAAATAACACTTCCGCCCGCCTAATCGTAAAGCCATTGTTATATAAATGTTATTTTATCTGCCTGCAAGTTTATACTTTCCAGATACTTTAGCACAACAGTCGGCAAACGACTAACCGTGCTGGCCGAGTTAATAGTTCCGGAAAACTACTAAGTTTTCAAGCGACCTACAAAATTGCAAATTTTCACCGTGTTTTCCTATAAATTTTTCTGATAATTTTATATAACGGAAAAGGCTTTGCGTTGGGCGGCCTACGAAGGACAAATTTACAATACATTTTTAAGTTTTATTAGAAAATTCTTCCCTTGAAATAACACTTCCGCCCGCCTAATCGTAAAGCCATTGTTATATAAATGTTATTTTATCTGCCTGCAAGTTTATACTTTCCAGATACTTTAGCACAACAGTCGGCAAACGACTAACCGTGCTGGCCGAGTTAATAGTTCCGAAAACTACTAAGTTTTCAAGCGACCTACAAAATTGCAAATTTTACTGTGTTTTCCTATAAATTTTTCTGATAATTTTATATAACGGAAAAGGCTTTGCGTTGGGCGGCCTACGAAGGACAAATTTACAATACATTTTTAAGTTTTATTAGAAAATTCTTCCCTTGAAATAACACTTCCGCCCGCCTAATCGTAAAGCCATTGTTATATAAATGTTATTTTATCTGCCTGCAAGTTTATACTTTCCAGATACTTTAGCACAACAGTCGGCAAACGACTAACCGTGCTGGCCGAGTTAATAGTTCCGGAAAACTACTAAGTTTTCAAGCGACCTACAAAATTGCAAATTTTCACCGTGTTTTCCTATAAATTTTTCTGATAATTTTATATAACGGAAAAGGCTTTGCGTTGGGCGGCCTACGAAGGACAAATTTACAATACATTTTTAAGTTTTATTAGAAAATTCTTCCCTTGAAATAACACTTCCGCCCGCCTAATCGTAAAGCCATTGTTATATAAATGTTATTTTATCTGCCTGCAAGTTTATACTTTCCAGATACTTTAGCACGACAGTCGGCAAACGACTAACCGTGCTGGCCGAGTTAATAGTTTCGGAAAACTACTAAGTTTTTCAAGCGACCTACAAAATTGCAAAGTTTTACTGTGTTTTCCTATAAATTTTTCTGATAATTTTATATAACGGAAAGGCTTTGCGTTGGGCGGCCTACGAAGGACAAATTTACAATACATTTTTAAGTTTTATTAGAAAATTCTTCCTTGAAATAACACTTCCGCCCGCCTAATCGTAAAGCCATTGTTATATAAATGTTATTTTATCTGCCTGCAAGTTTATACTTTCCAGATACTTTAGCACAACAGTCGGCAAACGACTAACCGTGCTGGCCGAGTTAATAGTTCGGAAAACTACTAAGTTTTCAAGCGACCTACAAAATTGCAAATTTTCACCGTGTTTTCCTATAAATTTTTCTGATAATTTTATATAACGGAAAAGGCTTTGCGTTGGGCGGCCTACGAAGGACAAATTTACAATACATTTTTAAGTTTTATTAGAAAATTCTTCCCTTGAAATAACACTTCCGCCCGCCTAATCGTAAAGCCATTGTTATATAAATGTTATTTTATCTGCCTGCAAGTTTATACTTTCCAGATACTTTAGCACAACAGTCGGCAAACGACTAACCGTGCTGGCCGAGTTAATAGTTCCGGAAAACTACTAAGTTTTCAAGCGACCTACAAAATTGCAAATTTTCACCGTGTTTTCCTATAAATTTTTCTGATAATTTTATATAACGGGTTGCGGCTAAAAGAAGTGGCGGCTTTGGAACACTAAACTGTCTAAACGCACAATGTTTATTAGTTGCACAACTGTTTATATTCGCACTTCGCCCGCCATTTTTTTTAGGTGCTGTTAGCGGTTCGTTGTTTTCTGTCTATATGGTCATTACTTGTCCACCGATTTTATCAGTCTATTTGATTTTTTAAAACTTTTAAGAAACAAAATTAAACTAATTAATGTCAATATTGAAGCAATTAAAAAAGGAATTCCTGGAAAATAAATCTCGGATTGTTTTCCCGTAAAGTAAGAAAAACTGCTTGTCATTAACGGTGGTGCAATCAGAGTTGTCAAGCCCATTAAACTGCCTAAAGCACCTTGAAGTTCACCTTGTTCGTTGTCGGGCATTGCAGAAGACATAATACTTTGAACGGCTGTGCCTTGAATTCCACCAACTATGAAAAGTAATAAAGCGGTAAAGAGCAACCATTGCCACGGTGTAAAAGCAAACAGAAAAAAGCCCGTCATCATAAGTACAAATCCTAATACTGCCATTCGTTTGTCGCCCAATTTTTTTGCCAAAATACTGACTAACCATAACTGAACGATAATTGATAGAATGCCTATAAATGCTAATGAGTAGCCAACAAGAGAGGTGCTCCACTTAAATTTTTCAATGGTGAAAAATGCCCAAACACTTTCCATACTGTGATTAGCGATGGAAACAAAAATCATTGATAGCACTAAAGTTTTTATCAATGGGAATTTCTGTAAGTGTTTGAGGGAACCAAATGGATTAGCTCTTTTCCAGTCAAATTTCCTGCGGTTATTTGCTTTTAACGATTCCGGGAAAAAGTAATAGCCGAAAATAAAATTGATAAAACTTAAAATAGCAGCAACAATAAAGGGTGTATGAGTTCCGAATTGTCCCAATGTTCCGCCAATTATGGGTCCAATTATAAACCCCAAACCAAAGCCTGCGTTTATAAATCCGAAATTTTTAGTTCTATTATCGTCTGTGCTAATGTCGGCAACACAAGCAGATGCAACGGAATAGCTTGCTCCTGTTATACCTGCAATTGTCCGCCCAACAAAAAGCCACAAAATACTTGCTGAAAAAGCAAGAAAAATGCAGTCGATGCTAAACCCAAACAATGAGCTTAAAAGTACTGGTCGCCTGCCATATTGGTCGCTTAAATTCCCTAAAACTGGTGCAAAAACAAATTGCATAATTGCATAAGCAAATGAGAGCCAGCCTCCGTATTTGGCGGCTGTGCTGATGTCTGAATGAAGTAGATTAATTAGTAGTTGTGGTAGAACTGGAAAAATTAGTCCAAAACCTGCGGTGTCAATTACGACAACTATTAATACAAATATGAGTGTTGATTTATGATTTGATTTCATTTTTATGAAGCGATAAATTATAGCATTACTCTGAAAAGTATAATGCAGTTTGTTAATAATAAATTCAATTAAGAAGAGTCTCAACCATGTACGTCTTCAAACTAAAGTGGACTTTTCCTAAGAGAGTATTTAGTTAATAATTCAAAGATAAATGATTTTTTCTTGGGTGTTTTCATAATAATTCAAATTTAAGGATTTTGAAAACACTCTCTTAGTTTTGAACTAAATCAGTCCACTTTTTGCTGACGATTTACATCAACCAGATTTGGTTAAGAAAAAAAGCGTAGAACGCTATGAAAATATTATTGCCTCATAATGGCACAAATATAAACAAAGTTTAAGACGTCAATGTCGAGTTGCGAAAAATAATTAACAAGACCAACGAAGTGTTAGTTTTTTTGTCGGGCGTTTAATGCTTGTACATTTACAATGACCGCTAACGGAAAAGGCTTTGCGTTGGGCGGCCTACGAAGGACAAATTTACAATACATTTTTAAGTTTTATTAGAAAATTCTTCCCTTGAAATAACACTTCCGCCCGCCTAATCGTAAAGCCATTGTTATATAAATGTTATTTTATCTGCCTGCAAGTTTATACTTTCCAGATACTTTAGCACAACAGTCGGCAAACGACTAACCGTGCTGGCCGAGTTAATAGTTCCGGAAAACTACTAAGTTTTCAAGCGACCTACAAAATTGCAAATTTTCACCGTGTTTTCCTATAAATTTTTCTGATAATTTTATATAACGGTCAAGTATAAGCGTAGTGCGGGTTTTCGGAGCAATACACTGTCCGCCAACACGAACTTTGATAGATGGCAAAATACTAAATTTTAGCCACTTCGCCCGCATTACGCTTATACAATGTTGGCGGTAGTTTATTTATTCAATTCTCCTTAATACCCCCTTTAATTTTGCTTCAACTCCAAGATTATCAAAAAGTTTTTCAGTCAATGTTAATGTCTTCTTGAAAGCTGTTTTAATATCTGTCGGATCTAATTCTGATGTTGTCTGCTGAAATAACGAATACCAATCTGGATCTATGTCTTTTTCCAAGCTTTTTGTTGGACTTTCCCAATGTTTGGTTTGGTATGTTTCAATTCTTATTAACCAAAGTAAATATTTTTGAACATTTGATAAGCTTTGGTAAGCGTGAGCAAATTCCTGTCGTTTAATTAAGTTGCTTGTTGTAAGTAAAACATTCAACAATGATTGGCTCAACCACAGGATATTTTCATTTGTTGTTCGATCAGGTACTTTAGTTTTTATTTCTTTGAGCGTGTTAGTCAATAAATCTTCTTTATCTACTAAAATCATCTTGTCAAAGTCGCTAAACTCTACCAATCCGTCCCACGATTTGATAACTTCCATTTGGTCGTTTGTCAAAAAATGAAACTCCCCCCTTATCATATTTTCAAAAATGGCAACTTCACTTCCAAACTCGTTGGTAAAATATAATGCCAAAGGATGAATTTGGCTTACCCAATTTTCAGCGGAAAATTTTTCTTTATCCTTCAAGAAGATGTAGAATTCAATATCTGAATATTTGTCCCCTTCATTTTTGGTAAATGACCCATACATAAATACGGCAGAAATATTTTTATCATTTTGAGCTATTGACTTTGTTTTGTCAATCATCTGTAACTGTATCATTTTCTAATTTTTTAATATTAACAATCGTCCTTTCTACTTAGCGTAGTAAAGGATATTTCAATTCTTATTCTATCTTACAGTTACTTATAGCTTCATTTTCTTGAATGTTTTTCGTTGTTAATCGTTTCTTCAAATTACCGCCAACGGTTTGCAGCTACAAGAAGTTGGCGATTTTCACCACAAATGTTCATGCGGAGAACCAATGTTTGATTAACCACAAATGTGTCTGCGGAGCACTGAACCGCCAATTTCTTGTAGGTGCTGTTATGGGATGGTTTTTCTCTTTATTGCCAAACGAGGTCTAGTTTTACAGTAATTCCGTTTTGGGTTTTTGTCACACTTGTTGGGTATGGGTTACTACCACTTGTATAATTGTTCATTACAAAACCAACATATCCAATATTGTCATCTGCGTCTGGAGTATCATAATCCCAAACATCAATAAATCTCGAAACATTAAAGTCCGTAATTTCAAATGGAGTTGTAAAGTTCCAACTTATAGGAAGCATAGAAGAAGTAACATCATTAATCCTGGAAGATGTTCCGTTTACCAACACATTACTAGCTTGGTCAATAATATTAAAGAACACATCAGGTCCGCTTGAAAAGTCCCAACTCGAACCATTGCCATCAACAAAAGGCATATTTGTAATTGTCACCTTAGTGATTTTAACTTTAGTTGGAGGTGCTGCAATATTTACAATTTTTGAAATTTGATTATTTCCAGCTGCGTTTGTTGCTGTCAGAATAACTGAAAATGAACCGCCTGTTGTGTATGTTTTATTGGGATTTACAGCAGTTGATGAAGTTCCGTCTCCAAAATCCCAACTATAGCTTGTCGCATTAGTAGAAGTATTGGTAAAGCTAACATTTGAAGGTGCTGTTCCTGCACCAGTAAAAGTAAAATTAGCAGTTGGCAATTGTGATTGTGTTGATTGTTGAATTAACACTTGCTTAGAAGTTTGACTTGTTCCACCTTCACCATTGGCTGTTAATGAAACAGTATAAGTTCCACCAACATTATATGTTTTTGTTGGATTTGGGTCAGATGAAGTTGTGCCATCTCCAAAGTCCCAACTATAACTTGATGCGTCTTTAGATTTGTTTTCAAATAGTACTGCACAAGGAGCTGTACAGCCACCACCAGTGTATGCAAAATCTGCTGTTGGTTTGGGTTTTGGTTCATCCTTTTTGCAGGAATTAATTGTAATGATGCCAAGTATGGCAACGAATAATAAGAATAATTTTTTCATTTTATTTTTTTTTGATTTTTATGTGTCCTACTCATATGGCTTTTCGGATTCGCCCAGTGTATTATAGTGTTCACTGTCTTCACTTTTTCGTTAATAAGTCAACAGTCAGGAACTGTCAAAATACTGGATATGCAATTTTAATATTTTTTGTTTCACGTTTGGTCGTTTTAAACTATCCCATAACGGGCCGCGTGTTGGCGAGGGTGGCACTTTCACCGTGAACTTCAATCGAAGCAGGAACTTTGATTTTACCTAAAATGCCTAATCGAAGAAATTTCCTGCCACTCTTGCCAACACGATGTTATGCGATTGCCGTTTGTTAATATTTTTTCCATTCAAAACTTTTATATCCACTCTCTAAAGCCCATTTACGCCAAACAGCTTCAAGTATTTCGTTATCTCTTAGACCTAATGGATTTTTATATGTTTGTAGTTTAGTGTTTTTATCTCTTTCAGCCGTTTCTAAAATATGCAGATTTACATATTTGTTTTTGGCATTTTTTATAGGTGTCAAACATAAAGTTGAATTATTTCTAAGGGCTGTTTCTATATCAACACTATTTGATTTACAATATCGTCTTATTTCATCAATTTCAAGCTCACCGAAATAAAATTGATTATTACTCCTTTTGCTATAATATTCGAGATAACCGTCTGTGAAAATATAAATGTGATTATCGTAATTTATATAAGTAGTATCAATCCCATTAGTTAAAAGTGTGTTTTTTTTGATAAGGGATTTGTTTTCTATTTTATCGGCTAAAATGCTAATCAAATCCATTCCTTTATCTTGAATGTTAGCATAAGCATCACTTGCTTTTTGTTTTAAGACATCTATTTCATAGTCTAAACCTTTGCCCTCATATTCTCCTGTTGAATTGATAAATTTTTGTTTACTACCTAAATCTTTAATTTTACTTATATCAATGGTGTATTTAACTTCATCAGAAAAAGTTGAGAAATAAAGGCATGATTTGTCTCCAATTTTTTCACCTGGCTTAACACATTCGTTCCTAAAAAAGTTGAGAATCTTATTTATCTCCGCAAGGTCTTTAGGAGGGTATTGTTGGTTTATAACTGTGCCATTTATTTTTGGTTCTATTCTATCAGTCATATCTGAAAGAATAACTATATTTTGATATGTCAGTGTTTTATTTTGCGGTTCAGGCATACAAGATTGCAACAATAATGAAGTTGCAAAAAAGAATAATAATTTCTTCATTTTCAGACTAACGATTATTTATGACTACTTGTTCTATTGCTCTAACTCTGTTTGCAACTTCTTTTTCTGCATAAAGTTCAGGTAGGTATTCAATGTAACCTGTTTTATACGCTGTTGAAACACTATTTAGGATTTCATCAGTAAAGATTTTCCCGCTGGTAATTCGAGTCATAAAATCATCGTAAATCGCTTTTAGATTTTTTTGCAGTTCTGTAAATAGATTTTCAATATTATTTTGCTGTGTATTTAATTCTTTTTCTAATCGTTCTAATTCATCATTTTTCTGTTTTATAGATTCGTCCTTTTCTTTAATTTCTTTTAAAAGAAGTTCTTTGTTTAGATTCAAATCAAGTAATGCTTTATCTAACATTTCAATCTGTTTATTCTTTTCAGCATCAACCAATTGACGTTGGGATTTTTGGTAAGCATTAACTATATATTCTATGATAAAGTGTGTAATTATTAGTGGTAACATCCCAAAAACAAAAATGAGCCAAAACTCTCCGTGTTTCACTACTTCCCAAATTTGAAGTTGTGATTCTTTTCCAATTAATAAACTCTTTATCTCATCTGTATTCATTGCAACCATTACGGCAACTATAATGTCAAAAATTAAAACGCCAACCCAAAAACTTAAAATATTGACCCACTTCTTTTTGCTCCCAAAGAGTTTTAAATTTGATAATGAAATTGGAATTAAAAAGAATAAACCTGCCATAATGCCAAATAAAGTTCCTTGCATTTTAAAGATTTTTACGATTGCATTAGCATCCACAAGTTGCGGAAGACCCGGGTTTATTCCTGCTTCCAAAGAATTGCGAATTACATTTCCTTCAAAAAACACTTTGTACATTGCTGAAGCAAAAAACATTGACAGATAATAAATAAAAACTGTTAATCCTAATATTGCAAAGACAGTTCCAACCGACCAAAACTTTTTAATTACAAAGGATGATTCTAATGAGTTTCTTTCTAATTTATTTTTTTCAATTTCATTATTTATTTGAAGTAGTCCTTTTTCTCCCGTGCTTTTGTTGCCTGATTCAAGGATTGATTTTTCTTGTTTTAAATCAGTGATTTTTGAGTTTACTTGTCGTAGGTCTATTTCATTATTTGAATTTATTTTATTGATTTCATTTTGTTTGTCTGTGTCTATTTCAGCTTTCTTACTTTCAAAGGCAGATTTGATATTTTGAGAGATTATGTTTTTCTTACTACTCAAACTGTCGTCAGTAGCAAACATTTTTATTTGCTCTTTGATTTCGTCATAATGCGTTTTAAATATATCTATACTACCTGAGCTTTCCTTTGAATTATCATAGCCTTGTTTTCTATAGCTTTCAGTATTTATGTTTGCTGTTGTATAAATTAAATTTGATAGTTGTTGCGTAAAAGAGTCAGCCGTGTCTATTGGTTGAACTGTTTTTGCTTTTGTAATAACTTGTTCCATAGGATTTGCTGAATTTATGTTTACATCTATTTGGTGGTCAATATTATATTTCAGTCTTTCAAATTCAGCAAATAGTTGTCGATATGTATTTAAATCATCTGTTACTTGAATGTTTTCAACATTATTGTTGCTTGCATTATATGAATAATTATAAGAACCATTTATTGAAATTCTATTATCAATAAGGCAGAACTTGTGATGCATCATTCCTCTTTCATCTCCTGTTTCAAAAGCGTGAATACTTATGTTTTCAGCTTTAAACATTTGTTTTACGGTCTCATTTTGAGCGTTTGATGAAAGGATAATATCTACCGTAATATTTCGCTTTTTTGCATTGATGATAGCATTGGCTATATCTCTATCGGTAAACCAAGCCATAGCCACGAATATATTTTGGTTTGCCTTTTCAATCTCGGAAATTATTCGTTGTTTTATTTCTGTTCCGTTCGTTATAATATCATTCATACTTTGTATTTAATGTTTTTATTGGTTACAATCTCTTGTAGGTATCGCATAACGTTTCGCAGATTTGCGTTCGGGCGGGATTTTAAGCACCACACTTGATACGAAGAACTGCACTTCAAATATGCACAAAATTTTCTACGAAGAACGTCACCCCGCCTGACGCAAATGTGCTGTTAGCTGCTGCTTTTCTCGTCAGACGGTCGGCAGACTGTCAGACGAGAAAAGCAACAACAAACAAAGCCGATAGTAACTAAACGCGAAATTCAGAAATGCTCTGTGCTTTACTGAATTTTTACTGTCGTCTCGTAACACTTGGTTATGTTCACAGAAGATGTGTATTCTGTCGGATAAAGAATGTAACCACTCTTTTGCGTATATTTTGTCGAGTAAGTCCCCGCAGACAGTGTATAGGAAACAACACCGTAAGCACCCACTGTCCCTTTATATGCACCGTTTACATAAATGTAATAAGGGTCGTCTTTGTAGCTATCAACTTTAAGTGTGCCGGTGTTGTTCTGAACACAAGGTGCAGCGTTAGGATTGTTTGGGTCGTTTGGGTCGTCTTTCTTGCAAGATGACACTGTCGCCATTAACGCAACTGCCATCAGAATTGTCAAAAGTTTTTTCATGTCGTTGAATTTTTAATTGTCCTACTCATATGGCTTTTCGGTTTCGCCCCGTTTTTGAAGTGGTAGCTGGTCTCCACTTTTTAGTGAAAAATGCGTTCCGTTTTTTGTTGTCGTTACGAAGTGTCGTAATAAATATTGTTTGTCATCATTGTCCTGTTACGTTTGTGCCGTAACTTACACGGAGCAAAACGTCCCGCGAAAGTTGCAGCTAACGCCCGGGCTTTGCGTTGGGCGGTTTACGAAGCACAAATTTACAATACATTTCCAACTTTTATTAGAAAATTCTCACTTTGAAATAACACTTCTGCCCGCCTAACCGTAAAGCCATTGTTATATAAATGTTATTTTATCTGCCTGCAAGTTTATACTTTCCAGATACTTTAGCACGACAGTCGGCACACTACTTCCCTCTGGCCGAGTTAATAGTTCCAAAACTACTAAGTTTTCAATGACCTACAAAATTGCAATTTTACCGTGTTTTCTATAAATTTTTCTGATAATTTTATATAACGCTCAGCTTTGCGTTGGGCGGTTTACGAAGCACAAATTTACAATACATTTCCAACTTTTATTAGAAAATTTTTCCCTTGAAATAACACTTCCGCCCGCCTAACCGTAAAGCCATTGTTATATAAATGTTATTTTTATCTGCCTGCAAGTTTATACTTTCCAGATACTTTAGTACGACAGTCAGCACACGACCAACCGTGCTGGCCGAGTTAATAGTTCCGGAAAACTACTAAGTTTTCAAGCGACCTACAAAGTTGCAAATTTTCACCGTGTTTTCCTATAAATTTTTCTGATAATTTTATATAACGCCCGGGCTTTGCGTTGGGCGGTTTACGAAGCACAAATTTACAATACATTTCCAACTTTTATTAGAAAAATTCTTCCCTTGAAATAACACTTCCGCCCGCCTAACCGTAAAGCCATTGTTATATAAATGTTATTTTTATCTGTCTGCAAGTTTATACTTTCCAGATACTTTAGTACGACAGTCAGCACACGACCAACCGTGCTGGCCGAGTTAATAGTTCCGGAAAACTACTAAGTTTTCAAGCGACCTACAAAGTTGCAAAGTTTCACTGTGTTTTCCTATAAATTTTTCTGATAATTTTATATAACGGAAAAGGCTTTGCGTTGGGCGGCCTACGAAGGACAAATTTACAATACATTTTTAAGTTTTATTAGAAAATTCTTCCCTTGAAATAACACTTCCGCCCGCCTAATCGTAAAGCCATTGTTATATAAATGTTATTTTATCTGCCTGCAAGTTTATACTTTCCAGATACTTTAGCACAACAGTCGGCAAACGACTAACCGTGCTGGCCGAGTTAATAGTTCCAAAACTACTAAGTTTTCAAGCGACCTACAAAGTTGCAAAGTTTCACTGTGTTTTCCTATAAATTTTTCTGATAATTTTATATAACGGAAAAGGCTTTGCGTTGGGCGGCCTACGAAGGACAAATTTACAATACATTTTTAAGTTTTATTAGAAAATTCTTCCCTTGAAATAACACTTCCGCCCGCCTAATCGTAAAGCCATTGTTATATAAATGTTATTTTATCTGCCTGCAAGTTTATACTTTCCAGATACTTTAGCACAACAGTCGGCAAACGACTAACCGTGCTGGCCGAGTTAATAGTTCCGGAAAACTACTAAGTTTTCAAGCGACCTACAAAATTGCAAATTTTCACCGTGTTTTCCTATAAATTTTTCTGATAATTTTATATAACGGAAAAGGCTTTGCGTTGGGCGGCCTACGAAGGACAAATTTACAATACATTTTTAAGTTTTATTAGAAAATTCTTCCCTTGAAATAACACTTCCGCCCGCCTAATCGTAAAGCCATTGTTATATAAATGTTATTTTATCTGCCTGCAAGTTTATACTTTCCAGATACTTTAGCACAACAGTCGGCAAACGACTAACCGTGCTGGCCGAGTTAATAGTTCCGGAAAACTACTAAGTTTTCAAGCGACCTACAAAATTGCAAATTTTCACCGTGTTTTCCTATAAATTTTTCTGATAATTTTATATAACGTTAGTGCTGCCGCAGCGCGCCGCACCTTTGAAAAAGAGCACGGGCGGCGCGTTGACGGCAGCACATTGTTGCTTGCAGTAAGCTTTAACTCCGAGTGATGTTGAGAATTTCGCCACACAAAAGAGCGAAGCTCTAAAAAATCAAGCTTTCCGCTCCAACATAACCACAATTTAAACAATTTCTTCAAGTTTTTCCAAAACTCACTTTTTGATTTAAATATCAAAATTTTACTCATTCGTTTTGTATTTCAAAACGCCCTACTGCGTTTGATTTTCATTCAAGTATTCAAATTTCGCTCATTCGTTTTGCCGTTTAAAATGCCCTGCTGCGTTTGATTTTCATTCAAGCATTAAAATTTCACTTATTCGTTTTGCCGTTTAAAATGCCCTACTGTGTTTGATTTTTATTCAAGTATTAAAATTTTACTTATTCGTTTTGCCGTTTAAAATGCCCTGCTGCGTTTGATTTTCATTCAAGCATTAAAATTTCACTTATTCGTTATATCATTCAAAATGCCCTGCTGCGTTTGATTTTTATTCAAGTATTAAAATTTTACTCATGCGTTTTACCGTTTAAAATGTCCTGCTGCGTTTGATTTTCATTCAAGCATTCAAATTTTACTTATTCGTTTTACCGTTCAAAATATCCTGCTGCGTTTGATTTTCATTCAAGCATTCAAATTTTACTCATTCGTTTTGCCGTTTAAAAAGCCCTACTGCGTTTGATTTTTATTCAAGTATTCAAATTTTACTTATTCGTTTTGCCGTTTAAAATGCCCTACTGCGTTTGATTTTTATTCAAGTATTCAAATTTTACTCATTCATTTTGCCGTTCAAAATGCCCTCCCGCGTTTGATTTTCATTCAAGCATTCAAATTTCACTTATTCGTTTTGCCGTTTAAAATGCCCTACTGCGTTTGATTTTTATTCAAGTATTAAAATTTTACTCATTCGTTTTGTCTTTCAAAATGCCCTGCCGCGTTTGATTTTGATATTCTAATCTTAACACCAATAAAACTCGCAAAAACAACATAAAACACTGATTATAAATAATTTACAAACATTAATGGGGCTTTATTGCAAGCAACGGAAAAGGCTTTGCGTTGGGCGGCCTACGAAGGACAAATTTACAATACATTTTTAAGTTTTATTAGAAAATTCTTCCCTTGAAATAACACTTCCGCCCGCCTAATCGTAAAGCCATTGTTATATAAATGTTATTTTATCTGCCTGCAAGTTTATACTTTCCAGATACTTTAGCACAACAGTCGGCAAACGACTAACCGTGCTGGCCGAGTTAATAGTTCCGAAAACTACTAAGTTTTCAAGCGACCTACAAAATTGCAAATTTTTACTGTGTTTTCCTATAAATTTTTTCTGATAATTTTATATAACGGAAAAGGCTTTGCGTTGGGCGGCCTACGAAGGACAAATTTACAATACATTTTTAAGTTTTATTAGAAAATTCTTCCCTTGAAATAACACTTCCGCCCGCCTAATCGTAAAGCCATTGTTATATAAATGTTATTTTATCTGCCTGCAAGTTTATACTTTCCAGATACTTTAGCACAACAGTCGGCAAACGACTAACCGTGCTGGCCGAGTTAATAGTTCCGGAAAACTACTAAGTTTTCAAGCGACCTACAAAATTGCAAATTTTCACCGTGTTTTCCTATAAATTTTTCTGATAATTTTATATAACGCCCGGGCTTTGCGTTGGGCGGTTTACGAAGCACAAATTTACAATACATTTCCAACTTTTATTAGAAAATTCTTCCCTTGAAATAACACTTCCGCCCGCCTAATCGTAAAGCCATTGTTATATAAATGTTATTTTATCTGCCTGCAAGTTTATACTTTCCAGATACTTTAGCACAACAGTCGGCAAACGACTAACCGTGCTGGCCGAGTTAATAGTTCCGGAAAACTACTAAGTTTTCAAGCGACCTACAAAATTGCAAATTTTCACCGTGTTTTCCTATAAATTTTTCTGATAATTTTATATAACGGTTTAGGGCTTGGCGAAGGTGGCGATTTTCACCACAAATGTTGATGCGATGAACAAATGTTTGATTAACCACAAATGTGTCTGCGGAGCACTGAACCGCCACTTTTGCCAAACCCGTGTTATAAGCCGTTTTTGTTACATTCTTCTAATTCTGTTTTGCATTATTCAATAGTCTTTGATACTTTATCCATTGTGTTCCTAATACAATAGCTAAGATGCCTAAAATAATTGCTACGGGTTTATTGTCAGCCCATAACCAAGTAATTTGGTCACCTTTGAACGTAAATGCAGCAACAAAAGTCCACACATTATTGTTGTGGACATAAACAGATTTCTTTTTTCATTTTCTCTTTATTTAAATTGTGAGCTGCAAAATTAGTCTGTTCGTTGCTGTCCGTCAAGGTTGATAGGGGTTGATAGAGGGTTGAAAAAAGGTTGATTTGTTGAATAATTGTCGGCATAAAGGGTTTTAGTCTCAGATTTTCAACTTTTTAATCTGTTGTCGTGATGTTATTCCGAGTATTTTATAAATCTTATTTATGTGTGTTTTAAGAGTGCTTAACTCAATACATAATTCATCCATTATCTCCTTGTTTGATTTTCCAGTTACTATCAAATCAAAAACCTGTTTTTGTTTAGCTGATAATTTGTCTAACTGATTTTCTGTGTTCGTTCTGTTTGCAATTATTTCAGTTTTTATAAGTTTGATTAAATTATCGGTCTTTACCTTTTCAATTTTATCCAAATAAGTGCTATTGAAATTAACATTAAAACTAAAATGACAGCAATGTAAGTTTTGTCACTCCATAGCCACTCTGTTTTGAAATTTGTGAAACGAAAACTAATTGTCAGGCAAAGAAGAAATATTGCAATAATTTTCCAATTTCTTCTGGTGTCGGAATAGTTTGTCAGCTAAATAGTTGATGATTTTCATATTTTGGTTGTCGTCCTTTAAAATGGCTTATAATCGGT